>NZ_JAWPMM010000001.1:3130000-3436250 GCF_033344935.1 Reichenbachiella sp. | reverse complement strand
TACGATAAAAATGCCGGGCATTGCCAAATACGGCAATGTGACTATGAAACGTGGGATTTTTGTAAAAGACAATTCATTTTGGAGTTGGTATAGCCAAATCAAAATGAATACAATAAAAAGACAGACGGTGACCATCAAGTTGCTGGATGAGAATGGTAAACCTACCATGACCTGGACCTTGAAAAATGCCTGGCCAACGAAAATCACCGGTACAGATTTAAAGTCTGACGGAAACGAAGTGGCTGTAGACACAATTGAGATCGCACACGAGGGACTAAAAATTTCTAACGGATAATGGGTAAATCGAGCACATATTACCCGCCTCCATCTTTTTACTTCCGGTTATCCTTTAGTGGGATATCTGGTCAGGCTGATGCCGGATTTCAAGAGGCTTCTGGCATCAGCACACAGATTGAAACTGAGGAGGTCGTCTGTGGCGGAGAGAACCGATTCAAGTACAAACTGCCTAAAACTATAAAGTCGGAGAACCTGATATTAAAGAGAGGTTTGGTCACAACCAGCTCTCAATTGGCTGCCTGGTGTAAGGATACTTTGACTTCAGATTTGGGAACCGTCATTCAGACCAAGTCTATAATGCTCTCATTGCTCGGAGCCGAAGGAAAGCCTTTGATGAGCTGGAGTTTTGTGAATGCTTATCCGGTTAAATGGAGCGTGTCTGATTTTAAATCGCAGGAAAACTCTCTTTCGATCGAGACTCTGGAATTTGCTTATTCCTACTTCAAGAAGGTATAAATCTAAAAAAAGAATGTGATGCCAGTAGAAATTAAAGAACTCATTATTAGAACTAATATAGTATCAGATACTGGTGCCGCCAGACAAGGTGAGTCGGCTCAGATTTCACCAAAAGTTCGAACAGAGATCATAGATGCATGTGTGGAGAAGTTGATGAAAATCATAGAAAAAAATAGAGAGCGCTAATGTCTGGGAAACTACAACCACTTACTATAGAGGGCTACAAGGATGAGAACTTCAGTAGCCAGGTCGGGTCATATACGGCTATGCTGAATCCTGAATCCTATTCACATAGCCTTAATGTGCAGTATAGCGAAGAGCAAGGAGCGGGTACGCCGGATGCCTCTATAAAGTACGAAAAGAGTACACCATCATCTGTTAATTTTGATTTGGTATTTGATGCTACAGGGGTTGTAGACAAGAACCGAACAGACTTGACCTCTGAAATCACAAAGTTCAAGAAGGTGGCCTATGACTACAATGGGTCCATTCATAGTCCTAATTTTCTCAAACTGATCTGGGGTAAAGCCATGCTTTTTAAGTGTCGCCTTACCACTATGAAGATCAACTATACGCTGTTTAAGCCGGATGGTTCTCCCTTACGCGCAAAAGTCAGTGTGACGTTTAAGGAATTTCAGAATCCATCTGAAGCGATGGAGGATAATTCTCCTGATATGACTCATGTGAAAACGGTGATAGCAGGCGAGCAATTACCAGCTCTTACTTATGATGTTTATCAGGATGAATCTCAGATGTTGATGGTGGCCGAGCACAATAAGCTTGATACACTGATGCATATCAAACCAGGGACTAAACTGTACTTTCCACCACTAGTCGTTCATTGATATGTTAGCTTCACCAGTCATAAAAAAATCGGATTTAGTTACCTATCAGATATTGGCAGATGGCAGCCCCATTAAGGACACCTACAATGTTAAGTCGATTGTGGTTCAAAAAAAGGTTAATAGGATCAGCGGTTGTGAAATACATATTGTAGATGGCAACGCGGCAACCGAAGATTTTCCTATTAGCGATTCATCTACTTTCTTACCTGGAGTCAAAATAGAGATAAAACTGGGCTATGACGGTACCAATCAATCAGTATTCAAAGGCGTAGTACTTCGTCAAAATTTGAAAGTAAAAAAAATGGGCGGCCCTATTTTGGAGGTGATTTGTAAGGACGAGTCTATAAAAATGACCAGTGGAAGAAAAAACGCCTATTTCAAGCAGCAAAAGGACAGTGATATTATTAGTTCAGTTATTGGAAATTATGGAGCCTTGCAGGCTGATATAAGCGCGACTTCCAATCAGCATCCTGAAGTGGTTCAATATTACTCTACAGATTGGGACTTTATCCTATCACGCGCAGAGACTAACGGCATGGTAGTGATGACAGATGCTGGAAAAGTTTCAGTCAAAAACCCTGATGATGAGACGGATGCTGTTGTGACTGTTACCTATGGTCAAGATTTATTGGAATTTGATGCCACCCTTGATGCGCAGTATCAATTCAAAAGCATAAAGAGCAATGCTTGGGATCTAAAAAATCAGAAGATTGTGAATGGTCAATCCACCATTTCGGATTACGGACAGGGCAATGTCTCCAATAGTAGCCTTTCTAGTGTGATGGGTGTTTCCGATTTTGGACTACAATCTACTGTCCCTTTAGAAGAAGGGGATTTGAATGCTTGGGCCAAGGCACAAGCCACAAAGTCTAAATATTCTAAAATAAGAGGAACGCTGAGCTTTCAAGGCAACGGAGACACTATACCCGGTAAATTGATAGATATCAAAGGAGTGGGTGCCCGATTCACTGGTAAAGCGATTGTTTCAGCTGTGGAACACCGATTTGCAAATGGCAATTGGATTACCGAAGCAGAAATTGGTATGACCCCCGAATGGTTTTCTGACCGCGTGGCAATGCAGGCTTCTTTGGCATCCGGCCTTTTGCCAGGCATTCAAGGCTTACAGAATGGGACTGTGAAGCAAATTGATCAGGACCCTGATGGTCAGTTCCGAGTGCTGGTTGACGTACCTATTATCAAGGAAGGAGGAGATGGTATTTGGGCCAGACTGTCCAATTTTTATGCAACCAATGAAGCAGGGTCGTTTTTCTATCCTGAGGTAGGAGACGAGGTTATTTTAGGTTTTCTTAATGAGGATCCTAGGTTTCCAATCATTCTTGGTTCTTTATACAACAGCAATAGCAAGGTAGCGCCTTATACTCCCGATGAGCAAAACAGTAAAAAGGCTATTGTAACAAAAAACAAACTGAAGCTTGAATTCGATGATGAAAACAAGATCATCACTATTACTACACCAGGTGAGAATAAAATGATTTGGAGTGATCAGGATCAAAACATTATGATTCAGGATCAGAATGAAAACTCGATTGAGTTATCCTCTTCCGGAATCACCATCAAAAGTGCTTCCAATATGAATTTGCAGGCAGCAGAAGCTATTTCAATAAAAGCAGGAACCAGTGTGACTGTAGAAGCGGGAGAATCGATTTCACTGCAAGCCTCATCGATTACAGCTCAGGCCGAAATGGAAGCGCAGATAGAGGGAGGTATGACAACGACGGTTTCAGGAGGAGAGGAAGTTTCGATCAATGGAGCAATGGTTATGATTAACTAAAAAGATAAAGATATGCCACCAGCAGCCAGACTAACTGATATGCACGAATGCCCAATGGAAGATCCAAGTTTACCACCAATACCCCATGTGGGTGGCCCCATTGTTGGGCCAGGTGCACCTACTGTGATTATAGAAGGAATGCCGGCATCTGTAGTAGGTGATATGCTAGTGTGCGTAGGGCCTCCTGATGCTGTGGTCATGGGAAGTGCTACCGTGATGATCGAAGGGCGTCCGGCAGCCAGAATGGGAGATGAAACAGCGCACGGAGGAACAATAATAATGGGAGCACCAACGGTAGAAATAGGAGGATAAAAATGATAATACAAGAGAACGAATTTATTGGAATTGGCTGGGGCTCACCACCAGTATTTGTAAAGGGGAGCAATGAGGTGCTCATGACAAAAAATGTGCAGAACATCAACGAAAACCTCAAGTTGCTATTTTCTACCAGACAGGGAGAGAGAGCGCTCAATCATGCATATGGTACTGAACTTAATAAACTCGTCTTTTGCTCGCAGAACTCTCTTCTGGAAAGTGAGATAAAAGAATCATTAAAAAGAAATGTAAGGCTTTATGAGCCAAGGATAACTGTTGACGATATATCAATTGACACCAGAGATCAGGTAGATGGCTTCATTGCTGTCAAGTTGACCTATACAATCCGAAAGGTGAACTCTCGTCATAATTTCGTCTTCCCATTTTATATCAATGAAGGAACCAATCTGGAGCCATAATGAGTGGAATAAACGATAGCGTCATAAGGTCGGCAGTTGGAACCTCACAATCTCAGAGAGAAAACCTGCTTTTAAACCCTGATACGGTGCAGCTAGATGAGCGCACCATGCCAGAGATGTTGTCGTATATGGAGAAAGTATCAAGGCAATTTTGGTACTATGATGAAAATGACGAAAAAAAGGGAGATTGGTCAGATTTTTTCAAGACCGATATGATTTCTCTTTTAGCTATTATCAGCGATTGGAGATTTGAGGAGGACTATAGAGACATTTTATCATTGGTCTCAGGTATCAGAAATAATTCAGCAAATGGTCTTACCAATGATGAAGTGGATGCTAATGCAGCAATGTATTGGAAGATATTCTCGACGATCTTTCAGGCTGTTGTTCGCGTCAATGAATTCTACAAGGTCTTTACCCAATATTATATAGATCATCAGTTTCAGGTGTATTTGAAACAGATCATTTGGCAAAAATTCAGCTTTTCGCTTAAGGACGTTTACAGTTGCTACTATTATGTCCTTAATAAGGGTTTCATTACGGATAAAGAAAAAATTGATAATCAATTCAAGAAGCTCAGTAAACTTGATGTTATCTGGAATTTTGATCCATTTCCAGACACTACTAAGCGGTCAAAGTCTGCATTCAAATCATTGAGCGAATTTTTGGAGGCAGTCAATCAGAGTGCTAGATCAGCCTATCACCTCATACAAGCTATTGTTAATGAATCTCGGAAGCAGTTTTACATAAATTTTGATAGTGGAGAAACAGCTCCTCACATTTCCTTGATGTGTGGCTTTTTAAAAGCTTATCAAAATCAGCAAAGAGCTCTGAATGGTCTCACGGAAAGGCATCTTGATTTTTATTATCAAGATATTCTCGATTTCAAAATGGCTGGAGCCAAACCAGACAGTGCTTACTTATTGCTCAAATTGGATGAAAAGCATCAACCCGTCAAGGTACAGAAGGGAAGTACATTAAGTGGAGGTGCCGACGGTGACGGACAAGCTATCGTCTTCGGAACAAATGAGGAATTAATAGTTACGGGATCTGAAATATCCCAATATCTCACATGTAGTTGGGGCAATAATCAAGCTCTGGGTGGGGGACAGATCAAGGCATTTCAGAAACCTATGCTGGATCAAGTGACCAATTCATACAACTCCTTTAGCATGTATGGGGATGCAGCAACAAACACCCAAAAATTACCCTTAGGATTTGCGATCTCCTCACCTGATTTGACTCTGGCAGGAGGTCATAGAGATGTTCACGTTGCCATATCTCTTCTCAAGATTTCTGATGAGCATAGTAAGCTCTTGGGAAAGGATATTAGCCCATTGTTGAAATTGCAGATAACAGGTAAAAAAGGTTGGTTGACGCTCGAGCCAGGAAAGTCTTTTATCAAGACCTCTTCCAATAGTATCTCCTTGAACTTTTGCCTTTCTTTAAAAGACACGGATCCCTCAATAGTAGCCTATAATGCCAAGGTTCATGGTTCGGGGTTTTCGTCGTCATGGCCTATTATGAAAGTGGTTTTATTGAATAAATCTCTTTCTGATATTTTGAGCAAAAGTAGCTTGAGCGGTTTCATAATTAATTCATTTGTAACCGAACTGCCTGCTACTTCTCTTCACACGGTATCAGGTTCATCGTCACCAAACACCTTGGTGATGCCGTTTGGTAAGTCTCCAACTGTTTCAAACAAGTTATACATTGGTTCCTATGAACCGTTTGTCAAAAAAACATCTCAGCTGGTGCTTAACCTTGGATGGGTGAATTTGCCATGCGATGCTGATTTTATCAATTACTATGATCAGTATAACAGCTATTTAAGCAAGTATGATCCTAAAAAGAATACAGAGGTTCCTAGCCCATATTTTCAAAAATCAAACTTTAAATCTCAGCTTTATTATTTAAACAATGGCGTATGGAAAAGCAATGGAGAAGGTCTATTGTTCAAAGATGACAAGGATGGTTTAAAGCCTATCCCATCTAATCCTTGCAAGAATAGTAACCCAAATTTGCCAAATCAGCCAGATGCGACACTCACATATTCTTCATACTGCCTGGCTACATCGATAACTCCAGATTATACGCTTGACCCTAACGTACTTTATACAGGTCACAATGAAAGTGGATTTGTTGCTATTGAATTGACAAAACCATCCTTGTCCTTTGGAAATTCTATTTATCCTCAGGTAGTATCCATGGTTACCTTAAACAATACAACTCTGGCTGCGGAGATGGCAAAAAAGTCTAAAAAGCCAGGTTGTTTTACGCGAACGGCTCAGCGAGCTAAGAATGCTCTTTACAAAGTCTTTTCTTCAAAAGTAACGGATACCTCAAGTCAAGTTGTCCTTACCTTTCAGCCACCTCCAGGTAAGCCATTTGTTCCTAAAGTAAAGGACATCACCTTGTCTTATAAGTCTGCGTGTGATGTTGATTTACTTGCACCCAAAGAGAATCAATTTTACCATATTCATCCGTATGGCAATCAAATGGTTCAATTATCTGAAGGTACAGCAAATAAAGGTGCCCCGCTTATTCCTAATTATTCAAGTCCAGGATTTGCCTTTCTCGGCTTTAAGAACTTAACAAGAAGTAGTATTCTCACACTTTTTCTGGCTGTTGAAAATCGTTTAGGTTCGGATATATCAAGCTCTTTTCCCGAACTAAAAGTAGATCTACTTACGGATAACAACTGGTCTGCATGCAAGGTACTTAGTGATGGAACCTTCGGACTGAACAAGATGGGTATTTTGAAAATTGAAATATTGGATGAACCGTCGAACACGAGCTCTATCATGCCGGGTAAATTATATTGGCTAAGAGTTGATGGAAGTCAAAATGAGGTGGAAAATTGCAGATTGACCATGGTAGGAACCAACGCCGTGATGGCGGCTAGAGTAATTGGGGCTAACAATACAAAAAATGATCTGAACGATTTGTCAGCAGGCAAAATAACCAAGTTTACTCAGCCGGAGCAGGGTATTTCAAAGGTCACCCAGCCTTTTGACTCTTTTGGGAGTGTTAACCCTGAGACTAAAAGTATTTTCAGGCAAAGAGTAGCCAATCGCATAGCCTATAAGCAACGTTTGGTTTCAATCCAAGATTATGAAAATGCAATTCTCCAAAGGTTTAATGAGTTGTATGAGGTGAAGGCAGCTTCTAAGATCTGGGGTGGAGGAAAGTCAAATGAGGTGAAGATATCCGTAATCCCGTGGACAGAAAAAAGTGATGGTGTTAGAATGTTTCAGCCTATATGTAGTGCCAATCTGCTGGAAGAAATTAATGCCTTCTGCCTACCAATTGTTCCACCGAATATCTCGTTAGACGTATGTCATGCTCAATTTGAACATCTTTATTTCGGAATAAACCCTGTGTTCAAATCCGAAGAAGATACAAATCAGCTTCGTGATAAGCTCGGCTCTGAGTTGATGAGATTTCTATCCCCTTGGGTTAAGGAAAACACTTTGTCGTATAAATCACGATGTCTATATACAAATGATATCATTCAATTTTTAAGCAGTCGTAGTTATTTGCTCTCGTTTAGCCAATTGACCATTTATCTCGAAAATGAAATGCTTTATGGAGAGAGCAAAAAAAACAAGCTAACAAAAAATGTAGCTATCCAAGCCAAAGACATGTCAAATGTTGTTGTCCCATCAGGTATCACCTTTTTGGCCAAGGGGTCTTCAAATCCAGATAAATTCATTCCAAGCGCAAAAAAAAATAAAGTGGCATGATGGAGGTGAAAGAAAATATCGATCAAATACCAGCTCAGTCAGATGTCCAATCAGGTGATTCTACTGACTTCAAAAAGTTACTGAATGACGGGATTGAAACGATACAAGATATGTCTGGTCAAAAGTGGACAAATTATAATCCCTCCGACCCAGGTATGACTATATTAGAGCACCTATGCTTTGCATTGCTAGACCTTGGTTATCGTGGTCAATTCAGCATGCAGGACCTGCTAACAGCTAAGAATCATACTCTTCCATTAAAAAATGGATTGTTGCCCGCTGAGGATATTCTTTTTACTAATCCTGTCACCTCGAATGATATAAGAAAATTGCTAATTGATAGAACTGAAGGGATCAAGAATGCCTGGGTTACCATAAACAATTTTGGAAAGAGTGCAAAGGCCTTCAAAGTGACAGTGGAGCTTGATGATTACGCCAAAGCGACTTGGATAGATAGTGAATCTAATGGTACGGGAAAGACAATCAATGGTATGCCAGATAACTTACCAAAGTCATTGTCAAAAGAGATAAGACTGATTATGGCAGGTATATCAGGACTACTGTATCAGCATCGGAATCTTGGCGACTATTATCAAAGCCCAAAATTGTTGCGTCCAGCGCTCATAACCTTAAGAGGTTCTTTTCATTTTAAATCAACTGTCAATGTTGAGCAAAGTATCGCTGAGCTCTATTATGTATTAAATAATTATTTGTCTTCCTATATCAAGTTTCATACCTACCAAGAGTTGGCCAAGACAGATCTATTGGTGGGTGAAATTATGAGTGGTCCGAAACTGGCAAACGGTTTTGTTTTGGATGACAATCTTCAGGAAAGGAGATTAGTGCTAGATCCCAACCAAATGCGTTCGGATTTACTTTCAACAAACAGGTTTAATTCCATTTTTGATTTTTCGATTCACCTGAGAAATACTACTAAAATTGGTGACGAGGGACATATCAGAATAGATCAAAAAACCTCTCCGTTTTTTGACTTTTCTAGGGTTTCGACAGAAATAAAGTACCCAGAACGGCTTAAGTTTTATTATGGTAATAAGCAAGTCAGGTCCATTGACCAGGCAAAAGTTGATAACTATTATAAAAGTCTAACGGATAGAAACCCTGTAAGCAACTATAACTTCAAAAATTCTCTGGCCCCGAAGTTACCTCAAGGAAACTATCGAAATATTGAACAGTACCATTCCATACAAAATATGTTTCCTGAATTATATGGATTAAAGACAAATGATAGTTTCGATGGGGTGCCAGAAAGAAAAAGAGGCCAAATAAAGCAGCTCAAAGCGTACTTGATGATGTTTGAACAGGTGATTGCTGATCATCTGTCGCAGTTGTCCCATTTGTCTGATCTATATTCTTTTGATTCAGGAATCAAAGCAGGAAACATGCTTTGCCAGACCTATTATCCAAATCGACTATACGATGTGCCAGGAGCTCAGTTTATAATAAAGGCCTATGATGTATTCCGAAGAGAAAACGCCTATTTAGATGACCATCCGCACAAGACCTGGAAGAATTTTCAGAAAGACGAATTCAATCAATACGCAGTCGAACTAGCTGGTTATGGTACTACCACAGAAAATAATATCAAAAGGAAGTCAACTATGCTTGGACATTTATACGCCAGATATGGCGGTAAGTATGATCTAGAAGGTTTACTTGATCTGAATTCCAAATATGGAGATTATGATTTGGCCAAAGTTGAGAATATTAGTCGTTTGCTAAAGAAGTTCCCGACCTATAGTGGTAACCTTGGGAGATCTTATTTTAAGAAAGAGAGGCCAATAGACAAAACCAGTACTAGTCATAAATCAACCACCCATTTGTTCAGCGGGATGGAACGCAAATTAGACTTAGACTTCAACCTGAACGGATACATTGAAGGCTTTCTAGGAGAAATTTCGAATCCGAAATCTAAGAGTACAAAACATTCCTTTCATAAGAATTTAAGTACAATTAATTGTCTTGGAGAAGATGTTTTTCAATTTCAATGTAACCCAGAGGAGTACCATAAAACATTAAAATGCCACTTGGATGTTACCCAAAAATTTATAGAACAAACCAAAGGCTTCATCTTAATTGACCATGCTTTGCTTGTGGATTCCCTTAAGCAGGGTGAGTGGAATGTAGCCATAAAATATGGCGGAAGTACAAAGCTCACCGGCAAGAAATTTAATTTATCAAATGCAGTCGAAATGGCGGCTGTCTTATCCGATAAGCACAAGAGCATGTATTTTGATGTCATGCATAAGACTAAGTCTAATGAGCACCATAGCTTGAATGACATCTTGTCAAGCCCTCAGGTTTCGATAATGATTCCGGGATGGATTCCAAAATTCAAGGAAATAAAGCCATTGCTACTCAAAGAACTTTACAGGCAGGGACCCATTCACCTTTCTTATCAAGTGTACCGCTTGGGCGCACGTTCTATGAATCATATTTTGAATTTGAGAGCGGCGTGGTTATGTGGTATATCTGATTTGCAGCGCGGAAATAGAATGAGCCCTAAGTCAAAGGAGGCAGGTTCTAAACTATTGGCTTTAATTAAAAAGCCAACCTCATTGAATTCTTCAACCATAGGAAGTAATAAAAAATGAATGGAGGAACACATACTATAAAGAGCAAAATATTTGAAGTCTCCTTCAATTTGGAAGACGAGAGTCTCGACTTTCAAAAGAGAATGTCGGATGTCATTCGGACCGAATTGTCTACCATAACAGACCAATGCTTGGCACTATACGACAGTCCTGTGCTTCAGTATATTAACAGGATTGAACTTGATCTGGGAGATATTCCATACGACAATTTCGAAAAGATACTGCCTGGGGTATTTCTGGAGAAATTCAGTAGGGTGCTCAATACCAAATTGGTGCATGAGGGTCCAGACCGCATCGAACAGGACTTCGGCGAATCAAGTCTGATTAGTATGATGAGACACTTTCTTATTAAGGGATACATGCCATGGAATTTTAATCAAGAAAGGTGGCATTCATTCAATGATATGTTTAGGAAAGCCTTTGCTTCCTCAAGAAAACCGCTCATAAAAGATTTGAACGTACTCCTCAAGTCTACTCAGGTTAGAACCAGGCTTATTTTACAACTAGATAATCGGTCTATTGCTGATCTGGTGCGAGAGGTGGAACCATCTCAGTCCGAGTTGATTCTAAACTACCACACTAGATGGTGCGATGTTGAGAAAAAGGAAACCCTATTTGGTAGGAGTCTTGAGGATGCATCTAAACGCTTTTGGGAGTTTATTTTCAATTATCTGTATGAAGAAAGAGGTTCCTACTTCAACACTCGATCATTTTTGATGAGTACTTTAAGGCAATTAGCTGGGACCTATAATCTTGCGTTGAGTCATATCCTTTTGATGCTAAAAAACGCCCAAAAACACTATGCCAATCATGCTAAGCAGGCAGAGTTGAACCAACTACTTGGTGAGATTATTTCTTCCTGGGATTTGGACAAAGAGCAAATAACAAAGAAGGTAGAAGTTAAGGAGGATGTTTTGTCTTTGGAGGAGCTTTCGGCTTATCTCCATTCTGATCATGTCACTGGTAGGAATAAGGAGGATTATAAAAGATTCGAAAAATCTTTATCCCATTTTTTGACTCAAAGAAGAAGTGGTCTGATTGCGTTGATAAAGTCGAATGCTACAGAATATCGATGGACGAAAAAATTTATTGAATTGATGGGGCAGGGTATGACGAAGGAGGTCGTTCAGCTCCTCGAACCTACCAATTATCAAGCTGTGATTGCGTACCATTCTGCCATTGTTAAAGAACAGCAATCTAACGGAGTGGTTCCAGAGTCCTCACAAAATTTCCCTAATGTTTTATGGACTTTTATCATGAGCATATTGGCGGATAATCATGGTAGCAGTTTCAACCATAAGGTATTCGTGAAGAATTTGATCCATAAGACTGCCAATCATTACAACCTATCATATGTTTCACTGATTACGCTTCTGAAAGAGGGATTGACTTCAGTCAAAGATCTTTCAACCACTCATCATGTATTTAATATAATAGACCAGCTATTTGATGAAGAAATAATGACGACCCAAGAAGTTATTACTGATTTTTCATACGAGGGCATAGATTGGGAATGGATAGAAGAGAGTGTTACCACTGGAGAAGTTCATTCTATTTTTAGGAAAGAAGGAATTTATAGTGTCCGGGATTTGCTCAAAGGCTTTGTTGAAGAAAGTCCACAGGAATTTCATCGTTTTCTATCAATACATATTAATAAGTCAACTTTTGTCAAGGGATTGGTGAAAGTCTCCGACAATTCAATATTTGAGAAAATTGTTGCTTCTTCTGGTCGATCAAATCGACAAGATTGGCGAAAGATGTATAGTAAGATCTCGCAGCTTCCTTTTTATCATTTAGTCAATTTTGGATCCCTTCAAGAAGGGTTAGTTGAACTTATGATTAGGTGCGTATTGTCAGGTTCAGATTCATCGTTATTCGAAAGGCAAGTTATTGATGTTTCGAGAAAATCGGGTGTGGCTTTCGATCAGGTACTCAAGGCCTTGCTTTGGCTCAATACTCACGCTAATGATGAAAGTTTATCGTTATGGGTCAATCAACTAGCCATCAAATTCAATGTTCAGGAAATAGAAACAGAATCATTCGATGTAAGTCAGAATACCGAAGATAAGTCCGTTGATCATGAAGAAATAACCCAAGTAGTTATTTCGGGAATTAAAGGCATTGTCAACAGAGCAGAGTTGTCAAAATACGGTTTTAGAAGTGTGGATGATTTGCTCATTCATTTGCTAAAAAAACCAGGACAATTAAAGAGGGGTCTGTCCAACCACGATTGGAGTACCAATTCTTTCATAGGTATCGGAAGGGAAATATCCCTTTCTACGTTCTATAAGCTCTTATCAGTATTAGACAAGCAGTTTGGTCGAAAAGTGACTCAACTACTTAGGACATTGGAGATCAATCTCAATCTGGGTCAGCAGTCTACCAACAGATTTCTAGCTTCTGCACGCCAAGTTGCTCTAGTAAGTCTGGTCAAAAACAATGATGCCAAACCTGCTTTTGTCGAAGAATTTGCTCAGTTAGTATTAGGAACCGCTCCTGCAGTTTACCTACAAGTAATACCGGTTCTATCTAAGAAACTTTCTGCCCTGAGTCTACCTGCAGAAGGAAATTTGAATAAGGCAATAGAGTCTATTGAGTCTAACCTGACCAGTTTGACTGATCAAAATGTTTCGCTAGATCTTGATACGATCAAGAAGATGATTTCCGAGGACTTTTTTGAAAAAACACCAAGCAAAGAGTCTACGGTCATTCCTTATTTTGATGAAAGCGCTGATGTTCTCTATGATGAAATTTATTTGGAGAATGCTGGATTGGCTTTGTTAAACCCATACTTGCCTACGCTTTTTGAAAGGTGCCTTCTGACTGAAGATGGGAAATTTATTTCGAGAGATCATCAAGAACAGGCTGTATTGCTATTGCAGCATCTTATGCTGGATGATCCGCTCCTCGACGAACACCAGTTGCCACTTAATAAAGTACTGTGCGGTCTTCCTGTTGATGCTCCAATTAGAGCAGAAATTGACGTGAATAAAAATCAACGCGAGATGCTTGATGGATTGATAAATGCTGTCATTGACTATTGGTCAATTATTGGCAGTAGTTCAATAGAAGGATTCAGAGGCTCTTGGCTTTGGAGAAAAGGCAAGTTAGAACATAGAGAAGATTCATGGGAGTTGAGAGTGGAGCAAAACTCTTACGACATGTTGATGGATCATTTACCATTTAGCATAACACCTATTAAATATTCTTGGATGGATAAACCTATAAATGTCAGCTGGCGATGAGTGGAATTAGGCAAAATATCGAGGCTATTGAACAGGAAATTTTGTGGTTTTCTTCCTTACTACAAAATCGATTTCAATCGTATTTTGAAAACACGGAGTTTCAAAATCCAGCGCCACCTGATTTAAGCTCCGATGATTCAACATATGCGAGCCTAATTAAGAAGCATAATTTCGGAAAGGATGAGAGAGCAATTCTAATACTGGCATTGATACCTCATATCAGACCACAACTATTGGATCTTTTCTTTTCAAAGAACGAATTGTTGGATCGTGGATATACAGAGTTTGGTGGGTACTTAGGTAAATTTCATGGCGGTTTTTTACCCACTGGTGAGACAGTCATGTTTATTCTTTCTGGAAATGATTTAGAGAGTAGGTTAAAGGCGAAATCTTATTTCGATAAAAATCACCCATTTTCTATAGAGAATATTTTATTCCTTAACCAGGAAGAAGAGTTTGAGCCTCAAATGAGCGCGCCACTATTGATTTCTCAGAAGTATCTATCACTCACTATGACCTGTGAAAATTCTGAACCAAGCTATTCAGTGTTTCCGGCTAAGAAAATAGAGACAAGTCTGGAGTGGGAAGATTTAATTATTGAAAAGGAGGTCAAAAAAGATATTGATCAAATCCTAAGCTGGATAGAGCATGGATCATTCATGATGAATGAATTGGGCCTTTCTAAGAAGGTGAAACCGGGTTATAGAAGCTTATTTTATGGTCCTCCTGGGACGGGAAAAACTCTCACTGCGTGTCTATTAGCCAAGACTACGGGCAAGGATGTGTACCGTGTAGATCTGTCCATTATAGTTTCTAAGTATATAGGTGAAACAGAAAAGAACCTTGCACGAATTTTCGATTATGCAGAGAGACATGAATGGATTTTATTTTTCGATGAGGCAGATGCCCTATTTGGGAAGCGAAGTTCAGGAAGTAGTGCAAATGATCGTTTTGCCAATCAAGAAATATCTTACCTGCTTCAGAGGATAGAGGACTTTCCTGGTGTAATTATTCTGGCTTCAAACCTCAAATCGAACATTGATGAGGCCTTCTCAAGGAGGTTTCAGTCCATGATCTACTTCGGGGTACCGAACCAAAAAAATAGACATCGGATATGGAGCAAAATTTTTGATGGGCCATTAAAGCCTGAAGTCAATCTGGATCTTTCAAAGTTGGCCGCAGACTATGAAATCTCCGGAGGTTCTGCAATTAATGTCTATCGCTACAGCGCCTTGAGAGCTTTGCAGAGAAAATCAGAATTTATCCTGAAAGAAGATGTCATCCAGGGTGTTCAAAAGGAATTTCAAAAAGAAGGTAGGACAATCTAAAAGATATTATATGCTATTCGACAAACAAAAATATGATACTAGTTAGTTGCAAGTTGATAGACCTGCATCAATACTTAATTAAAATTTTAAACATCAAATCATGAATAAGTACACAAAAGAACTACACGATTCCATCAAAAATTCTGATGAAGAATTCGTTAAGGAAAAGTACCAGTATGATCATGCCAAAAGTGCGGCTAAGCTGTCGTTATATCATGCGCATGGTGCTACGGAAAAAAATAAGAATAACCACCGAAACTATAAAACAGAACAAAAAGAGGCGCTCAAGTTGAACGATAAGGTGGTGAAGAGTACAAATAGTGCTAACAATGTCCTTAAAGCTGCGAAACAATCGCTTGTTGATTCTGGTAAAGCAACTAGCAACGTTTCAACGGCTGCTACTAATATGCAAATTTCAGCAAATGCCATCACTAAATTAGCTAGTGATGTGGCAGGCATAAATGCGGTAGTGAATGCTGCTGATCATGGCCGTTTTAAAGATAGCCTTCAGACAGCGCTTGGTAAAATAAGTGAGGCAGCTAAAAAGGCTGAAGAAGTTAGTTTGGTTTCACTACAAGCTACGATCGAAGCAGCTCAATCGACGGCCAGTACAGTGGTTAATGATGCGGAGGCAACATTGGCAGCCATAAAAGGTCTTCATTCTTCCACAGCTGGACGTTATAGCGGTCTGTCTGAAAAAACAGTTGCGTCAAATGAAGCTCTCACAGAGTCAAGACAAGTGGAGACGGCAGCGGCCGGAACTTTTGATATTGCTAAGAAGCAAGATAAAGCCATAAAGACTACTCGCCGACTGATCAATCAGGTTTCCAACAATGATTTGTTGCTTCAGGAAAAAGTGGATGAGGACTATGACGAAAGGGATGAAAACCTTCTTGACGATTGGCCACTGATAGGACCTGGTAAGTCTTACACTATACAGTTCAATAAGTTCAAGAACGAAGACAAACTGAAGGCCTATAGAATGGTTATGGTAAAAAAAGATGCTGCCAACGCATTTGATATCAATCTGGCCAGAGAGATGGAAGTGGGTACCTATCATGAAATCACACCAGATGGAGCTGATATCTATAGACGAAGGTTTTATTTACTTGGTACCGATCAAGCCAGAATTCCAATTTTACCTGACTTTTCGGAACAAAAGACCAGCAATACTAAAGCATCGGGACCTTTTTGCGATGAGCAAAACGTAAGAGGAATTGCTGTCGACTATAAGGGAAGGCCGATAGAACAGGGAGAGTATTACGTAGCTTTCATATTTGCTATATATCGTGATACAACAGAAAACAGAGTCAATGGTCTGGACTATTATTTGTCTCTGCCATCGAGAGAATTGATACTTCAAAAGAGACCTTATCGAGTGAAGAAGTATGACGATGAATTGAAGGTCTACACGCCATTCTTTGATTCGAGAAATTTTGAAGTTTCCTTCAAAGTTGATTATGAAAAATATAATCCAGACAAGGAAGAGTTTCGCATTTTGATGGTGGAAGCTGATAACGTTAAGGCCAATAGAATCAATAGGCATATTGACCATCTGGCAGCTCAAATGGATAAGGCTGAGTATGAATACAATACAGCCAACAACAAGCTAAATGAAATGCTCTCAGAACTTCAGGCTACCAAGGCAAAATTTGATCATTTGGCGCAGCGGGTGACGAGTCTGGAGACAGCTTTAGAAACTGAGAAGGACCCAACTGTAAAAAAGAGACTGAAAAAGCAAATTAAAGAATACCAGGGTGAGCGTGATGACACTTTGGAGTATCAGGAGCAATTGACGACTGAGATTTATACTCCGAAAACTGGCCAGGAAGCTATTACGGATGAGAAGAAAATAACTTATCAGAAGCTCCAGCAGCAAGAATTGGAAGCAAGCAAGGATAAGAAAAGCGACTTTATTTTTGATTCTGATCTAATGGGAGTAATTCAGAAGGGTAATTATTATACTGCGACTCCTTTTAAGTGGGACCATATTTCGGCCGATATTCAAAAAAGAGAAGCGGTCGAAAGACTATCATTGGCGAAGTTGAAACTGGATGATTTCTTAAGGAGATTCTTTAATGCTGAAACCAGTGTAAATCAAGAGCAAGCTCAATTCGAGAAAGCTGAGGCCAAGTTAGCGGATAAGGTAGTTGAATTTAATCGAATAGAGAAAGCACTTCAAGATGCTGAGCTTCAAGTCCTTAAGGATAAGGAAAAGAAGAAGACTAAGGAGAGTGAAAAAGAGAACGATGAGATCGACCTCGAAGCAATGATTATTCTCTTAAGAGAGGCAAATCTTGAGGTAGAAGAAGCTCAGGACGAGGTTTATCTCGCTCAAATTGCACTGGATTTAGCTAAAAAGGAAGCCAAAAAAATCAAAGACGATGTGAGCACTTTGACGGCTTATTCCAAAGCAATATTTAACAAAAACAGATCTGAGTTGATTTTTCACTTTGCTGAGCAATACGGTTCCGAAAAAATTGACACGGAGGATCAGCCCCAGGATATTTTGTTCTTTACAGAGCTACTTGAGGATGCAACAGATAATTATGGTGAACCGCTTCAGTTCAATGAGCTATATCTGTCAAAAGTAGCACTCCAAATTTTAGCAGATAGTAGTGACTTCTTGAGTGAAAAGGAACGCATAGATCAGATTTATCAGAAGCTTCACCCTGAATTTATTAGAAAGCACTATGCGAAATCTTCAATTCAGTATCAGGCAGTGGTCTACACTGCCATCAAGTCATCAGACCCTGAGGATAAGAATAAGTACAAGGATGTGCATTCTAAGTATGCTGATCCAAACGCACTTTACGGTGTAGTTGAATAATTGTCAATTTTAATCAATTCTAAAAAAAAGAAAATTATGAAAACAACAGGTATGACTGAGCTCAAACCATTGAGCAGTTTTAAAAAGGCGTTTGACGATGTGACAGCACAGAAAACCGAGCGAATCGGTAAGCTGAAACGCATGGTTGAGGATGCCAAAAAAGTATTGGCGGATGCGGAGGCGACCTATCAGTCCTTTGAATCAAAAAACGAATTGTTTCAGAATTTGCTAGGCGAAGCTGGCAACCGGCTGACTGAAATGACCGCTCAAGATAATCTGGCAGTGGATGCTAGTCAAAAGGTAAAGTCTTTGAATAACACTGCACAGGTCGCTATTTCTACTGCGAACGATACATATGCAGATACAAAGAAGATGCTAAAATCAGTGCAACAAGTGGTACAAATGACGCTGGCGGCCGCAATTGATATTAGTGCCTTAGCAGAGACCATAATGAGCGCAAAATCCTCTAACCCTTTGATCTCTTCACAACTAGTGGAAGAAGCTTCTAATGCAGCAAATGATGCTAGTAAGGCAGTGTCGCTCATAGTGAATACACTGACCTCTTCATTTAATGCATTATCAACAGCCAATCAAGCCAGCAATACGGCCGAGATTGTTCAGATAGAGCTGAACTACCTAATTGATGAAATGGTATCTCAAACTGGAATAGGGGATGATATAAATATCAACGCGATTGATGCCGTGGTGAAGGAGTATTATCAAGGAGCGAGAGATGTGGAGAAGAGAGCTCAACAAAGCGCGGATGATGCAGAACAACAAATGCTTAAAGCTAAGAATGACTTAACTCGAGCAAATGCAAATCTGCTGAACACCGAGGCTGCCCTCCATGCCGCAGAAGCTGCTGTAGGAAGCTAATTTTAAATCATTATATAAGGTCTTTCCTTTTTTTAGGAAGGACCTTAATAAACTTTCGGTATGAAAAATTTAGCACATCTGTATAGAGCACTTTTTCGAAAAACTAATGGTTTTGTGTTAAACTGGCCATTGGGTAACCATATGAAGATCGGTGATTTTTTTGCCATACGTCCACGTAGCATTGATGTGGTTGGCAACATTTATGAGCGATACTTTGAACTAGATATAAAGGATACTTTTGCTGATGACATCTATCGCTTCTCTTCACCAGTACTAGAACCATTTGTTGAAAAAAATGATTCGCTATGGGAAGTTTTCTACCCGCCTAAGGATCATTGGCAGCTATTAAGCAATTGTTATAGCGATTACAAGAGCAACAAAATGCTTGAAGCTCATAAGCGGAAAATTATTGCTCCGGATGTTAATCAGTTTGCTACTCAGATGAGAGGAAAAGGGAGTTTTTTCTTTGATGCCAATAATGTTCATCATTATAGGATGCCACATTTCAAGGAAATACATAAAGAGGTGATACGCAGATTAACCACAGAATTTTTTAACTATCATAAAATCTTCCTGGTAACTGACGTGGCGTTAGTCAAGGATTTCTCTATGGGAATATCAAGGGAAGATAGTGCTTCTTTGATCGTTTCCATGGACGATTTTTTTGATGGTACTATTTTGGACTTACTTTCCTCGGATGTTCCCTATACGGTGGAACGTGTCGAGGGTGTAGAGCACCTAAGACTTCAAAAACCCGGAGGAGCTATTGCATTTAAGGCAAAAAAATTAGACCTATCACTAAAGGCACGTGAGGTTTTGATTCGGGAAATCTATAATTCCGCAGATAAAAACATTCAGAAATATGCCACCGAACTAATGAATAATGAACTCTTTCATTTATTTCCAAAAATAGAGATCAACCCCGGCAATGCTAACGATTTTTTTGAGTGGAGCGATCTCACACTTGAAGACGTCGAGTACTTTTTGGAGGTTGACGAGATGTAATTAATAAATAAAAATCAAACCATAAATTAAATGTACCAAGCTAACCGAAAACTAACCTATTTGACATCAATCATACTGTTTACAGCTATATTGATCAGTTGTAAAACAACGGCGCCGACTGAGAGTCTAGATCTTGTCGGAACTCCTATGCTTATGACTAGTCCAAGTGCTACAAGTACTAGCTGGGTAATTAACGACTATCAGGTCAGCGTCAATCAAGATCCTTTCTTCGCCAAAGGCGTGAGTTACTCTCCGGTTCCATGGGGTAGTTGTTCCGCTTTTAATCCCTATGGCGATTTCACGATCAATACCTGGCGTTCTATTTGGAAGAGAGATTTGGGTCTAATGAGAGTGAATGGAGTAAACCTGCTAAAAACTTACAATACACTTGATTCAATACAGCTAGTAGAGGCAGGCAATCCATCTACCTGGGATCACAATCATGAGGAGTTTCTTAAGGCTTGTTGGAACAATGGAACCAATCCAATTTATGTGTTGATGGGCTATGCCCCTCCAAAAAACGATGCCGCAATTTTTCTTTCAGCCAATTGGAATGATGCAGGGAATGTGGCTAAGCGTGCTCTGGTAAAAACTGGCTTAATTGATTTAGCTAAATCTTGGGGTCAGTATCCTGCCGTGATGGGTTTTGTGATGGCCAATGAAATTAATTCTAGCGACGCTATTAACAACTCTAAGTTTTTCACCTATTGGAATGATGTTGCGGATACACTCAACAAAATTGCTCCAGGAAAATTAGTCACTCTGGCTAATGTAGATGATGGTATGAATACAGTTAATTCAGGTAATCAATACATGACAGCTTCAAACTTTTTCTGGAGCTACAATTCCTATAGAGGCAACTGGACTAACTCCAATGGTTTTGATGTATTGTTCTCCGCCTATGAAACGGCAACCAGCGGAAGTAAAAAGCCTTTGATGCTTACGGAGTGGGGAGCTCCTGCTTCTACTCATAATGCTTCAGGGAATATTGTAGATATGGATAGCACCCAAATGGCTAATTTGGTAACCTATGTTAAGGGGCACTATAAAAACATGAGAGACAATTGTTCGGATTCTTCGGGTTCCTGTATTGGGGGTGCTTTTTTCGAATGGTCTGATGAATTATGGAAGGCTGATCCAGTAGGGTTGGAGTGCAATCAGGCAGGAGCAGCACCTTCATGCCATACGGGCATTTGGGATCCAGGACCAAATGATTCTATCCAGTCTGTATTTCCTGGTCAGTATTGGGATGAAGAAGGTTTTGGTCTATTCGCCATACAGCCGGTTGACACAGCTACGAGAGTACCGGTTAATTCAGGTGGATGTCTAGGACCTTGGGATCCTGGCACAAATAGTCCATATAAGCCAGATGATTTGTCTGTCAGGCCACATGCTAGTGCCTTGTTTAGCCTATTTCAACAATAAGGTTCACTGGGGAGAAAGCTGTCAGTGTGAATATCATGAGATGAGTTGATTCACGGACTGGTGCGATTTTTTATGCAATGAATAAAATTTATTGAACAGCAAGAATAAACATATAAACAATCGTAGTAGTTCTAATCGATCTGTGGCACAAGATGTAGCGCAGCGCAAGCCTAATAATACAGGTTTGCCTGGTAATCTTAAAATGGGTATCGAAAGGCTATCCGGTTATTCTATGGATGACGTCAAGGTCCATTACAACTCACCCAAACCTGCCCAGCTCAATGCTCACGCCTATGCTCAAGGCAATAATATTCATATGGCCTCTGGGCAGGAAAAACATCTTCCTCATGAAGCCTGGCATGTGGTTCAGCAAAAGCAGGGAAGGGTGAAACCTACGGTTCAACTCAAATCAAGAGTTAATATTAATGACGACCCTGTTATGGAAAAAGAGGCCGATGAAATGGGGGCAAAAGCCTGGCATGCTTCAAATATGGCAATATCCAGTAGGGATAATTTGACTCCCTATCAATACAAACGAAGATCGGGAGATGATACTGTCCAACTTCAGCAAATAGAGAAGGCCGTCACCGGAATTACTCATTTGGTTAGGTTAGTCAATGGATCCTTGTATAGTAAAGACTTTCAAGCTAACGAAGTGGCTACCGTGGGAAGAGGGGACAAGGTAGTTATAGACACGGATACAAGATATCGTTCAAGAAGAGGTCCAAATCAAGAAGCGCACGCCAGTACAGATGAGCATGGACCGCAGCACTACCTCTGGTATAAAGTACTTTCCTGTAATCGGAAACCCTGTGGTCATAACATTTACATACGAGAGGATACAATGACTCATCCGCAACAATCTTCAGCGATGAAGCATCCTCTGCAAGGTACTGTACATGGTACGGATAAAGCATCAAAAAATGAAATCAGGGATGCTTATCTGGAAGGACAGAGGGATTTTGACTGCGCATATAGCTATCACGATGGTCAGACCTATCATTTATTCAGGTCATTTCCGATCAACAAAGGAGCCGTTAGAATAATTTATAAATTCAAATGGGGCGAATTATCCGGTGCTGAAAAAGAAATTGAAAGACTATTTCGAACACCTGGTGTTATCATTCATACTATCATGTTACACGAATTGCCACAGAATGGTTTAAAGAAGTCGCTCAAACAACTGTCCTTTCTTGGGAAAATGTATCATTGTCACATAGGTCTCAGCAACGTCGATATTACGTCTCTGAATCTTGAAACTGATTTGCCAAATATTGAGAAGCAGCTTCGACATTTTGGCGTGCATCTTTCAGTAGTGGAAAACAGGATGAACCCTGTTGTGCCAGATGTCGCAGTGAGAAAATACTGTCTGCAGCATGGCATTAAATACATTGCCTATGGCTTGTCAGGTCCTTCACAAGGTGGTGGAACCTGCGGTCTGGTGCCAAGTGCCAGTACAGGTGACTATGTATATTTAAAAGATCCGGAGATTGAGCACCTTAGTAAAGAATTAGGTATTTCACCAGATCAGTTTAGATATGTGGTACATAGATGGGCTAGAAGAAGTCATGTAAGCGTTATAGCGCGAAGTAGCGACCAGACTCGTCGGGCAGCAAATAGACGGGATATTCATACGGCAATTGAACCGACGCGTGCTATGGATTATTTTGCACCAACTGACAGTCCAATATACAAGCCTTTTGAGACTTATTTGCTTAGGCAAGGTATTGGCAAGGCAGAGATAAATCAGTTGCCCACATATATTGAAGCTAAGTGGCTTGATACCTACTATAAGCATGTTGTGGTGGGTCTGGGCGAAGATCCCCTTCTTGAGTTGTTAAAGCAATTCGGCAAACTAAAAAGTGCCCAAGGTCGTAATCATTGGAAGGATGTAACTGAAATGAGAGAATGGGTGACCAAGGTACTGACCCCAGGACTTCCAAAACAAGCTACAGCGATCCACTTGTTTGAACTGGCTCCTACTATTCTTAATTCTGATTTATTTAGCATAATTGAATCTGCTCAAGTCTTAGGAAAGATCCCGAAGGGTGAAGAGGTTACACTGCAGAGAGGTCAGGATTATACTACTTATGTTTCAGATGGTGAAGGGAATTTCACTCAGGCCTGATCTATTTCACGGCTTGTCAGCTATACAAAAAAATATGAGCGTTTCTTGGAACTACCTCAAGTCATCAGCCATTGCTTTTACCTGTGGGTCAGTGATCTGTCTATAGTGATATTGTACATGTTCATCATTAGTAGTAAGGCTGTCTGATTGATACAAAATCATAAGATACAGGTGGCTCTGGTCTTTGAAAATGTTGTCTTGATTTTCGGATTGTTCTATAAGGATTGATTCAGCATTTTTAAAGTTTTGCAAGGCCATATGGCTTACGCCACATAGAAATTGAGCAGTGTAATTGAGAGAATCTTTCTTTATTACAGACTCAAAAGCTTCTATGGCTTCAGCATATCGTCTTTCGTCATATCGAATAAGTCCTATCATTAAATCCTCATCCAATACAGTAACATCACCCCTTAGTAATCCAGGAGCTTTATAGGGGACAAAATTCTTCTCGAAAAAATCATCCGGAGATAGGTCAAAGTGAGTTTTCCAGACAAAGGTGCTTATTAATAATACCAGTAGGGCGGCAGCCCAGCCTAAAGGCCAGCTTTTTCTATTAGGCTTTTGAAAGTACTCTGATTCGGCTTTCTCTACTAAATCCTTGAAAATGGAATAATCACTATGTTGACTCAGTGCTTCTCTAAGCTCAATTTCTAAAGTCAGTTCTCTTTGCATTAGCTCGTTCGATTCTAGTTCTTGCTCGAATTTCCTTAATGCAATACCATCGAGTTGGTTTTTCAGGTACCGCTCATACAACTCGTGTCGATCTTTTTTGTTCATAGACTTACTAGTAGTTGATATTCAGGGTCACATTCGATAGCCTTGACCAGACTTTCTTTACAATTGAACTTTCTTTTTTTTGTATATGATACGCTCGCGAAACCAAAGTGCTCAGTGATGCTTTTCATGTCAATCCCATTTAAAAACATTTTGAGAAGTTCCTGGCACTTAATACTGATTTCGCTAAACTTCCTGAGATAAAACTTATACCTCTCCATTTTGAGCACCGCATCCTCGATCTCTTCTTGAGCGATATGCATAAAATCTTCTTCTAGTGTTACGGTATTTTTTTTTCTATCCCTTAACCTTTTTTTCCAAATGTTATTACTAACAGCATTTAGATAAGTTTGAAATTTGCAGGTGAGTTCAAAGTCTGCATTCGATACGTTTTGAAAGATAGCCATAATCGCATCTTGAAATACGTCTTTGGCATCGTCTTCGGATCCGGAATTTTTTAGGATATGATTTCTGACGTGTGGAAAGTATTCATTATAGATATGGTTGAGCGTCTTTTTCTGTCCTTCTCGTAAACCGTCAATTATGTTGTTATCAGAGTTTTTTCTTCTAAATTCAATACTTATCATTAGAATATTTCAAAAAATGTTAGGTTGATTTTTTAGTAAAGTGATATTAATGGTTTCCGCTTTAATTACAAACATTAATTGTTTAAATTAAGAAAAAGGTAATCCAATAAACCAAGCCTAACCACCATGTATTTACCACCTAATCGTGGGGTAGAATCCTTTACCCTAAGCGCAATACCTATCACTTTTTTTTGTAAGAAAGTCATGCCTCTTATGATCGTTATGCTGGTCATATATTCAAAGGGATATTCAGTCAATTTTGAAAATTCGGATATTGAATTGATCCATGTTTTACGGAATTGGGAGAGGGATAAAACCTTAGAGAAGGTGATACACTTTCACGATAGTTCTGCTTTGCCTTCGACCATATTTTCAGAATTTCTTTTAGGTATTCAAAATAGGATTGAGAATTTACGAATGAATAATGTCAATCAGGTCAGTTTGGTGTCTAATGCTGAACTAATATCTTTAGAGGAAAAAGTGCAAAGAGACCTATTTATTTTGTATGAATACCCTTCTTTGTGTGATGAAAGATTTGAATATATAGTTGGCTATAGAATGCTATGCTTAAGGTTAAATTATCTAAAGCTAAAACTAAAGATCTTATTGGATCCTAATAAGGAGCAAATCGCTTCAGTAGCTGAGATCAATGATCAAATTAAGGCAACCCTATACTATTTAAATGGTGCGTTTTCATCTGGGCTAATTAACTCTTATCGAAAAAACCACATTTCGAGTACATATCAGTTGCTAGAAGCTACTCTTGAGCATTTAAGTAATCAATCAGTCGATGAATCTAATACTGACTTGATTCAGAGGGCTTTTTTAATCAGCCGAGCTGGAGAGCTTCAAAATAATCAGAGCCTGTTGAGTTCAGGTTCAATGAGATCAATTATTGTTTCTGGTTTGCTTAAAAAAATAGAACCATTGGAAAAAAACTTGTATTCAGGCAATCTGAGTAACAAAAAGTGGAAAGAGTGTTTTTTGGTGAGAAACAACCTTCGATCTCAATATCTTAAAATTTTAAATACTTCTTTCAATAAGAAAAAGGCTCCATTATTCAGATCAAACCCCGCAGAATCACGAATGGTTTTTCTTGAAGGACAGGATTTTATATTTCAATTTTTTTGGCAGGGAGAGAAAAAAGTACTTACAAAACATCCCAAAGAAATACTGCTTAGAAAGCTTCTGGATACTAATGACAAAATTCAAGATGCGGAATCCGTTTACGTCGGATCTAAAAATAATTTTACTCAGTTGAAATCGAACTTAGAAGACTTGTATTCCACGTTCTTCGTTAATGCTGTAAAGCCTGGGAATAGGCTTGTCATAGACGCTGATGGTATACTAAATGATCTGCCTTTTGAGGCTCTTGTAAATAAGGGTAAATACCTTATCGATGAAATTGATGTGGTGTATTCGCGAATTGATATGGGACGTTTGGAAATAATAGAAACGGATCCAAAAGTATTTTCTCTACATGGGAACTATAAGAATGAGAAGCTTTTTTTGTCCGGAGCACAAAGAGAAGGGTTTCAGACAACTTTGAAAAAAATGGATAGGACTGAATCGTCGATTTGGCATATTGCTACCCATCAGGTTTTGGATAATCAGAAAGATCCAGTATTGCTATTGTCTGATTTAGATTCGATGAGGAGATTGGATTTTTTTGATTTTTACAAAGCTGGAGGACTTCCCACTCAGATGGTTCTTACCTCTTGTGAAAGTTTAGTTGGTTACCCTGTTAATGGTGAATTATCAAAGAGTTTTGGGGCAAGAGCAATTGAGGTGGGTGTGCAAAGTTTAATTGGGAGCCTATGGTCCATTGATGACTTGAGTACGATGAAAATTATAAACGAATATTTTAAAAATGTGAAGGACGGAAACCGTAGTTCTAGTGCCCTCAATAATGCGAAAAGAGATTTTTTGGCTGTTGGTGACAGTTTTAATAAACACCCTTTTTTTTGGTCTGCTCTTGTTCACTATGGGCATGATATAAGACTCAAAGCTCACCAGCCATATTTGATGGTTAATATTGGTATTGGTTTGATTTTGTTAGCACTAGGTTGCTTTTCCAAATATGAGATAACTTTAACTACTTAGCTAGGTTTATCACAAACAGTTGCGTGCACAGCTAAGTATATGATTGAACCGGTGAAGCGATTTGTGAAGGACGAATTTTGCTTATATGAATGAACAATACATGCTATAAGTGAATTTCGAGAAATTCACAATACTCTCTAGTATTAAGTTGTTTGAATACCCAACGGTTATAATTAATTTGGCTACTTATATTTTAAACATTTAATCACACCCAAATGAAAGTTTTCAAGTATCTAGTTCTAATATGTTCAGCCTTAGGATTCCTTTTTCTAACAGCCTGCCAAACCAATGAATCAACTTCGACAACCGAACCAGAACTAGTGTCGGTTGACAGTCTTTTCGATGCTTATCATCAGTTCAAACTAAGGATCAACCCAATAGAAGCTACCAATGCTGGATTAGAAGGATATAATGATAAGCTTGTGAATTATATCGATGCTGAAGTGCAGGCGGACATGGTAGCTAGCTACAGTGCCTTTTTACAAGCCATCTCGGATATAGATCCCAATACTTTATCCGAAGCAGATCAGATGAGTATTCAAGTCATGGAGTGGGATTGCAAATTAAAAAAGGAAGGATTGGAAAATACTATGGTATCTGTGGCCTCGCCGCTGTTTGATTTGCCTAATATCAATTACTTGCCGATCAATCAGATTTTTTCCTTTCATCTCTATTTTACTACGTTCGCGGATGTAGGAGGGGCTCAGCCTTTTGATACAGTCGAAGATTATGATAATTGGTACAAACGCGTAAAGGCTTTCATTCCATGGCTGCAAACTGCACAGGCCAATATGAGGGAAGGAATGGTGCAAGGCGTAGTGTTACCAAAAGCTATTATTAAAAAAGTGATCGGTCAGATGGATCAATTCACCAATCCTATCATCGAAGACCATGTATTCTATGCCGCAGTGAAGAATATGTCTGATAGTATCCCTATGGAGGATCGAGCAAGAATTGAATCTGATTTTCAGAGTTTATTGACGAACGAATTGATCCCTGCTTATCAATCACTTGATACTTTTTTGAATGAAGAATACTTTCAGGCAGGCACAGAGACGGCAGGTATCGGCGCATTGCCGAACGGACAGGAAACCTATCAGTATTTAGTGAAATATCATACCACTACTAATATGACGCCTGATGAGATCTTCGAATTGGGGAAAAGTGAAGTAGCCAGAATCCGTGCGGAAATGGAAATGGTGAAAGAAGAAATCGGATTCGAGGGAGACTTGAAAGCTTTCTTTGATCATGTGCGTACCAGCAAAGAACAAATGCCATTTACAGATCCACAGCAGGTGATCGACAACTTCAATGCTATTCATGAGCGCATGAAGCCTAATCTCAATAAGCTTTTTGATTTGACTCCTAAGTCACCATTTGAAGTGAGAAGAACACAAGCATTCAGAGAGGCTTCGGCTAGTGCGGAGTACAATGCAGGATCTAAAGATGGTTCTCGGCCGGGCATCTTTTATGTGCCTATTCCAGACGTGACCAAATACAACAAGTATTCCGATGAAGCTCTGTTTTTACATGAAGCTATACCGGGTCACCACTATCAGTTGTCGCTCCAGCAGGAGAATGAAAGTCTGCCAGGATTCCTGCACACCGAAGGTATGGGCGTGTATGTAGAAGGATGGGCCCTATACACGGAATCACTGGGTAAGGAACTTGGTTTGTACACCGATCCTTATCAGTACTTTGGTATGTTGAGCATGGAGATCCACCGTGCCATTCGTCTGGTAGTGGACGCTGGGATGCATGCCAAAGGCTGGAGCAGAGAGCAAGCCATTGAATACTCCATGGCTAATGAAGCAGCTTCTGAAGCTTCTATCATTTCAGAAATTGAAAGGTATATGGTTGGACCTGGACAAGCACTGTCATATAAAATAGGGCAGTTGAAAATCAGGGAGCTGAGAACCAGAGCAGAAAAAGCCTTGGGTGATCAATTCGATATCAAAGTATTTCATAATCAGGTCTTGGGATCTGGTAGTTTGCCGTTGGTGGTTTTGGAAGCCAAGATTGACCGATGGATTGCTAGTGTTGCTGCTGAGTAAAATGAGGTACAGATATAGTTAACCTATTTGTAGAGGTTTGATTTTGTAAAAGTCAAACCTCTATTTATTTGTGTTAAAGTACTTAAAATGAATTAGTTATAATTTTATGTTCTTTTAAATCATTCAATAGTCAAGCCTTGAATTGATCTTTTTTGTCCTAAAAGTCTAGGGTCTAAGTATATTTTTACGAAGCATGAATGAACAAGGAAATGTTTTCAACTTTTCTTGCTTCACAAAAAAACAGAGTAAAACTAGGCGAATAAGACATATGAATAAACTTAAAGATCGCGTGGCGATCGTCACGGGAGGATCCGCAGGAATAGGCAAGGCAGCAGTATTGAAGTTAGCAGATGAAGGTGCTAAAATTGCCATATGGGATATCAATGAAGAAGCCGGTAATCAACTGGCGCATGAATTATCAGATCGAAGCATCCAAGCCATTTTTCAAAAAGTCGATACGGCGGATCATCAAGCCACTATACAGGCCGCTGACGAAGTTATCCATCAGCTAGGAAGAATTGATATCTTGATCAATAATGCAGGGATCACGCGAGATGCCACGATCAAAAAGATGAGTATCGAGCAATGGGAGCAAGTCATTTCTGTCAATCTCACAGGCGTGTTCAATTGCATTAAGGCTGCCACGCCAAATATGATGGAGAATAATTTCGGTCGAATTATCAATACCTCTTCTGTTGTAGGTCTTTACGGAAATTTCGGACAAACAAACTATGCCGCTACCAAGTCAGGCGTGATAGGGATGACCAAGACATTGGCCAAAGAATTGGGCAAACATTCCATTACCGTCAATGCTGTAGCACCAGGTTTTATAGCGACGGATATGGTGAAGGCGATGCCTGAAAAAGTGATAGAAATGATGGTGTCCAAGACCCCACTTGGTCGACTAGGCGAACCGGATGATATTGCCAATGCCTATGCCTTTTTAGCTTCTGACGAGGCCTCATTTATCAGTGGCTCTGTATTGAGTGTAGACGGCGCTGTAACCCTATAACCTAACAAGTATGAACAGAGCACAAATAACAGGAATTGGTGCGCATGTACCTGCCAGAGAAATTCCAAACAGCTATTTCAACGAAACCCTTGGAGAAGATGTAGATGCTTGGCTAAGAGAAAATGTGAATATCACCAAGAGATATTGGTGCAACGAAAAGGAGTCAGTAGCAGACCTTTGTGAAGTAGCAGCTAAGAAAGCGTTGGCGGATGCTGGAATAGAACCAGATCAGATTGATCTTTTGGTGATTTCGACTGATACGCCGGAGTTCATTTCACCTTCAACTGCCTCAGTTATTCAAGATCGAATGGGTTTAAAAAATGCAGGAACTTTTGATTTGAATACAGCATGTGCTGGTTTTGTTACGGCCATGGATGTAGCTGCAAAGTACATCAGCGCAGATGATCGCTATAAGCATATTTTGGTAATTGGTGGATATGCGATGAGCAAGTATCTAAATCAAAAAGACAAGAAAACTGTCACCCTGTTTGCGGATGGGGCAGGTGCTGTGGTTATGTCTGCTCAGCAAGGGGATGCTGGATGGCTGACTAGCGATCTGCAAACCAAAGGAGAGTACAACGGATGGATGGGGATTTATGGCGGAGCCACTCATCAGCCAACTACAGCAGAAGTGCTGGCAAATCATGATCATCAATTGAAATTTGTGCATAGGTTCCCTAAAGAATTGAACCCGAAAATGTGGACTGAAATGGCACTAGATATTTGCAAGAGGTTGGGCAAGGAGCCAGACGATTTTGACCATTTCTTCATCACTCAATTGAATTTTAATTCTATTAATGAAACCATGGACAACCTGGGCGTATGCAGAGAAAAGGCACATATGGTGATGGATCAATATGGATACACAGGATCAGCTTGTATTCCAATGGCGTTGGAAGATGCCTATAAAAACAAGAAATTGAAAAAGGGTGATTTGCTGATGTTTATCGGCTCAGGTGGAGGCCTGGCATTTGCTGCGGCAGCTGTACAGTACTAATTTTAGGTTTAAAGATTAAGCAATGAATAACCTCGCTTCCCCTGAGCAGATAACTGCGACCTGGATAGTGATCATTATTTATATGGTCGCTATACTTTTGTTTGTTGTCCGCGGAGCGCTCAGGATTAAGAGCATGTCGGACTATGCTGTGGGCAACATCACTTTTTCGCCGACAGCCGTAGGCTTGGCTTTGGCTGCCTCCATGACCAGTGCCGCTACATTCATCATCAATCCTGGTTTTATTGCATTATATGGTTTGAGCGGTGTTTTGTCTTTTGGCATCGTTATGCCACTAGCCATTTTTGGCTCATTAATTTTCATGACCAAAGGGTTTAGAAAGTATGGTGCGAATGTGAAGGCGCTCACCATGGCCCAGTGGATGGGCAAGATGTACAACAGCAAGGCGTATGCCTTGTTTTTTGCTTTTGTTTCCTTGCTCTTGATCACGTTTATCGTTTTGATTTGTGTGGGACTCACGCAGGTGTTATCCAACTCTTTGAACGCCGATCCGGTAATGGTACTGGCTAGTGTCATCATTTTTGTTTTTGGATACATGATGTTTGGGGGAGCCAACTCCATGGTTTATACCAATTCTATTCAAGCAGTTTTAATGTTTGTGGTGGCCGTTATTCTCCTTTCTTCTGGTACATCATATTTCGAAAATGGGGTTTCTGGATTTATGAATCAATTGAAATCCATAGGGCCAAATTACGCGAGCTGGACAGATCCTGACAGTCTCTTCTTTAGAGACTTTTTTGAGATAATATTTTGCCAAACCGTGATTGGTATTGCGATAGTGTGTCAGCCTCATGTCATTACCAAATCGCTTCTGCTAAAAAATGAAAAGGATGTCAATCGCTATTTGCTTGTGGGGATATTGGTGTTGGTGGTATTCTTTCAGGTGGTTTTTGTAGGCCTGTTTGCTCGATTGTATTTTCCGGATCTCACAGTCAATGGTGCAGCAATTCCGATGGATAGTATTGTATCTACCTATGTAGTTAGTCGCTTTCCTGTATATGTAGGGATATTGGTGATTCTGGGATTGATATCGGCTGGATTGTCTACGTTAGAAGGTCTCATTCAGTCGCTGAGTTCTTCGCTTACAGGCGATCTTTTCAATCCACTATTTGGAAAACGTTTTTACAAAGCAGATCAACGAGATCGGCAAGAAATTTTAGTAAACAAGCTCATGGTTATTTTCTTGGCCGTTGTCAGTTTTGTATTGTCTTACCAGCAGTTGCTATCGCCTAATTTGAGTGTTGGCATATTTGCTCAAAACGGTGTTTACGCTTATTTTTCAGCAGCCTTTGTTCCTGTGCTTTTTGGTATGTTTATCAAGAATGTACGATTGCAGACTGTGTTTTCTGCGTCTATCACTGCGTTGGTGGTTCACTTTGCTGTGTATTATGGTCGCTTCTTGCCGTATATGAAAGAGTCTGTAAACAATCCGGGCATAGCCAGTACAATGGCCATTTTAACTTCTTTAGTGGTAGGTTTTGCGCTGCATTTTTTTACAAAGCAAAGAAATGAAAATGTATAGGAAAGATTGGATATCGAAGTGGGCTGTTTATTCGCCAGATAAGGTGGCTGTTACTGAATATGAAACCAATCAAAGTATTACCTATAAACGGCTCAATAGCCAGGCGAATTATTTATCGAGTAGGTTTTTAAATACAGGCTGTGAAGTAAATGACAGAATTCTAGTTATTGCCGAACATAGTATTGCATATGTGGCTTTGTTCTCTATGGCTCAAAAAACCGGCATTACGCTGGTACCGGTCAACTATAGACTGTCTGCCAGAGAAATAGAATATCTTATCGCAGATTCGAACCCTTCCTACCTGATTGCAGAAAAGAAATTCGACCAACTAATACCCAAATCGGCAGATACGAAACTCATCTGGATGGAGGAGCTGGTTCAAGAATTAGCATCAGCTGCAGAGACACCGTTCGAAGCTTTAGACATTGATGAAAATCACCCCTTGTTTATCTTGTATACCTCAGGTACCACTGGGTACCCCAAGGGAGCCATTTATTCTCATAAGATGCTCTTTTGGAATAGTGTAAATACCGCCCAGAGTCTAGAGCTCACATCATCAGACCATACGATATCATGTATGCCGGCTTTTCATACAGGTGGCTGGAATGTACTTTTGACGCCACTTTTACATCGTGGTGCTTCGGTAGGAATTATGAGAAAATTTGACCCTGATCTACTGCTGCAATTACTCGAAGAAGAGAAAAGTCAGTTATTCATGGGAGTGCCTACTATGCTCAAAATGATGGCCGAATCTGAGCAATTTGAAAAGGCTGATTTGAGCAATATGAGATACTTCATCGTGGGCGGTGAGGCATTGCCATTAAGCGTGATAAACACCTGGCACAGTAAAGGCGTGAAAATAAGACAAGGTTATGGATTGACGGAAGTAGGGCCAAACCTGACTTCATTACACCAGGATCATGCAGAACGAAAAATAGGCTCGATAGGGCTGCCTAATTTTTATACAGAAATCAGATTGAAATCAGCGGATGGAGAAGATGTGAAACCCGGCGAAATTGGCGAATTGTGTCTGTCGGGGCCCTTGGTTACGCCAGGATACTGGCGAAATGAGAAAGCCACGAAAGAAGCCATCCAAGACGGATGGTTTCGTACGGGCGACTTGGCAAAAATGGATAACGAAGGGTTCCTCTATATTGTAGACAGAATCAAGTGTATGTTTATCTCAGGAGGTGAAAATGTATATCCTGCAGAGGTGGAACGGGTGCTCAGACAAATGCCTGAAATAGACGAGGCAGCAGTTGTGGGTGTTGCAGATACACAATGGGGAGAAGTAGGAAAAGCTTATCTCACGGCCGCCAATGGAAGGTTGCCAGACAAGGATTTGATAACTACACATTGTGCTAAGCATATGGCCAAATTCAAAATACCTAAGCATATCGTATGGCTGGAGGAGATGCCAAAAAATGATAGCGGTAAAATCGATCGAAAAAAGCTGAAGGGATAAATCATGAGATTAAACATAGCATTACTTATATTGATGACAACAGCCATGACTGGAAGCAAAACATTCTCTCAAGCGCCAAATATAGTGAGTGATGTGATCACTGAATATCGCTATCCGGTAAATTATGTCAAGGTAGATCAAGACACTCAGGTAGCGTACGTGGATGAAGGAGAAGGCTCAAAAACACTGCTTTTCGTTCATGGATTGGCTACTTATCTACCGTCGTGGTACAAAAATATAGATGCATTAAAATCTAAATATAGATGTGTGGCGATTGATTTGCCAGGCTATGGCATGTCTTCAAAAGGTAATGCCTCTATTAGCATGAACGAATACGCAATGATTGTTCTGAAGATCATGGACCAGTTAGGGTTGAAGAATGTAGTGCTGGTGGGGCATAGTATGGGTGGGCAAGTTGCCGTGACTACTGTATTGAAAAGACTTGATCAGTTCGATCAATTGATCTTGCTGGCGCCAGCTGGATTTGAAACATTTTCGTCGGAGCAAGCGACTTGGCTGAAAACAGTTTTTACTGTAGCTTCAGTGGAGGATGCAACAGAAGCACAGATCCGAGCCAACTGGTCTTTAAACTTTTATAGCATGCCGTCAGATGTTGAATTTATGATACAAGACCGTTTGAAAATGATCGAAGCTGAAGACTTCAATGCTTATTGTCAGGCTGTAGTAGGAGGAATGCATGCGATGCTGGACGAACCCATTTTTGATCAATTGAAGAATATTAAACAAAGGACCTTAGTTGTGTATGGGGCTAATGATGGGTTGATTCCTAATAAATATTTGAATCCGGATTTGACAACACAGGCGGTAGGAGAAAGAGGAGCTGGTCAAATGTCGAATGTGACGCTGAAATTCATTCCTGATTGTGGTCATTTCATTTCATTTGATAAACCAGAAGAGACTAACGAAATACTACACGATTTTTTGTCTAAATAAATCATAACCTTGAAGGTAAAGCTTAAAAAATTCACCGCCTTTGCATCTGATGTATTGCCCCATGAGGCAGACTATCTAGTCAATGTTCAGCAGTTCGACGATGACCAAAAGCTGAGCATCCTGAAAAAGATCCAGGTCAATGCGCACAATCGTGGTAGCAAGGAGCCTTTCAATACTTTCATAGACAAGCGCAAGTACTCAGGAATGATGCGGTGGGTGCAAGAAAAACTGGATGCTATTGACGTAGATAAGTTTTTTGAATGGATCAATGAGATGGATCGCAAGGTGATTACCGATGCGATTACTCCGCAAGAAGAAAAGCTATTGCTGCGACGAATTAAAAACTACCAACACCCCATTCACAACTTTATGAAGTTCTTTGAAATGGTGCTTAATTATCGCCATTTCTTATTGATCAGATTGAGGTATGAGCCTTATGAGATGGTAAATGCTTTTATTTCAAAGTATCAATCGGTTTATGATGAGTCCAAGGTAATCAATCAAAAACTTCATTCGGCGACCGTTCATATTATTGATCAGTTTAACCATAAAATAGAAGATACTAGTGAATGGGAAGATTGGATGTTGGATTTGTTTGACAATGAGCAACTGGATGGGTTTAATAGATATATGGCCGTCATTCGGCTTACCTTTTTGTATTTCAATAGTAGAGAGTTTGACAAACTCAAAGAAGTGTATGATAAGCTAGACAAGCTCTTGGTGAAAGGCAAGTTTTATACCCGAAGGATATTATATAATTACTATGCCAATCGCTTGATGCTTCACTCCAAATTTGACGTGTTGCAGCAAGCTGAGGAATATGGATATTTGTCCATTCGCCAAAAAAACTCAGACCATGTGCAGTATTTGAGTAATTTCAGTTCTATACTCATTAGGCAAGGTAAAATAGAGGAGGCCTTGAACCTTTTGAAGGAATCGTTTTCAGAAATTAGAAACATTGACAATTTCTATCATAAAATTGGTTTCGTGTCTTTCTATATCAAGTGTCTAAACCTAAATAATCAACCAGAGAGGGGAGAACTTATTGCCGATTCATTTCTACGAATTCACAAAAATGATATCCTTACCCAACGTTGGTATTCTTTTTTTACAGGATATGTACAGGGGCTTGTCAGGCAGAAGAAGTACGAAAAGGTACTACAGATATTTAAACGGTATGAGCTGCTGAAGAAAGACCAACAAGATCAGAAGAAGGAAATATATCTACCTACTATAAAGTGGTACTATGAAATAGCCCAGCTGAAAACGGGTAAAATAAATGCAGAAACGATGTTGGATTCTATTGTGAGCTTGTCCAGAGAGCACTTCACAGATCCACACAAATCTTTTATCCTCAATCAGGTACTCACTGAGCTGGAAAATTACATTCCACGCACAGTCACTTTAGCCAGATCCGAACTTCACGGTCAGACGAAATAAGCATTATTTTTTGGATTTGTATGCAAGACAAGCAGGCTTTAGTTAGTCGGCTTTATTACCATTGTATTCGGTCCAAAAAACAACCAATTTTTGTAAAACAAAGTCGTACCTACAATATTGGAATACAACTTACTGTTAATCAATAAGATGCGTTTAAAACAAGGGAATTAAATAACGATAGTCAAGGATTTCCGATTTAGTCAACCACCCCAAACCGATAGAGGCATTCTCTAAGTTTAAAGAATTAGCTGAAAAAGTAGGCTAATGCTGATACAACTAAAAAAACAAAACGATGATTAGAACTTTTACGACAATGCTCGTGGGGCTGCTATTTGTTTGCTTTCAATCGGTAGGACAAAACTCAATCACTGGTCGAATTATGGACGGTGATACAGATGAACCTTTGATAGGAGCAAATATTAGACTTACGGAAACAAATCAGGGGACCATTACAGCGGCAGATGGTTCATTTACCTTAGATAATGTTGCAGACGGAACTTACAAGTTGCTTATATCTTATGTAGGTTTTAAGGACCAAAATATAAATGTCACAGTCAATGGTGGTAACCAAGACATCGGCACTATCAATCTTAAAGAGTCATTATTTCTTAGTGATCAGGTGGTAATCTCCGGAACCAGAATGGCAGAGAAGCTAACAGAGTCTCCTGCTACTATTGGTGTCATTACTTCTAAGCAGATTGATGAGTTGCCATCTTTTAATCCAGGTGAATTATTGGCTAGAGTAAAGGGCGTGGACTTTGTACGCTCAGGTGTGGTTGGTACAGGTGTGAATATTCGTGGTTTTAATAGCAATTTTAATTCTAAGAATTTGCAAGTAGCAGATGGTCGATTGGCTACCTTGATTGCTACCGGATTGCCGTTTGGACCCCTCAACACCCAAATCAAAGAAGATATAGAAAGAGTGGAAGTGATCCTCGGGCCCAACTCAGCGCTTTATGGACCCAATGCCCATAATGGTTTGGTGCATATCATTTCTAAAGACCCAAGAACTTCAGAAGGAACTACAGTAGCGGTTAATGCGGGAAACCAATCTATGTTTTCTGTAAGAGCCAGACATGCACAGGTAGTCAATGAAAAGTTTAGCTTTAAGCTAACTGCCGAGCATACACAGGGAGAAGAATTCTCTTTTGCTGATTCGGTTTATATAGATCGAGATGCAGATGGCATCAAAGAGGGTTATGAAGAGTTTGAACTAGATAATGATTTTGCTTTCAACAGAGTGGAAGGTGCTTTATACTTTAGTCCCAATGCCGAATCTGATATCATTCTCTCTTCTGGATATTCCAATAGTACCTATCTAGCCCCAACCAATGTGGGTAGAAATCAAATCAAGGATTGGAATATCTTTTTCACACATTTGAGATATACCTCCGAAAATTGGTTTGCTCAAGTTTACTATACTTCGAGTAAGACAGACAGTACTTATGCGATTGACGAAAGAACAAAGCAATACTATAGAGGTATTGATTCTGGAATGACACCTGAGGAAGCCGGAGGAGCTTTTTCTTATGGAAGTGGCGCTATTTTTCAGGATGATTCCAAACGTATCAATAGTGAAGTACAGTACCACAATACCTTTGGTGATGTAGAAATCGTGACAGGTATCCAATACCAACAAGATATGGCTGATAGTAATGACACTTATCTATTGGATGATTCTGATGATTTGAATGTGTATCAAATGGGGTGGTATGGTCAGGTACAATACAAATTTGCTGATACCTGGAAAGCAGTAGCAGCCTTTAGAGCTGATAATCATGAAATTTATGATTTCAACTTTGTTCCAAAATTTGGGTTGGTAAAGACTGTGGGTAATGGAGCTTGGAGATTGACCTACGGACAAGGAATCGCAGCACCGACCATTTTGAATATGTACGGAGACTTGTTTAGTGGATTGATCCTGGGGAATGCGCAAGGATTTACATTAACTGATGGCACCACAGTGGAGAAACAAAAAGTTGAAAAAATACAAACATTTGAGATAGGGTACAAAGGTCAAGTAGTGCCTAATCGATTGTTTGTAGATGCCAATGCATATTACAATATGTCTAAAGACTTCTTGAGTCCTGTGACAGTAGTGGGTGTTGCTACCGAGAGAGGCGATGTCCCTATGGATCAGGTACAATCCGGATATGGAATTTATGGAGGATTGGTAGCTACCTATATCAATTTTGGTAAAGTAAATACCTATGGAGCCGATTTTGGGCTTAGCTATTACTTTAATGATAACCTAAGCGCTGATTTGAATTATTCATATTTTAACTACTCTGTTGATGAAAATGATATGGAGAATGACTTTAATGGTGACGGTGAAGTAAATGACTTGGATATTCTGGTTAACTCACCCAAAAATAAAATGAGCCTTGGCCTGAATTATAGTTCGGACAAGTGGTTCGGTACCGTATTTATGAGATGGGTTCAAGCATACAACTACTATTCTAGTTATCAAATTGCTTCGGAGACCAAGCCAGGATGGACATATAGAGGTACGCCAATCGTAGAAGATGCCAGAAGTACTGACACATGGAATTATGGCCCGTTAGGTGGTTTTGTAAATGTTGATATTGGATTAGGTTATAATATCACCGACTATATGACGCTTTCAGGTCAGGTGACCAATCTTTTCGACTCAGAAATTAGAGAATTTACAGCGTCTCCATTTATAGGAAGGTTATATAGCGCAGAGTTAAAGTTCAAATTTTAGAAACGATAATATATTCTAGCATAAAAGGACTTGCCAATCGGTAAGTCCTTTTTTCTTATAAATTACTTTATCTTTCAATAAGCAATTGAGTCTGTTTAATTGTTGTTAGGTCATAAATTACAAAATGAAAATACACCTTCTATTTATTTTTTTTATTGTGCTTTTGGGCGTCAATACGAGTGTATTTGCACAATCAGATTCGTTAGCCATAGGGACGCAAAAGTCTTCCTTGTTACCCAAAGGATATATAGGTGGAGTTTATGAAAATGCCCCTGTAGCACCGGATCATACCAATAGTTTTGGTATTCAGGCTGCAGTGATCATGAAGAATCACATCGAAATAGGTTTTTACAACCTCATTTATAATGACAACAAGTATCAAGAGCGGCTAATCTTTCCTAATTCGTTTCAGATGAACTACAAACATGCGGGTTTTGTATTGGGTTATAGAACAAATTTAGAAAGAGACTATGAATTCAATTTTGAATCTAAGGTAGGGTTTGGAGAAGTGATTTGGTCTCATTCGGAAACAGGGGAAGCGTTTTTATCGGACAAATTCAGGGTGCTGCAGTTGCAAGTGAGTGTGGATTATATTCTTGCCAAGTTTCTGGCTGTAAATGCCTTTGCTGGATATCGGTGGATGAATCAATTAGAAATTACCGGATTAAGCAATGACGACTTCAATGGGCTTAGTTTTGGTTTGGTCATGAAAGTAGGGAAGTTCAGATGAAGAGATTTTTAATCATAATGATAGTTTTTGGGTGGGCAACTACAAGTTGCTTTTATGATGAATCTATTCCTTCTGACCAAAATGTATGGCCTGTGCTTCAGCCAAGAGAATTAGAAATGGATGAAGCCAGATTGCTGGAAATGGACTCAGTAATTGTGACTCAGCCCGGGCAAGGCATCGAATCGTTAGTAGTGGTAAAGTCTGGCAATCTGATTTATGAGAAATATTACTATGGAAATGACCGTAGTACTCAGTTTGAACTGGGAGGCGTAAGTAGTTTTGTTTCAAATTTGGCTTTAGGCCGGGCCATTGATATGGGATTGATTAGTTCGGTAAGTGATTCTATCTATAAGTATTTACCTGCTTTTGAAGAGGAGTTTGAAGATTTTCCTTTGAAAAAGAACATCACCTTCGCGCATTTGATGACTATGAAAAGTGGTCTGAGTTGGAATGAGTTGAGTGGAGTTTTTGATGGTCAGCTCAGCGATATAGATCGGATGATAGAAAGTGAAAACTGGGCAGAATATCTTATTACCAAACCTTTAGATGCGTTGCCGGGTAGCAGATACGCTTATAATAGCGCAATTCCTATTATAATCACTGAAGTGATAGAAAGCCAATATGGAGACGGTATACATAGCTTTTTGTTGAATGAAGTTTTCAATTCCATCAGTGTGGGAAGTTTTGATGTAGCCAGGGTTGGAGACAATGCAAATATGGCTTGGGGAGTATCATTGTCAACACTTGATCTAGCCAAACTAGGCTACCTGTATTTGGAAGAAGGTGATTGGTTTGGTAATCAAATTGTGAATCCCGAATACATGAAGTCTTCTGTCGATGTTCAGACGAATATTGATTATTTTAATGATTTTGGTTGGATGTGGTGGCGTTATGCTGATAATAATGGTTTTCTTCCTTTTCTTGAAGTAAATGATACTTTCTTTGCTGGAGGGATTGGTGAACAGCGATTATATGTGGTCCCTCATCTAGAGTTAGTGGTTGCGATTACAGGAAAAAACGAACGTGCGGATTTTGACCTGCCTTCGCCTTTGATTTTTAGAGATTATATCCTACGATCCATTCAATAGTTCCTTGTTTTTGCATGAATTTCTAATTCTTGTACATTTGCCGCAATTACCTAAACGATATAAGTGCATATTTCTGACGAAGACGAATTAATCCAGCGCCTATCCAATCACGATAGGGGTGCATTTGAGCAAATATTCAGGACTTATTACTCCGACCTATGTAAGTTTTGCATGAAGTATGTAAGAGACGAGCAAGTTGCGGAGGAGGTAGTACAAGAAGTTTTTATCAACATTTGGGAGAGAAGAGCGAGTCTGACTATCACCACATCTATAAAATCATATCTTTTCACAGCGATAAGAAATCGGTCATTTAATTACCTGAAACTTCAACTACCTAAAGAACAAAAGAAGGTAGATCTGGATGGTGTTGGTTTTATGGAGGAAGATAACCGTGAGCAAGAGATGATCATGGACGAATTAAGGGAGTATGTGCATAGTGCGATAGAGTCTCTTCCTAACAAGTGTAGAATCATTTTTAACCTTAGTAGGAATGCGGGGATGACCTACAAGGAAATAGCTGAAGAACTAGATATTTCTGTGAAAACTGTTGAGAATCAGATTGGTTTGGCCTTAAAAAAATTGAGAGAGAACCTTAATCCAATTTGGGATAAAATAATGTTGCTTCTTTTGGTGAATATTTTTTGAAATTTTATGGGGGATTGAAATGGTTTGCTTGACATACCATTGAACGACGACTAAAATGCAAGAATTGGAATTTAAAATACTGGCCTATTTAAAGGGTGAGCTCAATGCAAAAGAGCGACAGCAGGTGGAGCAATGGGTAGCTTTGTCTGATGCGAACCAAAGGGCCTTCGATGAGATTGAAAAGATCTATCTCTCATCAGAGATCAGCTTCACAAACTTTCAGCCCGATGTAGATCGCGCTTGGAAATCAGTAGCAAATGCTATTGGGGAATCAAAATCAGGAGGACAAAACATCCTTTATAAAGTAGCTGCAGTGATTACTTTGATTGTTGGGCTAGGATTCATTGTTTTTCAATATCAGAATCAATCCGAGCAATTGATCGCTAATACTACTGAAGGTGAAATAAAAAAGCTGGAACTGGCAGACGGTTCTATTATTTGGCTGAATGAAAATTCGACTTTCAGTTATTCGAAAAAAATGGATCAGGATAAAAGGGTGGTTAGACTAGACGGACAGGCCTACTTTGATGTAGCTAAAGATTCAGAAAGACCTTTCGTGATATTGGGTGAAAAAGCCACCGTAGAAGTATTGGGTACTTCGTTTGATTTGGTGTCCAAAGCGACGTATGCCAACGTGAATGTGACTAGTGGACGCGTGGCTTTTGGGTCTTCAAGTGATGAGAAAGTGAAAGTTATTCTTGAAAAGGGTAATCAGGCCACATTTACTGGAAACAAGCTGGCGAAAAATGACTCCTTCAACGACAATGCATCTTCTTGGATGACAAAAGATTTCATGTTTAAAAGCGCTCCGTTATCTCAAGTTGCAGAAACCCTAAGCGAACATTTCAATGTGAAAATTAAAGTGGATGAGGCAATTAAAAATTGTTTGATCACTTCTTCGTTCGAAGACAAAGAACTGGATGAAATTTTAAGCACCTTTGAGGCCATTGCCAATATCAAAAATGAGAGAAATGGCAAAACAATCAAATTGACCGGCCCAGGCTGCTAATTAAGATACTCGAAGTACAATGGACTAACCCGTAGCGATCATATCGTTACGGGTTTTTTTATGTGATCTATTCATCCCTTTGATTGCAATGTCTAAATTTGATCAAAATTGCATTTGTCTCGTTAGATAGTTTGGATCAAGTCATTGTTAGAAAATTCATCTGTGCCTTGCTTACCCTTCTGATTTGCATGTCAGAATTGTATGCGCAAGAAAGTATCCTAGACAGGAGGGTGATCCTCTATAAGAAAAAGTACAAAACCAAGGATATACTTGAGTCACTACTGCCGGAGCAAGGAGTCAAAGTGGCCTATCACGATAATATCATTCCGTTAAAAAAGGAAATTGAATTTGGAAAGACCAAGGAGACTGATGTAAAGGATATCTTGTCAAGAATATGCCACAATGAAAATTTAGATTATGCTTATTTGAATGGTCAATTGATGATTAGATATTATGATCGTCCGGAAAACGAGTACAAATACTCCATAAGTGGTTTGGTTGAAGACGCAGCGTCTGGTGAAGCACTTATCGGGGCCACAGTTTATATTAAGAACATAGAGACAGGCTTGGCTACAAACGGTTACGGTTTTTATGCTTTTACTCTGCCTAAAGGAAAGTATGATTTGATTGTTTCTTTTATTGGTTATCACCCAATCAGTCATGCTATTGAATTAAATAAAGATTTTCAATTCAATTTTCAGTTAATTGAAAATTCAGTTCAGCTCGATAATGTGGTAATAGAAGAGCAAGAGTTGTTTGATATTAAAGCTCAAAACGTTCTATTGAGCTCTAACAAACTGGATATGGAAATGGCTGGGCAGATTCCGTACATTGCAGAAGTAGATGTTTTTCAAAGTTCGATGTTATTGCCCGGTATCTCAAATGTAGGGGAGGGAGTTTCTGGGGTAAATGTAAGGGGAAGTGCTTCTGATGCCAACCTAATCATGCTTGACGAAGCTGTGATTTACAATTCCAATCACTTTTTTGGCTTGGTATCCGTTTTTAATCCGGATGCAGTAAAGGATGTCGAGATACTAAAGGGCGATTTACCAGCCAAATATGGTGGACGTACGTCTTCGGTTATGCACATCAGACAAAGAGAAGGTAACGAGAACGAATTTCACCTTTCTGGTGGATTGGGTCTAATTACAAGTCGAATCATGTTTGAGGGTCCGATTTTAGATGGTAATGCCAATTACCTACTGTCAGCTCGAAGTACTTTTTGGGATTTGATTTTAAGGAATACTAAAAGCCCGACATTAGCGAATAGTCGGGTGAGTTTTCAAGACATTAACACGAAGATTAAGTTTAATGTTAACAACAAAAACAAAATTTACTTTTCCGGATATTTTGGTGCTGATGCTAATCAATTTGGGATTGATGCTTTACAAAAATGGGGTAATAGAGTGTTGTCTGTAAGATGGAATAAAATTCATCGGGGCAAGCACTTTATGAATGTAACTTCATATTTCAGTCAATATGAGTATCGGGTAATCGAGGAAAGCGAGTCGGCAGATTTTGTGGGAACGTCGAGAGTTTCTGATTTGGCCGTGAAATTTGATATGACCTCTTATTATAACCCGAGAAATATATTTGAATATGGAGGTGATGTGGTTGCTCATATGATGAACCCCGGCGAGCGTGTTCCAGGGATCGGGTCATCGGAGAATTTTGTTAAGCTGAACAATGAATTAGGCTTGGAACCATCCGTTTACCTGACCAATGAAAGACATTTAGGTGATTTTTCACTTTCTATTGGCGCTCGTTATTCAGGGTTTTATAATACAGGGAAGTCAGATGTATATATCTATGAAGCTGGCCAAGAAAAGTTATTAGAAACTCGTGTGGACACGATTTCTGCTGGAGATAAAGAAGCAAGAACCTTTTATCATAATTTGCTACCAAGACTATCTTTGAAATATCAACTCAATCCGAACATGTCGTTAAAGGTGGGCCACTTTGCATCTGTTCAATATATGCACTTGCTATCTAATACCTTGTCACCAGCATCTTCAGACCTTTGGCAAATTAGTGGAAAATACCTCTTGCCGACGACCATGCACCAAACTACAATCGGACTTTACCAATATGTCAATCGGTTTGATATGGATATATCATTGGAGTTCTATTATCGGAAAATACAGGATGTGGTAGATTATAAAAATGGAGCTGATTTACTTTTTAACGAATCCATAGAAACTGAAATCCTAATCGGTAAGGAACGAGCCTTTGGAATGGAACTTTTCCTAAAAAAGAAATTTGGGAAATTAACGGGGTGGCTAGGGTATACTTTATCTAGATCAGAACGACAGGTCGACGGCGAGCTAAAAGCAGAGAGGATTAACAATGGGGAATTTTTCCCGACCAATTACGATAGAACGCATGATGTGGCCATCACAGGTATTTATCAGTTGACTCCTCATTTATCCTTGTCCTCAAGCTTTGTTTATTATACAGGGAAACCATTTTCTTTCCCAACTTCAAAATATGAAATTGATGGATTGCAGGTGCCTCATCATCCTAACCGAAATTTGGATCGCTTGTCAGAGTATCATCGTTTGGATATCGCGGCCACACTCAACTTGAAAAAAACAAGAAAGAATGGCAAAGAGCGTAGGGCAGAAAGCAGCTGGGTGTTTTCCATCTATAATGTTTATGCAAGAAGAAATGCTCAGACCTACTATTTTCGTGAAAGTGAAGAGCAACCCGGAGTGTCTGTAGTAGAAAAACTATCGGTATTAGGAACTATGATTCCTTCAGTAACATATAATTTTAGGTTTTGATCAGAGTCAAAAAACATATAATCCTATGTTTAGTTGGTTTGATCTATTCCTCATGTATTGACCCTATTGATTTGGATTTGGATACAGGGGAGTCTCACTTGGTTGTCTATGGTTGGATTACAAACGAGGTGATGCCTTATGAAATTAAACTCTCGGAGAGCAACGGTTATTCTGATCAATCAGGCTATCCTGCTGTGTTAGGAGCTGAAGTATATGTAACTGATCATGTGGGCAATAGATATGATTTTAACGAGATACCTGGTACAGGAAAGTATCAATCTGACCCTGTGAATTTTGTAGGATCACCGGGATCAATCTACCAACTGACGGTTTTGCACAATCAAGAAAGATATTCCTCGACTCCGGAGGAAATGCCTGCACTGAGTACAGCGGAAGATGCGTTTGTTAATTTTATAGCCGATCCTGCTGATTTTGAAATTGACCCCGAAGATGAAAATTTCTTCCTTTCAGCTTTTGTTGATGATGATTCAGCTACAGCTAATTACTATAGGTGGAAGGTTTATGTTAATGGTGAATTGCGTAATAGCCCTGAGGAGTTAGTATTGTTTGACGATCAATTTACCAATGGGAATAAATTTAAATTTGATGCTGGAAATGTACTCTTCACTCAATCCGATGAAGCTCATTTTCAGCATATGTCGCTGTCTAAAGGGGCATTTGATTATTATAACAATCTTAAAGAGCAAATTAGCAACTCCACTTTGAGCCCTAGAGTTTTACCTGGGATTGTCGAAGGAAACATGGCTAACCTCGATGATTCGGATGAACTTGTTCTCGGCTATTTTGGTGCTTCAGAGGTGTCGATCGTATATGTGGGTCAATGAGTCAGTCTAAGATTAATACCTCATTGACATAATCCAGTGCGCTAAACCTTACTCTGAGTTGGCGTGTGCTCGCTGGTTGATTTGGGCAGTCAATATGGTAACTGAAGAATTTTTGCCCTCTGGTATATAGCAAAGTTTTGCCTGGGTTTCCCAGATACTTGATCAATTCTGTTTCACTCATTCCAATAAACAGATCAAATTCGGCCTCCATATCATTTATGACATCATTTCTGTATCCTGTACATGTTTTTGACTCCGCTATCCAGAGGGGTGAATCAAACGACTCAAATGAGACCGTGTTTGGTCGGCAGGAAGAAGCGATAAAGAGCAATAGAATCCATCTAACCTGCAAGTCATTTTGAATGAGTGAAACCATTTTTCGCAAAGGCCAAAATGCTAGTCCATTGAGGTCGTTAGAATTTGAATTTGTTATGCTATTCATGTCAGATATATTGGATTAAAGTAATATTTTGAATGATTTATTGATAATTTTATAGGAAAATACAAAGGACACCATAAAGTTGTTATTTCAAAATAATTCTATACATTTAAGGTGTGATTTAATAAGTTTATATTAATAATAAGGTAATTGCTTAGATATGGCCGACGATAAACTCAACGAAGGTTCGGAAGAAGAAAACAAATCAAATCAGTCAGACGAGGATTTTGGTTTACCAGATTTGGAGTTTGATGAACTTCAAGAATTAGATTTCAACTTGGATGATTCAGCTGAAGAGGAAACCGAAAGTGAAGAAACAACACTTCCGGAGCCTGAGGGGATTGATATGAGTGTCCTTGATGATATTGACGTTCCAGAATCATCAGATGATTCTCCCGGTCTTCAACCAGGAGATTTGGATCCACCTGAAGGATCTGTGTTGGATGAGGGGATTGAGGAAGTCGAAGATGTTCTTGATAGTGCACAGTTGATTTCTGACCGTTTGGGTGATGATGAAGAAGACCCGTTGTCGCCAGATTTTAGCGCTGATATTAATTATGATGATCTCATGGGTGGAGATGACAGTGCTGATGCTCCTAAGGAAGAGGCTTCGTCTATCGAAGATATGGGCTTAGACTTGGTTGCGGATGATTCTGAAGACTCAGATGATTTATTGGCCAATATTGATAGCCCTGATCAGTTGGCTGCATTGGGCATCTTAGATGAAGAGGAATCATCTGAAAGTTCGGAATCTTCAGATACTGAAGAATCTTCTTATGATGATTTTGGGACGGAAAGTGCTGGCTCGTCACTTTTTGCTGCAGATTCTGCAGAAGAAGAGGGCTCTATTTTTGCTACGGACAGTATGTCTTTCGAGGATGAAAAGCCTGAGTTTGAAGAAGCTGATACACCATCACTTCCTCCAAATTACAAGCCTTACTCATATGAAGAATCATCTGGAGGATTTGCCAAAGTGATAATTATCGGGGTATTGATTATTTCAGTTATTGGGGGAGCTTTCTATTATTTCTCATTGGACGATGGTCCAAAGGAAGTTGCTAAGAAAGAAGTACCGAAAAAGAGAGTAAAGAAACCGGCGGCTAAAAAACCAGCACCGAAAGAAGAAGCTACGGCATCAACTGAAACCGCAGCTGAATCTAAACCAAAAGCAGCTGCTGAAAAGCCAGTGGTTTCTAAACCAAAGCCTCAAGCAGCTTCTGCTCAGCCAGGTGAGATCATAAGAGTGACAGAACGTAGTTCTAGGTCTTATGTGATTATAGGCAGTTTTATCGATGAAGACTTGGCATTGGACTACGCTTCTAAATTAAGTAGTGAAGGGAATGGTGTCAAAATCATTCATCCATATGGTAAGTCCAAGAGGTATAGAGTTTCAATCGCTGACTTCTCTAGTTATGGAGATGCGGCTAGCCAGTTAGGTGGCTTCAAAGGTCAGTATGGCGACGAAGTTTGGGCTTTACAGTACTAATCAGAAAAACGATATTGTAGTAGAGTCGTGTTAAAAATATAAAAAGGTCATTTTGGCCTTTTTTTTGTTTAAAGGGAATTATGCAAATACTAAATATGATTTTGGCCTCTCTACCGCAAGAGATGCCAGTAGAAGAAGTTATTGAACAGGTGTCAGTGTTAGATCTGTTGTTGAAGGGTGGCTATATGATGGTGCCAATCTTGCTATTGTCTTTGGTCGGAATCTATGTTTTTGTCGAACGATTGTTGACAATTAAGGATGCCGCCAAAACCCCAGAAGCATTTATGCCGAACATTAAGCAAATGGTTTTGGAAGGAAAAATAGCTGAAGCCCTTGAATTGTGCCGATCTACAGCTACACCAATTGCAAGAATGATAGAAAAAGGGATAGCTAGGATAGGAAGCCCATTGAAGAGTATAGAAGCATCTATTGAGAATGTGGGTAAAATCGAAATTTATAAACTCGAAAAGAACTTGAGCCTTTTGGCCACCATTTCTGGTGCAGCACCCATGATTGGTTTCTTAGGCACTGTTACTGGTATGATACAAGCATTCATATCTATTGCCCAAGAGGAAGGAGCTGTCAGTCCCAAGTTGCTTTCTAGCGGTATTTATGAGGCGATGGTGACAACTGCTGCGGGTTTATTTGTTGGGATTTTAACATACTTGGCTTACAATTATTTAGTTACTAGAGTAGGTAAGCTGATTCATGGCATGGAATATACCTCTATCGATTTTATAGATCTTTTACAAGAGCCTCAGAAATAATGAATTTAGGATCAAAACATAAAATTGAGACATCATTTTCTATGTCCTCTATGACAGATGTAATCTTTCTGTTATTGATATTTTTCATGCTGACATCATCATTTATCACGCCTTCAGGGTTGCCAGTGAATCTACCTACGAGCAAAAGTTCCAATATTGTGATGCAAAAGATCAGCGTAACGATTACACCTGATCTGAAGTATTTTGTGAATGATACAGAGGTGTCACTCAGTCGATTGGAACACACCTTGCAAACGGAATTGAAGGATAAAGAAGGTGTGGTGGTTTTACATTGTGATAAGTCAGTGCCAGTTGAACACTTAGTGAATGTGGCTAGCATTGCCACTAAACTCGAAGCAAAAATATCTTTGGCCACTAAACCAGATTGATTTTGGACAAGCGAGAAAAAAGAAATAGTACAATCAGTTTTTATGTGTCTATAGGGATACACGCTGTGCTATTGATGATCTTTTTTGTCATGTTGGCTTGGACGGAACCAGATCCTCCCATTCCGGAATATGGAATTGAATTCAATCTCGGAAACAGTATTGTGAGCGAAAATCAGAGTGAAGAGTCGGTCCAAGAGGAGGTATTGGATGAAGTGGAAGAAGTGTCTGAAGAAAGTACAGAAAATGCAGAAGCTAAAGATCAATCCCAACAGACTGCTGCAGAACAATCGGAAGGAGAGGAGGCTGAAATAGTAGAGGCTGAAGCTGAAGTCGTAGAGTCTGTGACTGAGGATGTCAACAGTCCAGATGTGGTAGAAGAAACTAAGGCTACAGAAGAGGTAAAAACAGCAGAGGTGAAAGAAGCTGATACTGGGAGTGATGCTCAGACTGTGGAGTCGACAGAAACAACAGAAGTAAAAGAAGAAGAGAAGAAAAAAATAGAAGATCCGATAATTGATGATCGAGCTATTTTTAAGAAAACAGATAATGGTTCTGGTACAGGTAATAAGGGTTCAAGTTTAGATTTAGCAGGTTGGGACTGGGATTTCACACCAAAACCAAATGATAACTCTTCAGAAAATGGGATAATTGTTTTTGAAATCATTATAGATGAAGAGGGGGAGATTATTGGAATTAAAACTCTGGAAAAAACAGTTTCTCCAGTTGTTGAAAAAGTATATAGGGATGCAGTAATGGAATTGACTTTCAGCAAAACTTCCGATAATAGGTCAGCCGCGACTACCTCCAAAGGAAAAATTACCTTTATTATCCAATCGAATTAAGATGATGAATTATCAAGAAGTCCTCGACTTCTTATATACTCAACTGCCCATGTATCAGCGTGTGGGTAAAGCAGCTTTTAAGAAGGACCTGACTAATACTTTGCGACTGTCCGAACGACTCGATAACCCACATAAAAAATTCAAGAGTATTCATGTGGCTGGCACTAATGGTAAGGGCTCGACTTCTCATATGATTGCCTCGGTTCTTCAGTCCGTTGGCTTCAAGGTTGGACTCTATACTTCTCCTCATTTGCGCTCATTTCGTGAAAGAATTCGGGTGAATGGCGAGGAAGTAAAGGAATCCTTTATTACAGACTTTGTAAATGGCAATAAGCAGTCAATAGAAGAAATATCACCTTCATTTTTTGAAATTACCGTGGTGATGGCTTTTGAGTATTTTGCTCAGGAGCAAGTGGATTTTGCGGTTGTTGAAACTGGATTGGGAGGACGATTAGACTCGACAAACATAGTTACTCCGGAGCTTTCAGTAATTACTTCCATCAGCCTGGATCATCAAGATATGCTAGGCAATACACTAAAAGAGATCGCACGAGAGAAAGCAGGTATAATAAAAGAAGGGATTCCAGCGGTTGTAGGCGCGTTGCCTTTTGAAGCTTTAGAGGAAATAAAAGCTACAGCCAGTGGAAAACATGCGCTACTTTCGGAACCTACAAAAGCAACGCAAGATTTGCTTTATGATTCTGATCTTTCTCCTGAAGTGCTTAGGCTCAACATAGGCACCGTAAAGAGAGCAATAGAACAGTTGCGCGAGCAAGGTGTTTCGGTAAGTGATCAAGCATTTGCTAATGGAATAAAGCATGTAGTAGCACAAACTGGTCTGAAAGGCAGATGGCAAACCTTACGATCAAGTCCAATGGTAATATGTGATGTCGGACACAATGAAGAGGCGGTGGTGTGGCTGATGAATGAAATAGCAAACATTGATTATGATAAACTACACATCGTATGGGGTGTAGTGTCCGATAAAACAGTTGAAAAGATATTTCCATTACTAATTAAGGATTGTGAGTATTACTTTTGCGCAGCTAAAGTTCCAAGGGCGATGCCTGTAGATCGTCTGTTAGAAGCAGGTGAAGGATATGGACTGTCTGGAATGAGCTATGATTCGGTGGATCAAGCCTATTCAGCGGCACTCGAACGGGCCGGGGCAAATGATTTAATTTTTATTGGAGGAAGCACCTTTGTGGTTGCTGAAATAAAGGATTTATAAGTGGGAAGAAAAAAGCTAGAGCGATTTCAAGATAATGCCGAGCGGTACAATGTAGTGCAAGATGGCAAACCAAATTTTGGACATTTAATAGGTAAATGGAAAGAAGAACATTTTAAGAATGATCAAAATTTGGTAGTTGAGTTAGGTTGTGGAAGAGGTGAGTACACAGTAGGCCTTGGAGAGAAACAACCTGAATGCAACTTTGTAGGAGTTGATATCAAGGGCTCAAGAATTTGGGTAGGAAGCTCTTATGCTATTAAGAATAATCTTGAAAATGTAGCTTTTTTAAGAACTCAAATCGAGTTGCTGGATAAGCACTTTGGGGAAAATGAGATTGATGAGATTTGGGTAACCTTTCCAGACCCTAGACCAAAAGACAAGGATGAAAAAAAGCGCCTAACGGCACCTAGGCATCTTGAGGTTTATAAAAAATTATTGAAGGATGAGGGATGGGTTAAGTTCAAAACGGACAATACTTTTTTGTTTGACTATACGCTAGAATTATTCAAAGAGGGTCAAGTGAAAGTTAAGAATCTGCTTCACACTCATGATCTGTACCATTCAGAATACATGGATGAGCATTTTGGAGTAAAGACCAAATACGAAGAACTATTCTATAATAAAGGAGAGAGTATCAAGTATATGAAGTTTCAATTTGCCTGATTAGCCTAATATTAAGGAGATACTAGGATAAGCTTGCTTCATGTTGTTCGTGAAGATCACCTCAGGGCCTAGTTTAACATGTTTGCTGATGTTTCTAAATAGAGACACTTTGATAGTCGTATCCTGATACAATTGCCCATCAGGATTCAATAAATAACCAGCTCTAGAAGTCCAGCCTTTGTTTGTCTTTTTATTAAGAGAGGTAAACTCTAAGTTTACAAATGTATGCGGATGAACGCTTCTGTCTCCTGATTCGTCGGTTTTAAAGTTGAGCTGAGAAGACATGCCGACTTTATAGATTTGTCTACGTTTAGATGAATAATTTTCTGCTATTTTAAAGTCAATACCAATTTCAGGGACTACTCCTTCTGTTTGAAAATTAACCTTTCCAAATACTGAAACAAACGGATTAGACAAACGAGAAACTTCCACAGACTCGTGTTGGTTCTTATCAATGATTAATACCGTCTTTGATTGCTGCTTATTGACTATAGGAGCAATCACTGGTTTCCTCAATTCTGTAGTTTGTTGAGTAGGCTTTGCAAGCTTTAATTCTGTAATGTGAACTGGAGGTTTTGGAAGGATTCTGATCGTGTGTTGCTTTGATTCAGGTGTGTTTAAAATAACCTGGTCTTCAATATTGAAATCAAGTGGATTCAAATCAAATACCTCAATGTTGGCGGCTACCAATAGGGAGAAAGAAGCAGCCATAGCTAGGCCCCAAGTCACCAACCCTTTATCCATTCTCCCAAGTCTTTCCGATAGTTTCTCCCAAGTCTTTGCCGGGTTGAAGTGTTTTACAGGGATCTCCTCTAACACGACTACAGATTTTTTGCTGATCTGATCAGTCTTAGATTCTTGGGAATCTAATGATTGGCCGTTTTTGTGATTTCCATTGACTTTCATAGCGCACCTATTTGTGTTAGAGATTTGGATAGAGAAGCTCTAGCTTTGCTCAATTGAGATTTTGATGTATTCTCACTAATATTGAGTTTTTCACCAATTTCCTTATGAGAGTAGCCTTCTATCACATACATGTTGAATACAGTTCGGTATCCGTTGGGCAGTCGCTGAATGATATTCACTATGGTCTCTTCCATTAATTGAGACTCAACAGTTACGTTGCCTGAAGAAAGGTCATGGACTTTTTCGATTTCGACTTGGTCCATTTTTCGTTTTCTGAGTAGCATCAGCGACTCATTAACCATGATTCTTTTTACCCAGCCTTCAAGACTTCCTTTTCCGCGATATTCAAACGTGTCAATTTTAGAAAAAACTTTCATAAATCCGTCTATCATCGCGTCTTCAGCTTCCATCTCATCATTCAAATATCTCAGGCAAGTACGCATCATTTTATTAGCGTATTTGTCATACAACGCCTTTTGAGCCAATTCATCGTTGGCTTTACACAAGTCTGTCAATTGACTATCGTCCAAAATTTGATCCTGATTTGAGATGTACCCTTTGTTATTCAATGCGTGTTAGTATGTAAAGGTTGCTTTTGCAGTAATGCGTATGCAAAGTATGCTTTAAACAAACATCGGGCCGTTAATGGATCGTTAAAAGGTGTTAAGATCTGTTAACTGTAAGAAGAAAAAAAGAAGAGTTGTCTTATTAAAGACGATTCATGTACAAGAATACACAGTAGGCTACAAAGCCGACCAGGTAAAGAGCGCCTTCTGCTCGATCCAATTTATACTTTTGGAGAGTAAACATGAATATGAACAGCATAAACGTTCCGATCATTACGATGTATAGATCGAGGTTTAGATCAATGTCAAAGGCTATTGGAGCATTTAGAGTAGCTGTAGCTCCCAATACCAACAATAAATTGAATATGTTCGAACCAACTATGTTTCCTACAGCCAAATCTGACTTCTTATGAAAAGCAGCAACGGCAGTAGTTGCCAATTCTGGTAGAGAGGTACCAGCCGCTAAGATGGTTAAGCCAATTACTTTCTGGCTAATCTGGAAATACTCGGCTATGATGATAGCGTTGTCAACAATCACTTGACCACCAATGGCTAATCCCGCAATACCGAATACGATCATGAGTGTGGTTTTGAGACTTCCGTACATTTCGATCTCATCCATATCCCCACCAAGGTCGCCAGTACGTCGCATGTTTTGAAAAACATAGGCGAGAAAAGCAACAAACATGCCCAGTAGAATCATCCCATCAACAAAGCTCAAGGCGTTGTCTTCCGCGCCAAAAATGAGTTGGTCATTAACCAATACAAATAATACTACGGTTGCTAATAATGAATAAGGGACTTCTTTCCAAAGTGCATTTTTCTGAACAGTTAACGGGTAAATGACAGCGGCTATACCGAGTATCAAGAACATGTTAAATATGTTGGACCCGATGATATTGCCAAAAACGATGTCGTCATTTTCACCTGAAGCTCCTGATATGATATTTACTACTAACTCCGGTGCAGAAGTACCCATGGCCACCACTGTAAGACCGATGGCAATATCCGAAACATTATATCTTTTGGCAAGAGAGGAAGCTCCATTCACTAAAAAATCGGCTCCCTTGATAAGCATAACGAAACCGACAATGATGAGCAAAAAGGGCACTACCATATTTGAATTAATTTATGTTCAGGTGGTAAAATAATTAGAAATGAAATATAAATATATTCAGAATATTTTAATCAATTTTTCGATGAATAAACCAAGTACAATTGACATTCTTATTTATAACCGTATTTCAAGCCTAAAACTCACTATTTGTCTGCAATATATTCAAAACATTTTTTTTCATGAATAATAGCTGGCAGTAAAATGAGTTTTTATCATAAATATCAGAAAATGAGCTGGTTGATTACTATAAATCAAGTTCCGCTTTAATTTTTGAAATTTTGTCTTGAAGCCCTCTTTTTTCGTCTTCAAAACTTTGGTCAGAGTCAGAATCTGATCTAACGCTCATATAGAACTTTATTTTTGGTTCTGTACCTGACGGTCGCATCGAAATTTTAGACCCATCTTGGGTTATAAATTGCAGCACATTGGACGATGGAAAGTTTATACTGTCTACCTGACCGGTAAGTAAATTTTTAGCTGTTGAGTTTTGATAATCGATCAGCCATTCAATTTCTGATCCGGCTAAAGAAGTAGGTGTGTTATTTCTGAATTGATGCATCATACGCTCAATTTCTTCAGCTCCAGATTTCCCTTTTTTTGTTAAAGAGACCAGATCTTCTTGATACATACCAAACTGAGAGTAAACTTCTTCCAATAAATCACCTAAGGACTTTCCGTTGTCTTTAGCCCAGGCAGCCATTTCTGCGATCATAGCGCAAGAGGCAATTGCATCTTTGTCTCGAACAAAATCACCAATTAGATAACCATAACTTTCTTCGCCACCGCCAATGAAGGTCTTCTTACCTTCTAATTCTTTGATAAGACCAGCAATGTGTTTGAATCCAGTTAAAGTGTCGAAACATTCTATTCCAAAGTGAGTAGCAATGTCTTTAATGAGCTCAGTGGTTACTACAGTTTTTACCACATATTGGTTGCCATCTAATTTACCGTTCTCTTTCCATTTTAAACACAAGTAATAGATGAGCAAAGCACCTGTTTGATTTCCGTTTAATAGTTCAAAGTCACCAGTTTCAGTTCTGATCGCAATGCCCACACGGTCGGCATCAGGATCTGTGGCCAGTACCAATTCAGCACTTATTTGTTTAGCCTTTTCTAGTGCCAGAGTAAGCGCCTCTTTTTCTTCAGGGTTAGGGTATACTACTGTTGGGAAATTGCCGTCTGGTGTAGCCTGCTCTTCAATGATCGTCACATTAGTAAAACCAAATTGCTCAAGGGCACTTGGCACTAGCGTGATACCTGTGCCGTGAATAGGTGAGAAGACAATAGATAGATCTGATTGATTTTTTATGGCGTCTGGCGAAAGACTCAATTTTGACATTTCTGCCAAATAACGATCATCTATGTCTTTGCCGATTGATTGAATAAGGTCAGTGTTTGCTTCAAATTTGATTTGATCAAAACTTGTAATTTTTCTGACTTCCTCTATGATTTTAGTATCATGTGGCGCAATGATTTGCGCGCCATCTTCCCAATATACTTTATATCCATTGTATTCTTTTGGGTTGTGAGAGGCAGTGACCACGATTCCACTTTTACAGCCTAGTTCTCTTATCGCAAAAGAAAGTTCCGGAGTAGGTCTGAGTTCATCAAATAGATAAACTTTAATTCCATTGGCAGAGAGAATGTCAGCTACGATTTGCGCGAAAAAGTCGCTATTATTTCTGCTGTCATGAGCGATAGCTACTGAGGCTTCTTCATTTGGAAATTGTAGGTTGATGTAGTTGGCTAATCCTTGAGTTGCACTTCCTACGGTGTATTTATTCATTCGGTTGGAGCCCAGACCCATAATACCACGAAGGCCTCCTGTACCGAATTCTAGATCTTTATAAAAGGAATCAACCAATTCTGTTTCATTGCCACTAGTAACTAGTTCTTTAAGGGCAGTTTTATCGGCTTCATCAATGTTACTATTTAGCCAAGTGTCAATAGATTTTTTGATATTTTCTTCCATGATATTTTAGAATCCAATGGTGGTTTTTACTCTTGACATTACCTCTCTGGCAATGTTTCTTGCTTTTTCTTCTCCTTCTTGTAAATGCTGTTCGATGGCTTGTTCATTATTCATAAAATGATCAAACTGCTTTCTTTCTTCTGAGAACTTGTCCAGCATCAATTCAAATAATGCTGTTTTAGCATGACCATAACCGTAGTTGCCTCCCTCGTAATTCTTTCTCATCTCTGTCTTTTGGTCCTCAGAAGCTATCGTTTTGAAAATGTTGTATACGTTACAGGTATCTGGTTTTTTTGGCTCTTCCATGGGTGTGCTATCGGTGAGGATAGACATGACATTCTTTTTGAGTTTTTTCTCAGGTAAAAAAACATCAATGATATTGCCATAGGACTTACTCATTTTTTGGCCATCGGTGCCGGGAATAGTCATCACCTCATCGTCGATCTTAGCTTCTGGAATTATGAAGACCTCTCCAAATTGATGATTGAATGCTTTAGCAATGTCGCGAGTCATTTCGATATGTTGCCTTTGATCCTTTCCTACAGGCACGATTTCGGCATCGTACATGATAATGTCCGCGGCCATGAGCACAGGGTAGTCGAATAGGCCTGCATTTACATCTGCCAAGCGTCCAGCTTTATCTTTGAATGAATGAGCATTGGCTAGCATAGGGTAGGGAGTCACACAGTTGAGAAACCAAGTCAATTCACAGACCTCTGGAATTTTTGATTGTCTATAGAAAATGGATTTGGATGTATCTAGACCACACGCAAGCCAGGCTGCTGCTATGGATTTAACATTTTCTTTTCTTACTTCTGGATCCTTTATAGTAGTAAAAGAGTGTAGATCCGCTATAAATAGAAGTGACTCTTGGTTTTCATTTTCCGTCAGTCGGATGGCTGGCATGATTGCGCCAAGCAAATTACCCAAGTGTGGCCTTCCCGAACTCTGAATTCCTGTTAATACTCTTGCCATAGTTAATTTTTGCGCAAATTAATAAAATTATTTCCCTTTGTTACGTTAAGACATTATTGTTTATTTGCATTGAATAATTCATAAGAAATCATGTCAAAAATTAGTAAACTAGCTATTTTCCTTGCATTTTTTTCATTGCCAATTCTGGTTTTCGCACAGGAAAAAGGCAAGCTCGAATTCATAACAAACGACCATGATTTTGGCGAGATCAAAGAAGATGGAGGACCTGCTATATATGAATTTGAATTCGAAAACACAGGGACAGCCCCACTAGTTATTAGTCACGTTCGTGCATCATGTGGGTGTACCACGCCAGGCTGGTCTAAAGAACCTGTATTGCCAGGAGAAAGAGGGTTTGTGAAAGCTCAGTATAACCCGAGAAATAGACCTGGGAATTTCAGGAAGTCATTAACCATTACTACTAATGGAGACCCAGCAGTTACCCATGCTTATATCAAGGGAAAGGTTCTTCCTAAAGTAAAGTCTTTAGAAGAACAAATGACTTTGAAAATAGGGAATACTCGCTTTATGAGCCGATCGGTGAATATAGGCAAAGTAACAACTGAGAAGAAAGTCGTAAAATCTTTTGATATATATAATGATAGTCCTGATACTCTGTCCATTCTAGAAAAATATGATGCTCCAGCTTTCATCAAACTAACTTTTGAGCCACAAATACTCGCTCCAAAACAAGTAGGTAAAGTGAATATTGAATACGATCCTATTCATGAAGATAACCTAGGTTACAATAATCATGGCATTACGATTTATACCAACGAAGAAAGTGCCGAAACGAAAAAAATTAATGTGTTAGCAACTGTCTCCGAGTATTTTGCTCCAATGTCAGATGAAGAAATGGAAAAAGCACCAAAGCTAGCCATTACTGATAGATTGCAGGATTTGGGGAAAGTAAATGAAGGTAGTAAGACTGTTGCAGAATTTGTTTTAACTAATCATGGCCTTAGTGTTCTTAATATAAGAAAGGTGAAGTCGAATTGTGCTTGCTTCGTAGCCGAGTTGCCAAAGGAAAATATCAAGCCTGGCAAATCGATTACTCTAAAAGGAACTTTTGATGCTGCAAACCGGAAGGGCAATCAGAATAAATCCATAACCATTTATTCAAATGATCCGATTGACCCTGTGCAGGTGGTTTCTATAAAAGCTTCAATTGTCGCTCCAAATTGATAATTATCTATCCATTATTTAAGTATTCGTTATAAGTTTGCGCAAAATTGGAGTAATGAGACATTTGATGATCTGGGTGCTGGCATTAGCACTCTTAGCGTGTGAAAACGAAGAAAGAACCAAGGGAGATACCCTTTACAGTGATGGAAAATACGCTGAGGCGATAAAGGCGTATGACGAATATTTGAAGTTGCATCCTTCTCATGTAAAGTCTCTTTATAACCGCGGAAGGTCATTTGAAGAGCTTGGTAAGTTTCAAAAAGCTTATAATGATTTCGAAGCCGTATTAGAAATTGACAAAAAGAATACCTCAGCGATGTTGAGCTTGAGTAAATTCTATTACCGAGACCATAAATTCGAAAAAGCGAAATATTATGGTCAAATGGCAGTGAAGGAAAATGTGAATTTACCGCAGGCACATTTCTGGCTGGGAAGGTCACAACATCAGCTCGGAGCATTTTCTGAAGCACTCACGGCCTACAATAATGCCATTAACTTGGATAGAGAATTGGGCGAAGCTTATTTATATCGCGGTGCTATTAAAATGCAGGGCAATCGAAAAAAAGGAGCTTGCGCAGATTTCAAGTCAGCTAAAGATCTGGGAGTAAAAGAGGCTGAGGCTGCTCAGAAGAAGTATTGTAAATAATTCTTATTCACTATTTCCATAGCGAATAATTGTAAGTCTGTTCAATTTCAGTTTCTAATGGATCTGGTATTGAAGGGAAAAAGTCCAGTCCGGTTGCGTTTTCGACTTCATCGATGCTCATAGCATAGACGCTAAGGTCTTTAGACGACTTTTCGTTGTCCAGAATAAAACCAATGCCTTTAACCTCTTTTCCATTCAGCTCAAGGATTACCTTATAATATTGGTCTGGAACCACGACTTTGTTTTTGCCTATTTTCTCACCCTTACCATGATATATAGGGCCTGTAACTACATAGACTTCATGATTGCTCCTTGCCCAGTCTCTTACTCTTTCTTCCAATTTTTTCCAAATTCCACGATTAAATCCAGGTTGTTGTGGACTCATATTACTCATGTAGAAGGATTCGCTCATGCCATTTTTAGTCCAGGCAAAGTCAGCAGCCGGAGCGAGGTGACCTCTGTCGTACCCGGAACCTTTGTAATCTGCTAGAGAGGCGGATTTTGTTTTTACATCAGGGTCTTCTCTAAAATTATCCGTTCGTTTGAATTTTGAATTATCAAGATTGACCTTTTTCAAGGTGTATGCTACCCAGTCTGCTTGTTCTGTTTTTTCATTGTATCTGAGTGTGTAGTGCTCGTGCTCAACAATTGCATCATCTTGGGTGTATGTCGGCCAGGTAAAATCAAAACTTGCGGAATAATAGTAATTATCATCCTTTGTATAGACAGGGAGATTTTCGTTGGTCTCGATAGTTTCAACAGCACCGTTTTGAGCGTTGATTTTGTTTTCTTCGAATTTCTCTCTTTTTGGCTCTGTAGATGTTTTGTTTTGGCTATCTGTTTTTTGTGAATTGGAGTTTGATTTTTGAGAACGGTCGTCTGCCTGAGGCTTATCTTCCTTTTTAGTTAACTGCTCAGTCTTGGATTTGGTGCTTGAAATAATTTTATCAAGCTCATTATTCCAATCAGGATCTTGTTTGACCCAGTACAGTGCCACTAAAGCCAGAATAGCAACAATAACAAAGATGGCTGAACTATTGACGCCCGTACCTTTGCTATTGCTGCTTTTAGATTTTCCTTTTCGCGCTTTCGCCATTTACTTATTTCTGAAATTGTTTGGAAACTACCAGCTCTTTAGACCCAGCTTCATATTTGTAAAAACCTTCTCCTGATTTAGCACCAAGTACGCCAGCTTCTACCATATTTACCAATAGTGGGCAAGGAGCATATTTTGGATTGCCAAAACCGTCGTGCAATACTCTCATGATGGATAAGCAAACATCCAAGCCAATAAAATCTGCAAGCTGCAACGGACCCATTGGGTGCGCCATGCCAAGTTTCATTACGGTGTCTATTTCTTCTACACCAGCTACTCCTTCATAAAGGGTATAGATGGCTTCGTTGATCATAGGCATCAATATTCTATTTGCCACAAAGCCTGGATAATCATTTACTTCTACAGGAACCTTTGAAAGCTTTTTCGACAGCTCCATGATGGTATCTGTAGTCTCATCACTCGTACTGTACCCACGAATTACTTCAACCAGTTTCATTACCGGCACTGGATTCATAAAGTGCATGCCGATCACTTTATCTTTTCTGTTGGTTGCAGAGCCAATTTTGGTAATAGATATGGAGGAGGTGTTGGATGCTAAAATACAAGACGGCTTGGTGTGCTCGTCTATTTGCTTGAAAATATCAAGCTTGAGGGCCATGTTTTCAGTTGCGGCTTCTACCACTAAGTCTGCTTCTTTCACGCCATCGGCCAATTTCGTAAATGTGGTGATGTTGCCAAGAGTAGCTGTCTTATCTGCTTCGGTAATTTTTTCTTTTTTAATCAGTCGATCCAGGTTTTTGCTGATAGTTGCAATGGCACGATCCAGTGCATCTTGTGAGATGTCTATGAGGTTGACTGTATATCCTGTTTGGGCAAATACATGTGCAATTCCGTTGCCCATAGTGCCTGATCCGATTACTGATATGTTCTTCACTTGGTATTTTATTTGGGTTTGTAATGTCGTTTTTAAAGTGTCACAAAAATGTCATTAATTGTGCAGGGTTCAAAATGATTCTATTCAAGAAATTTGAATTTTAGAAACAAAAAAAGAACCGCCAAAATGACGGTTCTTTTTAATTCTTATGCGAAACTTTTTTGAGTTACGCGTTTCTATTGATGTTATTTAAATCTTCGAATGCATCTTTCAATCTTGCCACAAATGACTTCTCAGCTTCTCTAGTCCAAACACGTGGATCGTAGAACTTCTTGTTAGGGCTGTCGTCACCTTCTGGGTTACCGATTTGTCCTTGCAAGTAGCCTTCGTTCTTTTGGTAGTAGTTTTTCACGCCATCCCAATATGCCCATTGTAAGTCTGTGTCAATGTTCATTTTGATAGCTCCATAAGAAATTGCTTCTCTGATTTCTTCTCTAGTAGATCCTGATCCACCGTGGAATACAAAGTTTACTGGGTTGTGACCTGTGCCAAACTTCTCTTGAATATGATCTTGAGAGTTTTTCAAAATTTTCGGAGTCAACTTCACATTTCCTGGCTTGTATACACCGTGTACATTACCAAATGCAGCAGCAATCGTGAATTTATCACTCACTTTTCCTAGTTCTTCGTATGCGTAAGCTACTTCTTCTGGTTGAGTATATAGTCTAGACTCATCTACATCCGAGTTATCTACGCCATCTTCCTCACCACCTGTGATTCCTAGCTCGATCTCCAATGTCATGCCCATTTTAGACATGCGTTCCAAGTACTTTTTACAAGTCTCGATGTTTTCTTCGATTGGCTCTTCAGACAAATCGATCATGTGAGAAGAGAAAAGAGATTTTCCAGTTCTAGCAAAAAATTCTTCACCAGCGTCCAACATACCGTCGATCCAAGGCAACAATTTCTTAGCACAGTGGTCTGTGTTCAAGATTACAGGCACGCCGTAAGCTTCTGCCATCATATGTACGTGGTGTGCACCCGATACAGCACCAGCGATAGCTGCTTTTTGCCCGTCGTTAGACAATCCTTTTCCTGCATTGAAGGCCGCGCCTCCATTTGAGAACTGCACCATTACTGGCGAATTCAATTCTTTGGCAGTTTCCAATACTGCATTGATAGAGCTAGACCCGATGACGTTAGCTGCTGGTAGAGCGAACTGATTCTCATTCGCGTAGTTCAATAATTCGGTTACTTCGTCTCCAGTGAGAACCCCTGATTTGAATTTCATTTCTTAGTGTGTTTTTAGTGATCTGAAGCCGTGGTAATTCGCGAAACTTCCGATTAAAATAAATGTGATTATTAAGGCTGGCAAAGATATGTATTTGTATCAAATTATCATTGAATTGATAAAAGACAATACTCATTTGCAACTGATCATTGAAATTATTAGGAGTTTTCTAATTAATCAGCGAATTGTTGATAAAAACGCAATTGAAAAAGCATTCTGTTGTTACCGAGCCGATCCAGCTTCTATGATTCCTCCAAAAAACAGAGCGTTTAAAAATAACCTTTGTGTTCCATACCAATAGGCTCTGAAATTTGGGTTGTCGTTGAAAGATATGATCATACCTTTACCATAAGCCGAAAGTCCTATAGCTGGACCATCCGGAATCAACTTCAGGTTTTCTTCTGAGATGTAACCCGCCATCAAGGGATTGGAAGTGTAATGTGCTGGCTGCGCATAGGGGGTCTTGGCTAATTCCATAAACTGAGTGCCTTTTTTGAAAATGGGTAAACGGTTGTCAGAAAAACCGAAACCCAAGGGGTGTGTCAAGTCATTGGATGTTTCGAATATAGCTCCTCCGATTCTTTGTGCACCTTGCGATCGGGATCTAGTGTTGTAGGCTAGGTATTTTTGTGTTGAATCTTTGGCTATTTTTTTGTATTTGATTTTGGATAAGCCAGCTTCGGATATCCATTTGCTAGCAGTTCTGATAGTTATAATATTTCCTCCATTTTGAACCCAGGATTTTATTTTGGCTTGAGCCACATTGCCATAGCTTCCGCTTACCATAACAATCGTATTATAGTGAGTCAAACTCATGTCATTCAATTGATCAATGCTAACCATAGGTAGAGCCATGCCCATGCGTTGATCTAGCATATGCCAAACTTCCCCAGCTTCATAAGGATTGACCTCGTCACCAATGAGCAAAACAGCTTTCGGGGTATTGAGCACTTTGAACTTTGGGCTCCCGAGTTGAAAGCCACCGGTATTTCCAGATTCAATAGATGTAATCGTAATTTGATGTTTTATACTAAGCGTTTGTAAAGCGCTGCGAATTTTACCCTCTTCCATATTTTGATTTTGCAATGGAATCAAAATGCTGCCTCTTTCAAATGATTGGCCTTGAGCATCGGCCCATGGTTCAGTAGCTACCTTAGTTCGAAGTCCTGTTTTTTGGATGTCATACAATAGGGCCGGTGATTGGCTGTCTTGCCAGTGAAAGGCATAGGCGTACTTTGAAGGTTCTAATGTTGAGTTAAATGAAGGTAATTCATCAATTTCAATTTTATCCCCTAGCATATCAGGAGAGAAACTCTTTCCTTTTATTTCTTTATAATTCAAATCGAAGGCTAGGGGTAAAGTCCAAGCGGATACATCATAAAATAGGCTGTCTTGAAATTGGGTACGTGTTTCAAACATGCCTTGTATCATCCGATATTGATTTTGTTTCATTGGAATGATGTACGATTCATTTGCTTTGAATTCATTGATTTGTTTTTTGAGTTTATATACATCCACCTGATGGGCGTTTAGGATGTTAAGGAAGGCTTTGATTTTACTATTGTCGTTAGGAGCAGAGAACACGTATCCTTTGATTTCTTCTTTACTTGCCAACGACGGAATTTCTGTATAGAATTTTCGTTGGTGATCAAGCAATTCACTCTTAAGTGCATAAGAAGCTCTCAGCGTAGATAGTGAAGTAGTGAAATGATTTTTGATTGCGAAAGGGAAGGTCAATAAGCCATTCTCACTTTGTTGGGCATGGCTTCGAGCACTGGCCTGCTCGAAGAGAATGCCTATAGCGCCATTCACATCCGGATAGCTAGATCCTTTGCCTATATAAAAATCATCGAACGATTCTTCTGAATAATAAAGTGAGCCAATTTCATCTAAAGCTTCGGCGTGATAGTTGGCAATCTTTCTAGTGAGCTCGTAGGTCTTATTTGGGGTCAAAGGATTGTTCCTGCTTGGAATACCGGGTTGAAAAAAGTAGGTGCCATTGGTGCCCATTTCGTGATGATCGGTCAACACATTAGGCTTCCAATGGTGATATTGTTTGATCCTCCCGTATGATTCTGGGTGTTGGACAGGTAGCCAATCTCTATTGAGGTCGAACCAGTAGTGATTGGTTCTGGATCCGGGCCAGTTTTCATTTTGTTCCGTATTATTCGGATCTGTGACTTGGTTTTTGCTTTTTTTACTATTTACCCAAGAAGCGAAACGATTCAGCCCATCAGGGTTGTAGCTTGGATCAAGTAGGATTACTGTATTTCTTAGCCAATCTTCTATTTCATCACCTTGTGCTGCCGCTAAATAATAAGCGACTAGTAATGCTGCATTACTCCCGCTGGATTCATTTCCATGTATGCTGTAGCCTAGATAAGCTACCAAAGGCATAGAGGAAAGGTCAAGGTTTTGGGATTGATTATAATCAGAAATTTTCAAGTGCTCTTTTCTGATTTTTTCTAAGTTATTGATATTGTCCGGAGAGGAGATTTTAAGTGTGAGCAATGGACGGTTTTCATGACTTCTGGCATATTCTTCAATTTCTACACGTTCAGAAGATTCAGCCAGAGCATACATATACTGGACCAGTTTGTCATGGCTTACATGCCATTCTCCTACTTCATGACCTAGGATAGATTTAGGAGTAGGGACGGATGAATTGTAGTTGATGTCTTGAGGAAGGTAATAGTTCAGGGATACCTGCGCCTCACTATTCGTAAGGATCAAGATGAATGAAACCAGAGTTAAAATCCTTTTTTTCATATCTGCTTATTTGTATCAAACATAAGCTTTTTAATGCGATCTGTCATTTTTTTGAAAAAAATCTAAGCCTGCATTAAACCTTTGTGTCAAGTGGTAGTCAAAGAGCCAAACAAATTTGAAAAAGACAACCATTAAATATTTAAAACCATGAAAAGATTAATTGGAATTTTTATCTCGACTGCTGCTTTGACTTTTTATTCTTGTTCTGATGATGTAGAAACTATAAGTGACAGTGGATCTACTGATATCGCGATTGAGGATGCAAGTTTAGAAACCACATCCAGCGAATTGATGGAGGAGATTGATGAAGCAGCTGATTTTGCCACTAACTCATTTGAAGCCTCGGGAGCTAAAACTCTTGGCGGATTTGGTTATGGAGGTAAACGATTTGGGGATTGCGTTGTTGTGACGCAAGATGAAGCCACTAATACCAAAATCATTGATTTTGGAGAGGAGGGCTGCGAAGGTCGTGATGGCAGAATTCGAACAGGCAAAATCATTATTACCCATGAGGGAGAAAGAGACGTGCCCGGCTTCAAACGCACGATTACCTTAGAGGACTACACCGTAGATACAATAGGCGTAGAAGGAACTCGAGTCTTGACCTATGTGTCTGGTACAGATACCGAAAAAGAATATAATGCAACGCTGACTGGAGGTAAACTTTCTTTTCCTGATGGTACGGTAGCTACTAGGGAATCGACCAGAACTAGAATTGCAACTTTCGAAGAAGGGGAGAAAATACAAGTAGAGCGTTTTGGTTCAGCTGAGGGTATAAATAGAGAAGGTCTGACTTATGAGAATACAGTAGATGAAACCACTCCGATATTGACCTTGAGTGTTTGTAGGGAAGAAGGAACTTATGCACCAGTCTCAGGTATTCTTTCAATCAACGTCGAAGGAGAGAGTGAAAAAATCATAGACTATGGTGATGGAACGTGTGATAATTTGGTAACTATTACGCAGGATGGGATTTCCACAGAAGTAGAAATTGATCCTAAGCAAAGACGAAAAAGAAGGTTCAGAAGAAGAAATAGTTGAGGGTAATAAGTTTAGGTTAAAGTAGGATAGAGGTCTGCCCCATGGGTAGGCCTCTTGTGTTTTTAATTGTTCATAACTCAAAACAGATATTACCGTTTAGCACTTATTGTTTTTTTATTAATGACTGGCCAACTATCATTGTTGGAAATTTTATAATTCTAATATGCGAACCATTCGACTGTTCTTAATTCTATTATCATTTACCCTTTCTTTTTCTATTCAAGCCCAGCAGCCCAAGAAACCTAATGCTGCAGAGATTCAGCTGATGTTACAAAAGCTGAACGTGCTTGGTTCTGTACTTTATGTAGCCGCTCATCCAGATGATGAGAATACCAGGGTAATCGCCTATATGGCGAATGAAAAGAAATTTAATACAGCCTATCTATCAGCTACCCGTGGCGATGGGGGACAAAATTTGATTGGCTCTGAGATTAGAGAACTACTGGGATTAATAAGAACACAGGAGTTGTTGGCAGCCAGAAGGATCGATGGCGGACAGCAGTATTTCAGTAGAGCCAACGATTTTGGCTATTCAAAGAATCCAGAAGAGACCTTTGAAATTTGGGATAAGGATCAAGTGTTAGAGGATTTTGTTCGCGTGTATAGAAAACATCGACCTGACATTATTATTACCAGATTTCCTGGCACAGGTCTAGGTGGTCATGGACATCATACCGCTTCTGCTATTCTGGCCAAAGAAGCTTTTGAATTAGCCGCAGACAAAAAGCAGTACCCAGCATCTGCTGAAAAATATGGTGTATGGCAGCCTAAACGTTTATTATTCAATACACATCCATTTTTCTATCGACGGGCCGGCATTGAAATGGACACTGCTTCTTTGATGACTTTGGATTTAGGAGCCTACAATCCATTATTAGGGAAATCTTACCCTGAAATTGCTTCATTGAGTAGAAGTATGCACAAAAGCCAAGGTTTTGGCTCTACCGGGTCCAGAGGAACGCAAATTGAATATTTTGATCATACAGCGGGTGACCGATCCTCTGATATGTTTGATGGTATAGATACGAGTTGGAAAAGAGTGAAGGGAGGAGATAAAGTCGGGTATCATGTGGATAATGCACTTATGCATTTCGACCCAACGAATCCATCGATTATAATTCCTGATTTGGTTCAGGCCTACAAGGAATTAGAAAAAGTAAAGGATGCCTATTGGAAAACAATTAAACAGCAGGAAATCAAGGGTTTGATCAAAGCGTGTACAGGTTTATATATGGAGGTAAAAGCTGATCAATTTGCATATACACCAGGTGATTCTATGATGCTAAGCGTTGAATCTATTAATCGATCAGCAATCGATATGAAATTGGTTTCTATCAAGCTAGGAGATGTACAAAGCTTCGATGTGAATCAACAACTAATTAATAATCAACCATTCAATATGGATAGGAAATACTTATTGGACGAGGATGCAGTGTATTCAGATCCTTATTGGTTGAGAGAAGAAGGTAGCTTGGGGATGTACAAAGTAGCCGATCAAAATTTGATAGGCACACCTGAAAATGCGCCAGCATTGTCTTGGATTGCTACTGTCGAAATCGAAGGTGCGCTATTGGAATATGAGCTTCCTGTGATATACAAAGAGAATTCTCCTGTAGATGGTGAATCGTATCGACCCTTAGAAGTAACTCCGCCTGTGTTTCTAAATATTTCTGAAAAGGTATATGTATTTGGCAATGGAGCATCCAAAAAAGTGGATGTGCAAGTATTAGCTGGAAAATCGGGATTAAAAGGTCAAGTATCTCTTGACATTCCTTCAGGCTGGAAAGTAACACCAGAAAATTATGCATTTGAGCTTAGCGATAAGGGAGCGGAAGCCACTTTCACCTTTGAATTATTTCCACCGTCTAGTGCAAGTAGCGGTGAAATAAGCGCATTAGCTAATATTGGAGGTAAGGCGTATAACAAAAGCTTGGTTCGTATCGAATATGATCACATCCCAGTTCAAGCTTTGTTTCCAATATCTAAAGCAAAAGTTGTCAAGGTAGAATTGGAAAAACGTGGAACGAATGTAGGTTACATCGTGGGTTCTGGAGATGAGATTCCTGCGAGCTTGGAGCAGATCGGCTATCAGGTAACAGAATTATCAAACGGAGATATTACCGCAGATAAAATGAAAAATTATGATGCAGTGATCCTCGGTATTAGGGCCTACAATACAAATGATCGATTAAAGTTTTATCAGGAAGAATTGATGGAGTATGTGAAGAATGGAGGGACTATGATCGTTCAATACAACACTTCTCATGCTTTAGTTACTAAAGATTTGGGACCCTATCCATTACAACTGTCTCGTGATAGGGTGACCGTAGAAGGCGCGGAAGTTAGAATTCTTAAGCCAGCGCATCAAGTTTTAAACTTCCCTAATAAAATCACTAATGCAGACTTTGAAGGATGGGTGCAGGAAAGAGGTCTTTACTTTCCTAATGAATGGGATGAACAGTATGAAGCTATTTTGTCCTCCAATGATCCGGGCGAAGACCCAAAAGATGGAGGACTGCTAGTTGCCAAGTATGGAAAAGGTTATTATATCTATTCTGGCTATTCTTGGTTTAGAGAACTCCCTGCTGGTGTTCCAGGTGCTTATCGCATCTTCACGAATATGATATCAATAGGAAAAGAATAATCATCTAAACAGTACTCCATTGGATTCATCAGACAAACCTCCATTTTTTAATAACTGGAAAACCATGTACTTGTTTGTATTTGGCAATTTGGTAGTAGTCATTTTATTGTTGTACTGGTTTAGCATTTCCTTCAGATGAGCACATTAGACTTAGTAGTACTTTTTGGGACATTAGGCCTCATTGTTGGCTATGGTGTTTATAAAACACTAGGAACCAAAGATATAGATGGATACCTGCGCGGAGGCAGCAGTATGAAGTGGGGAACTATAGGGTTGTCCGTTATGGCTACTCAAGCCAGTGCCATTACCTTTATTTCTACTCCAGGTCAAGGCTATGAAAGTGGTATGGCCTTCGTGCAAAACTACTTTGGGCTACCTATCGCTCTGATCATAGTGGCGTTTGTATTCATTCCGATTTATTATAAGCTAAAGGTCTATACTGCTTATGAATATTTGGAAAGTCGGTTTGATAAAAAGACACGTTTGCTAGGCGCATTTTTATTTTTAGTTCAACGAGGCTTGGCAGCTGGAATTACCATTTATGCTCCGGCTATCATTTTGTCAACCATTTTGGGTTGGAGCCTTTCCTGGACGATTCTATTGGTGGGTGTTCTGGTAATTATTTACACAGTAAGCGGAGGTACTAAGGCGGTGAGTCTGACTCAAAAACATCAAATGACAGTCATATTGATTGGTATGGCTATAGCCTTTGGCTACATTGTACATTACCTGTCTGACTTTGTCACGTTTCCAGAAGCACTTCATATTGCCGGGAGTCTGGATAAGCTGAACGCGGTAGATTTTTCTTTGGATTTTGAAAAGCGCTATACCGTTTGGTCCGGAATTCTTGGAGGCTTGTTCCTTGCTTTGTCTTATTTCGGAACTGATCAGTCTCAAGTGCAGCGATATTTAGGAGGAAAGAATACCATTGAAAGCAGAATGGGCTTGATGTTCAATGCAGTGATGAAAGTGCCTATGCAGTTTTTCATTCTGCTGACTGGGGCGCTCCTCTATGTATTCTATATCTTCTATCAGCCACCAGTTCACTTTAATCAGCAAAGTTTGAATAAAGTTGAGCAGCAGGTAGGAAGCGAGAACATTGACTTAATTACAGAAGATCACGACTATTGGATAGGTAAAAGGAAGGCTTCGGCGATGGTTTATAAAGACGCCTTGTTGTCTGGCTCAAAAGAAGAGCAAAAAGAAGCTCAAGAGCTACTCCAATTCACAGCGGAACAGGTGAATAGTTCAAGGGCTGAAATGAAAAACCTTATTGCGTCTACAGATGTTACCATCAAGTTGAAAGACTCTGATTATGTCTTTCTAACGTTCATTCTCAATTATTTACCACAAGGAATTATTGGGTTATTAATAGCAGTAATATTTTCTGCAGCGATGTCGTCTACCTCTGGGGAGTTAAATGCATTGGCGTCGACCTCTGTGATTGATTTTTATAAGAATCTGATCAATCAAAATGGAACGGAAAAGCAATATATGCTTGTTTCTAAACTTCTAACTGCGGCGTGGGGTGTTCTGGCGATTTGCTTTGCTTTTATGGCGCATCAATCAGAGAATTTGATTGAGATGGTCAATATTCTGGGATCTCTTTTCTATGGTAATATTCTAGGGATTTTCCTCGTGGCATTTTTCTTTAAGTATGTACAAGGTACGGCTGTGTTTTGGGGCGCTATTCTTTCGCAGAGTCTTGTAATTGCATTATATAATTTCACAGAGATCGGTTACCTCTGGTTCAATGTGATAGGATGCGTAGGAGTGATAGTGATTGGGTTGTTGATTCAGTTGGTAAAACCTAAGGCATAAAAAAGCCCTTTCAGAAAACGAAAAGGCTTTTATCGTCAGTATGTCTCGTCCTGAAATAAGTTGACACAAAAACGACTTATTTATGAAAGACGAGAAGCGCAGTTCTTTAGGAGGGAAAAAGCGCACCCAGCGCGACTACAACATGGGCTTTAAACTGGCGGTTGTATCTGAAGTGGAAAAAGGCGAAATGACCTACAAGCAAGCCCAAAAAACTTATGGTATACAAGGAAGGAGTACAGTTTTGGTTTGGTTACGCAGATATGGTAAATTAGACTGGAGTCACCCGAAGCAACACTTTATGGCCTCACCTAAATCAAAAGAGACACCAGCACAGAAGATCAAGCGATTAGAACGTGAATTATCTGATGAGCGATTGAAGAATGAGATTCTTAATATGATGATTGACATCTCAGACAAAGAACACGGAACTTCAATCAGAAAAAGGGATTACCCAAACAATCTGGCGCATCCGAGAAGAAAAGCACGTGAGTCTCTCACGTAGCTGTCGACTGTTTGGGATTAGTAGACAGGCGGTTTATCAATCAATACAGAGATCTAAGCAAAGAGCAGAAGAACTCTCCAGGATCAAACCCCTTGTCCAAAAGGTAAGGATGCAAATGCCCCGACTGGGCACGCGGAAGCTGTACCATTCATTGAAAGGTGAATTTGACCGGCAAAACATAAAAGTGGGTAGAGATGCTTTGTTCAACTATTTAAGAGCCGAACACCTGCTCATCAAGCCAAAGAAGAATTATACAAAAACTACCAACAGTAAGCATTGGTTGAGAAAATACCCCAACCTATTGAAGGATCGGAAAGCTATTCGCCCTGAAGAAGTTTTTGTCAGTGATATTACTTACATCAAAAGTAGGGAGCGAACCCATTACCTCTCTTTGGTCACAGATGCATATAGTAGAAAGATTATGGGCTATCACCTCAGTGATGACATGAGTGCTGAACACGTGGTCAAAGCACTGAAAGTTGCTGTCAAAAACAGAAAAACAACCCAAACGCTTATTCATCATTCCGATAGAGGATTACAATATTGCTCCACTCTTTATCAGTCTGAGCTTAGTAATCATCAAATCACCCCATCTATGACCGATGGGTATGACTGCTATCAAAATGCACTAGCAGAAAGAGTTAATGGTATCCTAAAGGGGGAGTTCCTCATTCATAAATGCAATACTGGCCAAGAATTGAAAATACTGATCAAAGAGTCAATAGATACCTACAACAATCAAAGACCTCATCTAAGTCTCAACTATAAAACACCTAACTTTATACATGAAAAAACCTGTGAATATCAATCCACAGGTTTTACTTAAATCTTTTTAAAAACCGTCAACCTATTTTAGGACGGGTCAGTTCTTTTCAGAATCGGATTACATAGAAAAGGCAGAAGGATAACATTCTCATATTATTAGCCTTTGTGTAGTAGCGGGAGCTGACCCGCGATGGAATTGCCGCGATGGAATTGTCGAACCAGCGACCTAGATTCTCCTATGGCTTTTCAAAACGAGACATAAAAAAAGGCCAACATTTTCATGTTAGCCTTTGCGTAGTAGCGGGGACAGGACTCGAACCTGTGACCTTCGGGTTATGAGCCCGACGAGCTACCAACTGCTCCACCCCGCGATGTATTTTATTGCACTTTTTGAGACGAATGAGTCATAAAATCCTTCGTTTTTCCCTCAATTGCGATGCAAAAGTAGACGGCCATTGATTAAAAAACAAGTACCTTTGAACTTTATTTTTAATATGAGTGAAACTAATTTCAAATCGGGCTTTGTAAGCATTGTAGGTAAGCCGAATGTCGGAAAATCTACCTTGATGAATGCCCTCGTCGGGGACAATCTTTCCATTATTACATCCAAAGCGCAGACCACTCGTCATCGCATTATGGGGATACTGACTGGTGACAATTTTCAAGTGGTATATTCTGATACGCCTGGCTTGTTGAAGCCTCAATATACATTGCAAGAATCCATGATGAAATTTGTTAGTGCTTCTTTGGAGGACGCTGATTTGGTGCTCTATGTGGTCGAACTCATGGAGAAGCATGAAGATGAAGAAACACTGGAAAGAATTATAGCGAGTGGGACCCCGGTAATTTTCGTGATTAATAAAACGGATCTAAACAAAGGATCACGATTGACAGATAAAATTGACTATTGGAGTTTGCTTTACCCAGATGTGGAGATCATGACGGTGTCTGCACTGACAAAAGAAAATGTAGACGTTTTGTTTGCCAAGATACTGGATCACATGCCCGAACATCCAGCTTACTTCCCAGGTGATACACTTACAGATAAGCCAGAAAAGTTTTTTGCCTCAGAGATTATTCGAGAACAAATTTTCAAGAATTACAAACAGGAGGTTCCTTATAGTACAGAGGTAGAAATAGAATCTTTCAAAGAAGACGAAGAGATTATCAGACTTCGTGCGGAGATTTTTGTAGAACGAAAATCTCAAAAAGGTATTATCATTGGAAAAGGGGGAGAGGCCATTAAAAAAGTTGGGACTGAAGCTCGTTTGCAATTAGAAAAATTCTTTGGGAAGAAAGTGTTTTTAGAAACTTTTGTGAAGGTGGCGACTGATTGGAGAAAGAAGGATAGTTTGCTCAAGAAATTCGGCTATAAAGGATAAAAATTTTTCACATCATTATGCAAATCAAATAGGTTTGCCAGCCATTGATTTTATCGAATGAACTCAAATAACCAATCACCAAATACTTTTAATTTATTCTTGTTGCGGATCTATTTGATCTATGCTGGATTCATGTTCACCATTACCTTTTTATTGGGTACTCCGGTGGTTCTATTAGCCTTGATCCTGAAATATGATAAGTTGGCTTTGGTTGTTAATCACTATTGGGCCTATGTTTTTTTCTTTTTGGTAGGCATAAGGTTGGAAGTAACAAAGCAAGGTATTGTTGAAAAAAAATCAACCTATATTTTTTGTGCTAATCATTTCTCTTTTCTAGATATCGCTATAATGCCTGTGATGCCTGTGCCATTTAAGTTTGTGGGAAAGGTATCCATTGCCAAAGTCCCACTAATGGGCGCAATTTTTAAAAGGTTTCACATCACAGTGGATAGGGCCAAATTAAGAGATAGATATGCGACTTATAAGAAGGGTATAGAGGCGCTAAAATCCAATTGCTCATTGACTATCTTTCCTGAAGGGGGTATTAGAAGTGGCAATCCTCCACAGATGGAGTCTTTCAAAGAAGGCCCTTTTAGAATGGCCATAGAAACGGGAGTGTCTTTAGTGCCTGTGACGCTTGCAGATAATTGGCATATTTTTCCAGATGATGGTCAATTTTTCTTTCGTCGTAAGAAGTGTAGAATAGTGATCCATGAGCCCATTGACCCAAGTAAATACACTATGGAAACACTCAAAGAATTTCAGGAAGACGTTAAGAAAATCATTCAACAAGAGTTGAACAGATTGAATTCTTGATTCTTCTAGGAAAGCAAGCTGAGATTGTTATATTTAATCTCTTGTTGAAGCCTTTCTAATTTTAACTACTGAATAATTTCATACCATGACGATTGATCTAAGAAGCGACACCGTAACCAAACCATCTGATGAAATGCTTGAGGCCATGATGGCTGCAGAGGTAGGAGATGATGTCTTTGGAGAGGATCCGACTATCATGATATTGGAAAACAAAATTGCTAAATACTTCGGTAAGGAAGCGGCTTTGTTTTGTCCGTCTGGGACCATGACCAACCAAATTGCTATCAGAATAAATACCCAACCTCAAGACGAAATCATTTGCGATAGAACCGCTCATATTTATAATTACGAAGGTGGGGGTGCGGCTTACAATTCGATGGTATCCATGAAGTTATTGCATGGAGATTTAGGGCGCTTCACAGCCAATGACGTCAAAGAGAATATTAATCCTGATGATATTCACTATGCCCGTACATCCATGGTAGCTCTAGAGAATACCGTAAACAAAGGAGGTGGAAGTGTTTTCCCATTGGACGTGATTAAAGACATTACTAAAGTCGCCATAGAAAACAAACTAAAAATGCATTTAGATGGCGCTCGTATTTTTAATGCATTGGTGAAGACAGGAGAGAACCCTGTCGATCATGGTAAATGTTTTCATACGATGTCAGTATGTTTTTCTAAAGGCTTGGGTGCCCCTGTTGGTTCAGCCTTATTAGGGTCAAAAGAAGCGATAGCTCGAGCTAGAAGAGTGAGAAAGGTATTCGGAGGAGGTATGCGCCAAGCAGGTTATTTAGCTGCCGCATGCATCTATGCGTTGGAGAATAATGTCCAACGTTTGAAGGATGACCACAGAAGAGCCAATCAATTGGCCAATATGTTTGAAGATAAAATGTACGTAGAAAACATTGTCTCAGCAGGCACCAATATTGTGATCGTTTCTATTGCCAAAGACAAATCAGTGAGTGAACTACTCAATGCTTGGAAGAAAAAGGGGTTACTAGCTGTGCCTTTTGGGCCAAATGATATTAGACTGGTTACACATCTCAACTTTACCGATGATATGCTTCAAAAAGTAACTCAAGTATTGGCTTAAGCGAACTCAGCTTCGGCAAATGACTTGAATTGATTCATAAACTTGAGGGTTTGTTTAGGAAAGGCGCCTTTCATGAAAATTCCCATGAGTTTCATAAAGCCAGAAAATTGGAATTCGTTTTCAGATACCCATCGAGTTTGCTTTTCACTGATTTCTTCAAATCTATTGGATATGATATTGAAAACTCCTTTGGTTTCATAGGTACCTGCCATTTCACTGGGTAAGTCATTTTTAGTGACTGTTTCTATCATCTCTATCTCGCGTTTGCCCATTTTATAATGCAGCTTCGATTTAGCTCCTGGTTGGCCGGGATCTCCGCTGATTGGATCAAAACTGACCAGGTCTGGTTGCCATTTGTGCATGTTGTCTGGGTTGTCGAATAGCTGAATGACTTTTGGTCTTGGAAGATCGATAATGATATCAACAGTGTATTTCATAATTAAGCGCGTTTATCTGTTCAAGATAATCATTCAGTGTCTCAAAAAAAAAGGCTTCTAACTGGATTTATACCAATTAGAAGCCTTCTTGAGATAGTATACGTAATGATTATACTACCACGTTGATAATTCGTTTAGGGACGATGATCACCTTTTTTGGAGGTTTGCCTTCTGTCCATTTCACCACTGCCTCATTGGCCAATACTTCAGCTTCAATTTCCTCTTTTGGTTTGTCTATGGCAAAAGCGATTTTAGCTCTTACTTTTCCATTGATGGAAATAGGATATTCGTGCGTGCTTTCCGTCAAGAAACTCTCATCAAATGCAGGGAATTGCGCCAGACTTACCCCTCCAGTGTGGCCTAGTTGCTCCCATAGCTCTTCGGCCAGGTGAGGCGCAAAAGGAGAGAGCGCAATAGTCAGTTTCTCCAATATCTCTCTCTTGTTACATTTCAATGCTGTCAATTCATTCACAGCAATCATAAGCGTACTCACCGAAGTATTCAAAGACAAGTTGTTGATGTCTTCTTCCACTTTTTTGATTGTGCGATGTATGATTTTTTGCTCTTCTGCAGAAGGTTTGTCATCTGATACCGAGAAATTCTCTTCGTCCTGATGAAACAATCGCCAGAATTTTCTCAGGAACTTATATACACCGTCAATGCCATGCGTATTCCAAGGTTTGAATTGTTCCAATGGTCCTAAAAACATTTCATACATACGAAGCGTGTCTGCGCCGTATTTCTCAATGATATCATCAGGATTTACCACGTTGTATTTGGACTTCGACATCTTTTCTACTTCGTAGCCGCAGATGTATTTTCCATCTTCTAAAATGAATTCTGCATCCTTCAAATCAGGTCGCCAAGCCTTGAAAGCTTCTGTGTCTAGAATATCATTGTCTACTAAACTCACATCAACATGCATGGGTGAAGTTTCATGCTGTTCTTTAAGGTTTAGAGATACAAATTGGTTCGTTCCCTTAATTCTATACACAAAGTTAGAACGCCCTTGAATCATACCTTGATTCACTAGTTTCTTGAATGGCTCTTCTTCCTTGGCAAATCCTCTATCGCAAAGGAATTTGTTCCAAAATCTAGAATAGAGCAGGTGGCCTGTCGCGTGCTCTGTGCCACCGATGTATAAGTCTACATCTTTCCAGTAGTTCTGTGCTTCTGAAGATACAAACGCCCCTTCATTATTCGCATCCATGTATCGGTACCAGTACCAGCTCGATCCTGCCCATCCAGGCATGGTGCTGAGCTCCAACGGATAAGATTCAGTTGAGCCTTTAGGCGTATAAGTAAACCCTTCCGCTCTAGCTAGTGGAGGATCGCCGTCAGCAGTGGGGAGGTATTTGTCTATTTCTGGTAATACAATAGGTAAGTCCTCTTGTGCCACTGGGTAAGGAATGCCGTCTTTGAAATAAATCGGCACTGGTTCGCCCCAATATCTCTGACGAGCAAAAATGGCGTCTCTAATACGGTAATTGATTTTACCACTGCCGATGCCATTTTCTTCCAAGAAAGCAATGGCTCTATCAGTACCTTCTTGAAACGAAAGTCCTTTCAGGATGCCTTCGTTTATAATCTTGCCTTCTTTGGTAGCGTCTGCTTCTTTACTCACGTCCATGCCGTCATAAACGGGAAGAATAGGCAAATCAAAATGTGTAGCAAAATCAAAATCTCTTTGGTCTCCACCAGGTACAGCCATCACAGCTCCAGTACCATAACCTGCCAAAACATAATCTGCGATCCAGATTGGAATTCGCTCTTGGTTAAAAGGGTTGATGGCATAAGCTCCAGTGAAAGCTCCTGAAACAGTCTTCACGTTAGTCATACGATCACGCTCGGACTTGTTTTTGGCTACTTCTACATAGGCTTCCACTTCTTTGCGCTGGTCATCTGTAGTGATTTTATTGATTAGCTCTAATTCTGGAGCAAGAACTAAAAACGTCACACCGCAAACCGTATCAATACGGGTTGTAAAGACTGTGATTTTGTCTTCATGTCCTTCAATGGCGTAGTCCATTTCAGCTCCCTTGGATTTGCCAATCCAATTACGCTGCATTTCTTTGAGTGGCTCTGGCCAATTGACGGTGTCTAGTCCCTCAAGCAATCTTTCTGCATAAGCGGTGATTCTCATGCTCCATTGCTTCATGTTTTTTCTGACTACAGGGAAACCACCCCTTTCTGAAAAACCATCTTTCACTTCGTCGTTCGAGAGCACTGTTCCCATTTCAGGACACCAGTTTACTGTGGTTTCAGATAAGTAGGTCAATCTATATTGAAGTAGAATTTCTTGCCGCTGACTTTCTGAATAGCCGTTCCAACCTTCGGCAGTAAATGAAGTAACATCTTCATCACAAGCCGCATTCACCTTTGAGTTGCCTTCCTTGGCAAACACAGCTACCAATTCACTTATGTCCTTGGCTTTATTCGCCTCATAGTCATACCAACTATTGAATAGCTGGATAAAGATCCATTGCGTCCACTTATAGTAGTTAGGATAGCAAGTTTGCACCTCTTTGCTCCAGTCAAAAGAGAACCCAATGTTTTTCAGCTGTTCCTTATATCTGGCAATGTTTTCTTCTGTCGTAACTGCTGGATGCTGCCCGGTTTGGATGGCGTATTGTTCGGCAGGCAAGCCGAAAGCATCAAACCCCATAGGATGCAATACATTATATCCTTTCGTTCTTTTGAATCGACAAACAATGTCCGAGGCGATGTATCCTAAAGGGTGGCCTACATGCAACCCAGCTCCAGATGGATAAGGAAACATGTCCAAGGCATAAAATTTAGGTTTGTCCTGATTGACTTCAGCTTTAAAAGACTGTTGGTCTTGCCAGTATTGTTGCCATTTTTTTTCGATCGATTGGAAGTCGTATGATGCCATCAGTTTCTTGGTACTATTTAAATTTAGGAGCGCAAAATTAATAGGATTATTGAATTATGAGGCTTAATCAAAAGGGGATGTCGAAACGTAAGGCTATATTCTTTAGGACTGCCTAGACCGATTCATATACTATGAAATGTATATGAGGTATACAAAGCGTCTACAAGGACAAAAAAGCAATCCTGACTTGGGCTAAATTTGGATTGGTCGACTAGATTAAGAGTAAATAATAAAAGATGACGAAGGATTTAGATACTTTGGTCGAACTGTCGCTCGCAGATGACAAATTTCCTACTGCGGTCTATCACAACGGACGATTGCTGCAGGTAGAAACTAAAGATGAATGGCACATTACAGGCAATGACTTGAAAGCCCGTTTCTACCTTGTTAATAAATGCATAGTGCTATCCAAGGTACAAGGTGCTCTTACATCTGCAACTGCCTTGGCCGTGGGACAAACTATCAAGGAAATCGTGGAATATGCAGAGTTGAAGAAAATTATTGCGATTTCAGATTTGTCTGGAGTATTGAGCTTGGGAATAGGCACCCCATCCGAACTGTATGCCTTGGTGAGTTCTGACCTGAGCAAGTTAAGAGAGCATGAGTATATCATACCTTCTCCCAAAATGAAAATTATTGCCAGCTTGCACCGAACTATTCTTAAGTCGTTCAAGCGTACAAGCACAATGGTTGAGACCTTTGCGCAAGCGGTAGACATGGCTTTGGATTATAAGTATGGCAAATCAAGCAAACTTGATGAGGCGTCAGCCAAGTTGGATAATCTTCATTTTAAAAGAATATCACAACTCAAAGAAGCGATTAGTCGCATATCCTGGGATCAGGATTACCAACCAATAAACTTTGCCATTCCTAAAGAAGATCCTTTTTTTGAACTCTTTGAAGCCTTTAGCAAACTACAAGTCGAGATTGGAAATTTGGTCTCTGAAATTGGCGGGATGAACAAAAATCTAGAAAATTTGGTTGCTGATAGAACCAAAGAGTTGGAAATTCAAACGAGCAAACTCAGCAAGATTAATTTACAATTGGATCGATTTATCTATAGCGCCTCACATGAACTAAGAACGCCAATTGGGAATATGATGGCTCTTGTACAATTGCTTAGAGATGATGCAAATGTGGAGTCCAAAACGAATTATCTGAATCTATTGGATGATGCCATTCAAATGCAGGACGGAACTTTGTCCCAAATCATCAGATATCGAGAGGATAAAAAAACGTTGTTAAAACGGGATGAAATAGATCTCCAAACTTTTTTTGAGGAGATTCTCGATGAGCTGGGTATAAAAAACGAGGTTGATTTTTCTTATGATATTAAGGTGGTTCAAAAAAATCAATTTTTCACCGACAAGATTAGACTTACACGCATCGTCACAGAACTTGTAAAAAATGCCATTCAATTCAGTAATTTCAAAAAGATAGAACTTGAAGCCTTAGTCTATGGAACTCAGGCTGTGCTAACCGTACGGGATTTTGGCATGGGAATTAAACCAGAGCAGGTACCTCTTATCTTTAATTTGTTTTATCGTGCGTCGGAGCGTAGTTCCGGTGTCGGTTTGGGTCTCTTCATTGTTAATGAGATGCTGGCAACTTTGCACGGAACAATAGAGGTAGATTCCGAAGTGGACTGGGGTACAACAATAATACTTAAGCTACCTTGTTTGATGGCGCAGACTTTCCCTGGAGATTCTTTTGGTGGAAATTGGTGCTAATGATTTAGCTAAATTTCCAACCTAAGCTCTGAGAATATTTCAGATAATAAAGAAAAAGGCAGTTGCCTAATATTAGGAACTGCCTTCTGAATCTAGTAGCGAAGACGGGAGTTGAACCCGTGACCTCAGGGTTATGAATCCTGCGCTCTAACCAACTGAGCTACCTCGCCTTGTGATTTTTCGAGGTGCAAATCTAGCCATTGTTTATATAATCGCAAGTCTTTATAAAAACTTTTGATACATTCGTAGAAAATTCATACATTGGGTAAATAGCAAATCGATAATAAAGGATATGAGCAAGTTCAAATTTGTAGGGGAATATGAAATTAGAGCGTCAAAAAAAATGCTATATCCTTACCTATCTACCGCAAGTGGCCTCGCCCAGTGGTTTGCGGATGACGTTAATATTAACGAGGACAAAATATTCACGGTGATTTGGGATGGTGAAGAGAATCAAGCGAAGATGGTTTCTCATCGAACAAACTCGCAAGTGAAATTTGAGTTTGTCTCAGATGACGACGATCCTAATTACGTTGAATTCAAAATTGATATGAATGAAATGACCCAGTCAGTTTTTATCAGGGTTACCGATTATTCAGAAATGGATGATGAACAGGAACTTGAAGAGCTTTGGGAAAGCTTGATGCACAATCTTAAAGAAATAGTGGGAGGCTAATTAATTTGGTGTTCTAACCGAACAACAATCCCATCGCATACCGCACACTTACCAGCAAACAAGCCCGGTTTTCCATGTTCTTCTTGGCATTTGACGCACCAATACCTACCGCATGATCGGCAGTGCAAGGTGGCTCTTTTTTCACATTTATTGCAATTGTGCATATTCCTTCTTCTTTATCTAAATATAATAAATATTAGAAACTAGACATTTATTGTTTGCCTAGAAAAAGTCCGTTGGCATAAATTTTCGTAATAAAATGAACCTAAAATGGTTATTAGTAGTATTAGAGTATGAGTGCATTTCAAAAAAATGTACCTTTGGATTGTAATTAATAAGTAAAATCTTGAGAAGATGAATAGGACCTCTATTTTAAGTATTTGTGTTTTAGTGATGAGTGTGTTGATTGCTGGCCAGTCTGTAGCGCAGGATGTGAAGAATGGTTTTCGCTCATCAGAGAATGATGGATGGATGGTAAATGTAGAAGAGGCTTATCAATTATCAGAGAAAACGAACAAACCGATCTTGGCCAATTTCACTGGAAGTGATTGGTGTGGGTGGTGTAAAAGATTGAAAGCTGAGGTTTTTAATAAACCTGAGTTTAAAGCATGGGCAGCGGAGAATGTAGTTTTATTAGAATTGGATTATCCAAGAAGAACTGCTTTACCTGAAGCACAGAAAAAACAGAATGCAGAATTGCAGCAGGCCTTTAGAGTGACAGGATTTCCTACGATTTGGATGTTTGATTTGGATAAGCCAGATGGTAAAAGGTTTCAAATTCAAGCCTATGGTAAAACAGGTTATGCTGCTGGTGGCCCGAATAATTACATCGCAAACCTTGATAAGATGCTAGAGCTCAAAGAGAAAAATGTAAACTAATTATCTAGCGTTAAACCCTCTAAGTTTTATTTGTGTTAACTTTCTTTTGGTATCTAAAGGAAAGTCTCCTTTCATCATCCAGTCGTAATAGCCTGGTTCGGCTTTCAAGATGTCTTCCACAGGTTTGTGTCTGTGTTTCCCAAAGTTAAATACTTCAACACCTTCATCATTAGTTACAAATCTGCCGGCTAGATCTACCATATTAGCAGCAGTGACTTCATGCAAGTTTTTCATGTCATTGGCAATAGTACCAATCACTTTACCCATTGGGTTTACTACTTCTTGTCCATCGTATCTTTCTACTTGAGCTTTGATTACAGCAGCTGTTGCCAAAGTATCTGCTTCGGCACTATGGGCATCATCCAATGATTTGCCACAGTAGAATTGATATGCAGCGGTTAATGTTCTTTTTTCCATCATATGGAAAATTTTCTGGGCATCAACGAATTTTCTATTAGAAATATCAAAATCCACTTCTACTCTTGCAAATTCTTCGACCAAAAGGGGAATATCAAATTTCAGACAATTGAATCCTCCCAAGTCGCAACCATTGAGGAACTCAGCTAGACTTTTGGCAATAGATTTAAAAGTAGGAGCGTCCTTAACATCCTTGTCATAGATGCCATGAATCATACTGGTTTCAACCGGTATTGGAATGGTTGGATTGATTTTCATCGTTTTGATGATTTCCTCACCATCAGGCATGATTTTTACCACAGAGATCTCAACAATGCGATCAGTAGATATATTAGTTCCGGTAGTTTCCAGATCGAAAACCGCCAGTGGATTTTTTAATTTTAATTGCATTGATGTTGTTTCTAATGATTAACCAGAGGTCTGATTATTAAACGATTTTTTCTGCAAACGCAGCTATGTCCATTCCGCCGAAAGTGCCAGAACTCATGAATAATAGGTCATGATCTTTCCAGGCTTTAGCTTCAAGATGAGACTGAAGTTTATTGGTGTCTGTAAATACAATGAGATCCTTTCTCCCAAATGCATCTTTTATTTCAGCCTCTGTAAAAGGAGTATAGTTCTTTTCTTCAACTACTTTTTGATCGAAAAAGACGATGGCTTCATCGGGAGACTTGTAAGTGCCTTTGTAGTTGGATAAGAAATCTTTATTTAAACTACTAAAGGTGTGCAGTTCATAACAAGCCACTAATTTTCTTTTTGGGTGCAGCTCTTTTAGTGCCGCAGAGGTAGCAGCTAATTTAGAGGGTGCATGCGCAAAGTCGGTATAAACTGATGTGTCACTATTTTCAGCCAAGAGGTTATTTCGTTTAAATGCGCCTTCAAAAGATGCTACTGCCTCGTGAAATTGCTCATCTGTAATTCCAATTCTTTTCAGAATTGTTTTAGCTCCTTCAATGTTTTGCATGTTGTGCTTGCCAAAAAGCTTGAGAGGCGTATCTCCATTAATGACAAAAGCACCATTTTTTACTTTGTATTTGGGCGTTTCGTATGGTTCCTGACGAACGTCTGCTCTTTCTGCTGATCCAATTTTTTTGGCTTGTTTATCATCGGTGCAGTAAACTAGAGTTCCAGCTTTCGGTGTACGATCTGCCAGTTTTTCAAATTGTTCGAGATAGTTTTTTTCTGTCGGATAAACATTAATATGATCCCACGCCGTGCCGCTGATCAGTGCGATATGATGATCATATTTTAGAAATTTTGGTTCTGGATCGAGAGGTGAAGTAAAGTATTCATCGCCTTCAATGATTATGACGGGTGCATTCGAAAGTTTTATCGTCTCGTCGATTCCATTAACCTTAGCACCAATTACATAATCGAAGTCACGCTTCCAATAGTTAAGTACGTGTATAATTGTACCTGTAATGGTGGTTTTACCATGGCTGCCGGCAATTACAATTCTTTGCTTATTGTTAGATTGGGCTCTGATGAATTCTGGATAGGACCAGATTTTAATTCCTAATTCTTGAGCTTTTAGTAATTCAGGATTATCTGCTTTCGCATGCATACCTACAATTACAGCATCTATTGAGTCATCAATTCTATTGGCATCCCAGCCCATTTGATTGGGTAGGAGATCATGGGATTTTAATAAACTTGCCGCAGGATCATAAATCTTATCGTCAGAACCAGATACAGTCATTCCTTTTTTCTTTAAGGCAATGGCTAAACTGCTCATTACTGCACCTCCAATGGCGATAATGTATATTTTCTGATTTTGCTGACTCATGCGGGATTCGAATTTTTTCAAAAATAAGACAATTAGTAAGGTGTGCAAATTAAACCCAAGCTTAAAATTTGAACAACAATATTCTGATAAGTAAACGTTTAATAATGTAATGACTCTTATACATTCATTTCATTGTGGAAATGTTGTCTATAAGCCATGTAAATTTTAGAAAGAATACACCGCCCATTTTCATAAGTTTGTTTTCGAATTTGAAATAGATGTAATTCTAGGTTTCTCTTTATAAAATTATGGCCAATATAGATTCTCCAGATCAAGGAAATATCAAAAACAGAACAGGTAACAGGAAGAACCCTTCCAAAACCGCATTAGTACCATTAGGTAAAATGCAGCCACAGGCCGTTGATATAGAAGAGACTGTTCTGGGCGCATTGATGCTGGAAAAGGATGCATTGACCACGGTCATTGATATTCTGAAGCCACAGAGCTTTTACGACGATCGTCATGCTAAAATCTACGAAGCTATAGTTCAGCTTTTCAACAAGTCTGAACCTGTAGATATCATGACCGTAACGGCTCAACTGAGAAAGAATGGAACCTTAGAAATCGCTGGCGGCGCTTACCATATAGCCAATCTGACTACCAGAGTAAACTCAGCAGCCAATATTGAATATCATGCTCGTATTATTACTGAGCAGGCTATTAAAAGAGATTTGATTCGAATTTCTGCCAAGATTCAGGAAGATGCTTTTGAAGATACTGAGGATGTTTTTGAACTACTTGACAGGACGGAGCAAGCACTATTCGAAATTTCAGAATCGAATATCAAAAAGAACTATGCCGGCATGCAGCAATTGATGCATGAGGCGATCATGGAGATTGAAGCTCGAAAGGAGCACAAAGATGGTCTGACAGGGGTGCCAAGTGGATTCACAGAGTTAGATCGAGTGACTGCCGGTTGGCAGGCATCGGATTTGGTTATTATCGCAGCACGTCCTGCGATGGGAAAGACCGCCTTTGTGGTCTCGGCCATGAGAAATGCTGCAGTAGAATTTGGTGAAGCTGTTGCTATCTTTTCTCTAGAGATGTCCTCTATTCAGTTAGTAAACAGATTGATATCTGCTGAAGCGGAATTGGAAAGTGATAAGATTAAAAAGGGAAATCTGGCAGACCACGAGTGGGAACAGCTAGTTCATAAAACGGCTCGATTAACCGAAGCACCAATATTTATCGATGATACTCCTGGTTTGAGTATTCTTGAATTGAGAGCTAAATGTAGGAGACTAAAAGCGCAACACGATATCAAAATGATCATCATTGATTATTTGCAGCTCATGTCTGGTGATTCTTCAAAATCTGGCGGTGGAGCTGGTAACAGGGAACAAGAGATTGCTTCGATATCTAGGGCACTAAAAGGAATTGCCAAAGAATTGAATGTACCGGTGATTGCACTGTCTCAGTTGAGTAGAGCGGTGGAAACCAGAGGTGGAGACAAACGACCTCAACTTTCAGATTTGAGGGAGTCCGGATCTATCGAGCAGGATGCAGATATGGTTATGTTTCTTTATCGTCCAGAATACTATGATATTACAGAAGACGAAGACGGTTTGCCTACGGCAGGTACCGGTGAGGTGATTATTGCTAAGCACAGAAACGGTTCTTTGGAAAATGTGAAACTTAAGTTTATCGGTAGATTTACCAAGTTTGCTGATTTGGATGGATCGATTATGGGTGGAGACTATAGTGGAGGAGGATTTCCATCTGCTGGTATCCCGGCAGAATTTGATAGCTCACCAAACACTATGACATTTCCGTCTAAAGCCAATGAAGGCGAAGGTGCTGGTTCTTCAGGAGAAGCACCTTTCTAATTTAACTTAGAACCCAGAACAACATGAAAGCCCTATTACTAGTTGACGAAAGTCAAGATAAAATTGCTATTCGAGATATTGATAAACCGACTCCTAAGGAAGGAGAAGTGCTTATTCAAATAAAAGCTGCAGCTCTAAATCATCGAGACCAATGGTGTAGAATTGGGATGTATCCTGGTTTAAAATATAATACCGTATTAGGCTCTGATGGCGCGGGTATCGTCACAGAAATAGGAGAGGGTGTAGATCCAATTTGGCTCAACAAGGAAGTCATCATCAATCCGAATATCAATTGGGGAGACAATGAGGCTGCGCAATCGATAGATTACCATATCCTAGGCATGCCAACGAACGGTACGTTTGCAGAATATGTAGTTGTAAATGCCGATCGTTTGTGTAATAAACCTTCTCATTTAGATTTCTCAGAAGCTGCAGCCTTGCCATTAGGGGGGGTGACGGCCTATCGAGCTACTTTCACAAAAGGTCAAATTTGTAAAGGTCAAAAAGTTTTGGTTACAGGAATAGGCGGAGGAGTGGCTCAGTTTGCATTTCAATTTGCCTTAGCCGCGGGAGCAGAAGTATTTGTGACTTCAGGAAGTCAAGAAAAGTTAGATCAATTGATAGCACGGGGAGCTGCTGGAGGGTTTATATACAAAGAAGAGGATTGGGCGAAGAATGCTTTGAAATCCACTGGAGGTTTTGATGTCATCATTGATAGTGCAGGTGGTAGTAGTATGAATGACTATTTGAGATTGGTTAAACCGGGAGGGAAGCTGGTACACTACGGTTCTACTACTGGCGCGCCGAAGAATTTAGATATGTTTCGATTATTTTGGAGTCAGGCGAGCATTCATGGTAGTACTATGGGCTCTGATAAAGAATTTAACGAAATGGTCGATTTCGTCTCTGCAAACAACATAAAACCTATTCTTTCATCCACTAGAGACTTCGATCAAATTGTTTCGGCCTTTGACGAAATGCATGCAGGGGATCAGATGGGGAAGCTGGTCGTTAGCTTTTAGTTTTCAAGAATCACAAACTCCACACGTCTGTTAAGCGCTTGATTTTGTGGGGTGTCATTGGGTACGATGGGTTGACTACTGCCATATCCCTTGAATTCTAATCTAAACTCATTCAGGCCTTTGGCGACTAAGTAATCTACTACGGCCTTGGCTCGAGCTTCAGACAGTTTTTGATTGTATTCCCTGGAACCTACATTGTCGGTATGTCCTTCGATTTCGATTTTAACCCTTGGATACTTTTCTAAATAGGCTAACAGCTTGTTGAGCTCCAAATAGGATGTCCTGAGTAATTGAGCCTTGTCGAATTCGAAATAGATGTTTTGTAAAGTAAACTTTTTACCGACTTCCGCTGGTCCAAAGTATTCATCTTCTGGTTCTACTTTCGCAATTTCTGGGTCAGGATAAATTGACTCATTAGGGTCTACAGGACGAACAAGCACATCATCAATCAAATAGTAGGAAATTTGAGGCTGTAGATGCTTAGGAGTTCTTTTGTCTCTGATATGAGAAAATTGGCGCTTGGTTTTCTTCGTTTTTAAGGCTGAATCAGGAGCGAAGGTTCCGATCGTAAGGGCCAGTTCATCTCCCTTGGCTGTGAATGTTCCTGATATTTTAATCCAGTTTTCATTATCGTCTAACATCCGATCTTTGGGATTTGATACTTGAGGCTTGTAGTGGTTGAAATTCATGATTTGCCAATCGAAACTCGGCATATCTCTAGTGAAGTACATGCCAAAATCATTGATAGCAAATTCACAGTTGTCTGCAAGGTTTACCCACATTTCTGCATAATATTGATTACCTGCTACAAGCGGTTTGGTGAGTTGTACCATGGCATATTCACGGTGATTTTCCGGAACACGCCAGCCACGCCCACTTTTGGAAGTTAAATAAGAAATGACTCCGATATAAGCCTCTCCACTATGCGCTTCTTGTTCGCCAAACACACTTTTTGGAACACCCATGATATTTTTGGTATTGCAAGAATGAAAGAAATCAGGAGAGGGGTCAGCGGTTCCAAATGGAAACCATGATTTGGTGAACTTGAGTTGATTCATGGTAAATGGACAGTCCCAGTTCTCCTCGAAACTTGGGTTGAGTACCATGTTTTGAGCCTGTCCAGCTGTTAGCATAATTAGCCAACATACCCCCACCAAAAATCCATTTTTGACCATAATGCAATATACACGCTCAAAAGGATTTCTAAAGTTTGAGCGTGCATAATTCCATGCAATATTTAAGACTTTTTCTTTACCCCGCAGATAGGTAGTTCTGGAATATTGGTGAGTCGCGCAGATAGTGTTTTGACATCTAGGTCATTAAATACAGGGATTGATGTATTCAGAATCCTTGATGAAGATAATTCAAAATCCGCATGCTGCCAGGCTTCTGAGAGCTCTTCTGATACCTTTTGGGCCTCATTTGTTCTGTCTTGTGCTTCCAGACTCATCTGCAATCCTTTGAGTGCCCAGCCATTTTTAGGGTATATGGCTAAATCTTCCAAATAGGTTTTTTCAGCCAGTTCATAAGCGTTATTTTCTAAATAGATAGCTCCCAAAATATGTCTCACCGAGAAAAACCAATCTGGAGGCTCATTGTAGTTTAGTTGATCTTCAACAGCCACAGCTTCAATAAGCTTGGATATGGCTAATTCAACATTGCCTTGATTATTCTCTAATTCAGCTTCCAAAATGAGCGTAGCAATACGTACCAAATGATCGACCGTATTCAATTCCCATATGGAGATTTGCTGAAGCTCCTCTTTGTCATTGATTTTTTGTAGCGACACCAATTCATTCTGAGCCTGTTCGATTTGGTTGGTACCAAGAAAGGCCATTCCACGAGCATAATGCCAAATGGCTTCTGGATAAAGTAGATCTGGTTTGGGCAGCTCTAGGACTTTATCCCACTGACCGAATTTGACTAGTATGTAATAAGGAATGATGTAATAATGCTGCAACGTAGCCCATTCTGACTGATACATGAGTTGGGCATCCGCATTTTGAGCCACTTTAAAAGCCGACTGGATAGCGAGATTGCCTCTGCCTTCTAAGGTAGCTGTAGCTGCTAGAAAGTGATAGTTGTGCGGGTAGTAGGATAACGGGTATACGCCCTGAGCTTTACAATTGGTAATATATAGACTGTCTGCAACTACTGATAATTCGCCAGCTATACTTCCTTTATGATAGTCTCCGGTTCTGATATAAATATGAGCTGGCATATGAACTAAATGGCCAGCTGCCGGTACTAGATCAATTAAAGTATTAGCTGCTTCAATGGCTCGACCTGGATTTCTGGAAGCTTCTGTAGCGTGGATGTAATAATGATTAGCTCCTGGGTGTTTAGGGTTAGCAACAAGCGTATTTTCTAAAATATTCAATATTTCTCTGGTCCATGGTTGAGGGTCACCTGTTTCAGTGTCCCAATAATCCCAGGGATGTAAATCCATAAGGGCTTCTGCACATAAAGTAGCCACATCATTATTTTCTTTGAAATTGATATGCGCTGTTCGCATGGCATCGGCAAAGGACTCGTAACATGTAGCAAGGGTTTGTTTTTCGCCTTTAGGATATCTGAGGTCTATTGCTTCTATCATTTGCTGTTCTAGCGGAGTTACCTTGTCTAGATATTGTTTTGCCTGAGCGATGTATCCATTCGCTTCTACAACCAAGGAGGAATCCATGGCTGCATTGATATTCGGTCCAAGTACGTAGGCCATTCCCCAATAACACATGGCGCATTCTTCGTCTAGTCTAGCAGCCTCTTTAAAGGAACGCATGGCTTCGGTATGATTGAGTCCATAGGTCAAGGTCAATCCTTGATCGAAGAATTTCTGGCTCCATTCGTTGGAAGTGGTGATTGCAAAGTGGTTGTCACCAAGTTGGTCAAATAGCGGAGCTTGAAGATTGGGAGCTTTTTTTAATTGACTGCAGGCAAAAAGAGTCAGGGTAAGAATTATACTTAGTTTAAGCGGTTTTAGTCTAAACATGATTTTTCGGTTTGTTTTTAGCAAATTTATCAACAGTGCTAATTGGATTGAAGAGAGTTAGGTGTACAAGAGGTGAACATTGGTTGGTATGTTGATAATAAGAACTGAAATTTAATGCATTTAAAATATCTGTGATCGTTTAGATTTGCGTAATGGCAAACAAGAATTTTTCTAAGTATGGCAAGGCGTTGAGAATCTTGATTCTCTATATGGGAGTCTTTGCTGCTATTTGGGCTTGCGAAGAAGATATTGATCCTACGGTCAATGATCCTTCAGTGAGTATATTTTTTTTGAATAAGGATAGCCTTGATGCCGTGAATCTTATTACCGATTCCTTGACTATTGAGTTGGAAGTCTATGATTCTATAATTTTAGCTCTTGAAGATAGTGCAGACTTGCTGGTAGATAGTTTGATTACTCTCACCGATTCTATTGCCAATGGTGGCGATTTGAAGCAGGACAGTACCATCGTCGCAGAAAATATCTTAAAGCTAAATGCTAGTCTCAATATCATAGAAGATGAAGATTCTGTTGTGAATGCTTCATATAAAGGTTGGCTATCAACAGCAACTACAATCAATTCTGGCTCTGTGAAAATTATCACGATTGAAAACAATAAAAATGGGCAAAGTATCTCCTATGAAGATAGTAGCACGATATGGAAATTGCCTTTGGACATGCAAGCTGATGATATTGATGTAGATATTACCATAGCCGATAGTGTTTATAATTTGGTGGTTAGTTACAGTAGAACAACCGCTGCTGATGAAAAAAATAAAGTAGTTATAGGAACATCAGATTTCAATATTATAAGCACTGATTTTAAGAACCCATATTTGTCATGCAATGGCTGCGAAGCCTCAAAAACAACTATCTATGTCGAATTTTAGATACTTATTGTTTTTAATGGTATTTGTCTCTTTTCAAAGCATGGGGCAGGATTCACTACAAGTTGCAGAAGATGTGGATGAAGAATTGTCGATACCATTTTTATCCTCAATTGCCGTATCCGTAGATTATGGGAAATTGGCTGCTCAGTTCTTGAATACAGAATCAAAGTATGAATTTGGAGGCCAGGTTGAGTTCAAAGACCGTTTGGTATTGATAGGAGAGTATGGTTTCTCTACTTTGACTCCCCATGGGGCCTATCAAAACACAGATTACACATCTGAAGGAAATTATTTTAGAGTTGGTCTCGGGTATAAAATTGATTTTACAGCTAAGAACAACCTGTACTTTTCTGCTCGATATGCAAAATCTAGTTTTAAGGATAAGGGTGCACTGGATATTGCTAGTGCCTCTGGCTTGTATGATGATTTGTTTGAGCCATTCGTTCGAGACGGCCTATCTGCCCAATGGTTTGAGGTCGTGATGAGCTCCGAGGCAAAGCTATGGAAGGGACTTTATGCCGGATTTCATTTGCGATTGCGTATTATGGATAAGTATGATGAACAAGAGCCTCTCGATGTCTACACCATTCCGGGGTACGGACGAACTTTTGATAAATCTATTCCTGCGGTCAATCTCTATCTTAAATATGCGCTACAGCGTTTTTGAGGAAGGCTGAAATGCCATTTTTCAAAAGCCTGAAATAATTCCTAAACTTAATTCATCAGACCTCTTGCAGGTCAGAAAGGCTGTGTTAATTTTGCGCATGGCAGAAAAGATTATCATCCTCGATTTCGGTTCTCAATACACACAATTGATCGCACGTCGCGTCAGAGAGCTGAATGTTTATTGTGAAATTCACCCCTTTAGTAAGATACCCGAACTAGACGATTCAGTTAAGGGTCTCATTCTTTCTGGAAGTCCTTGCTCTGTAAGACAAGAAGATCATCCAGACATCAATTTAGGCGCTTTGATTGGCGAAGTACCCATTCTTGGTGTTTGTTATGGAGCCCAGCTCGTAGCGCATAAATCGGGTGGAGAAATTACTCCATCGAAGATTAGAGAATATGGTAGAGCGAATCTTTCAAAAGTAGATACTACCAACGAATTGCTAAAAGAAGTCAATATTGACTCACAGGTATGGATGTCTCATAGCGACACCATCAAAAGCATTCCTGATCATTTTGAAATAATTGCTAGCACGCCGCAAGTGGAGGTGGCAGCTTTCCATAGTACGACTCATCCAGTTTGGTGTATTCAGTTTCACCCAGAGGTAACTCATTCTACTCAAGGAAAAATTATCTTGAGAAACTTTGTCGTTCACATCTGTAAGTGTAGCCAGGATTGGACTCCGGATATTTTTGTTGATGCAACAGTTTCGGATCTCAGGGATCAATTGGGAGACGATCAAGTAGTCCTTGGATTATCGGGTGGGGTGGACTCCTCGGTGGCTGCGATGCTCATCCATCATGCCATCGGAAAAAACTTGCATTGCATCTTTGTTGATAATGGCTTGCTTCGTAAAAATGAGTTTAGCGATGTGCTAAAATCATACGAAGGAATGGGACTCAATGTAAAGGGTGTAGACGCTTCGAAGGAGTTCTACAAAGCACTCGAAGGATTAACAGATCCAGAGGATAAGCGCAAGGCTATCGGTCGAGTATTTATCGAAGTATTTGATGCTGAAGCAAAGAAAATTAAGAACGTAAAATGGTTAGGTCAAGGTACTATTTATCCAGACGTCATTGAGTCTGTTTCTGTCAATGGACCATCCGTTACTATCAAGTCTCATCACAACGTTGGAGGCCTACCAGCGAAGATGAATTTGAAGGTGGTCGAGCCGCTGAATACGCTCTTCAAAGATGAAGTAAGAAGAGTCGGAAGGTCACTTGATATTGATGAGAAAATATTGGGTCGTCACCCATTCCCGGGACCAGGTTTGGGTATTAGAATTCTAGGAGATATCACCGCTGAGAAAGTTCAAATTCTGCAGGAAGTTGATCACATTTTTATCAATGGACTGAAGGACAAAGGACTCTATGATGACGTGTGGCAGGCGGGTGCTATGCTGCTTCCCATTCAGTCAGTAGGAGTGATGGGAGACGAACGAACTTACGAACGTGTGGTGGCACTTCGAGCGGTTTCAAGTGTGGACGGAATGACTGCCGATTGGTGCCATTTACCATACGATTTTTTAGCTGACATTTCGAACCAAATTATCAACAAAGTGAAGGGTGTAAATCGAGTGGTTTACGACATCAGTTCGAAGCCGCCAGCTACCATCGAATGGGAATAAAATTTAGAATTGATCTGACTGAATCAGGTCGTTTAATTCTTTCAAAATGATATCGCAGAGTTCTCGTAGCTCTGCGATTTGTTTTGGTATCAACTCCATATTTCTAGGTGCCTTAGCATTGCCTTCCAGCTCACGAATATGGGCGGATAAGTTGTCTATGTTCAATAACAAAAGAGAGGGTTTGAGTTTGTGCATGAGCCTACCTACTTGATCCCAATTTTCTGCTTTTCCTTCACGCTCAATATCACTCAGCATATCTGGCGTATTCTTAACGATAGTCATGATCATCTCATAAATAAATTCTCTGTCATGATCGCTGATCTCGTATAGGTAGGAAAGATCTAAAGGGAGTTGGATTTTGTCTGAGGCCATAATATTCTAAGCATAAATTCAAAGTTACAAATTAAATAGAATTCCCGATTTGATAGCAAAAAACCAAAGAAATGAAGAACCAAAAATCAAAGTATTTATCTGATAGATAAAATCTATTGGAACTGCTTAATATTTTATAAATCAAATATTTAAGGTCATTAACTTAAATTTTTGATTTTATCATTTTATACTTCTTGATTTTCGGTAATCAAAATGAGTGGGTGGATTATTTTGACCTGAATGATAACAAGATATGAGCGCTAGAATCCCGCAGCAGCACTTTCATTGCGAGTAATATCTGGTGCTCCTTCTATCGTTCCATCTTCGTAAACATAGATGCATTCAAGTTTGCCAAGTGATTCTCTGAGTTGAATACTATGTCCCATTTGTTGCAAGGAATCCAGTACAGTTTGGTCGAATTTTCCTTCCTCAAAATACACTTTGTCAGGTAGCCATTGACTGTGAAATTTTGGAGCATCTACTGCCTCTTGCATAGTCATATTGTGATCTATCATATTGAGTATCGTTTGGTAAACAGAGGTGATTATTGTAGAGCCCCCGGGTGTGCCCAAAATCATTTCAATGCGATCATTATTTTCGACGATCGTTGGGGTCATGGAACTAAGCATTCTCTTCTCTGGCTCTATGGAATTTACAGTGGTACTGATCAACCCAAATTGGTTGGGAACTCCAGATTTCATACTGAAATCATTCATCTCATTATTAAGGAAAAAACCGGCTCCTTCGATGACAACTTTGGATCCGAAATAACTATTCAAAGTTGTGGTAATAGCTACTGCATTTCCTTCCGAATCGAGGATAGAAAAGTGAGTGGTTTCCATGCTCTCAATTACTTCTACTTGTCCCTCTTTTATGTGCTCGGATGGAGTGGCTTTTGTAAGATCAATGTCAGAAAATTTCTCCTTGTTATAATCCGAACTAAGCAATTTGTCTAGTGGAATTTCTACATAGTCTGGGTCTCCCAAATAGGTAGCTCGATCTGCATATCCTCGTCGCTCAATCTCTATCATTTGGTGGATGGTAGCTGTCGAGTTGTGTCCCGATTTTTTGAAGTCGAATTGTTCGGATCCTTGTAACATTTGAAGGAGAGTTACACCGCCAGCCGAAGGTGGAGCCATGGTAATAATTTTCCTATTTTTGTAGGTGCCCACAAGCGGCTGTCTCCATTTCGATTTGTATTTTTTGAGGTCTTCCAGCGTAATTAACCCATTGCCTTTTTTACTTTCTTTTGATAGCGCTTCTGCTACCCAACCTGAGTAGAACCCTTCACTTCCCTGGGTCTGAATTGTACTCAAGGTTTTGGCTAAATCAGCATTGATTAGCGTATCGCCTTTTTGCCAATTATTGACTTTGGTGTAGACAGTTTCTCTTTGATTTACTTCGAGAAATTTGTTCTTAAACCGGTTGAGTTCTTGGGCTAATGTTTCATTAATTGCATGTCCATTTTTTGCTAGATCTATGGCAGGTTGAATCAAAGTTGACCAAGGAAGTTGGCCATATTTTGAATGTAAATTATATAGACCATCTACTGATCCGGGTACGCCAACTGCGAGATGACCAGTCAAACTTTTTCCTTGAATAACTTCTCCATTTTCGTCGAGATACATATTGGTACTTGCAGCCAAAGGAGCTTTTTCTCTGAAGTCAAGGGAACCAGTGTCTCCATTGGAAAAACGAAAAACGGCAAACCCGCCACCTCCAATATTTCCTGCTTGAGGATAAACTACCGCAAGCACAAAATGGGTTACGACTGCGGCATCAAAAGCATTACCTCCAGACTGAAGGATTTCTTTTCCAGCTTCCGAGGCTAAGGTATGGGCAGACACCACCATGCCATTTTGACTCAGTAGTCCCTGCTTTCTTTGTTCCGTTTGAGGAGTGGTACAGTGGGTGGTTAGAAGGGTAGTGGCTAAAAGGAGAATGCGAAAGTTCATTTTAGTTTTTTGGTTTAATGTGGTGCAATTATAAGTAATTGACGTTTGAGCTCAATTAACACTTAAAATACTGTTTGAGAAATGTGGTATTGGGTAAATTGCTTTCATAAGATGAAGAGATATGAAGAGACCTGATTTTGATGATATTTATATGGAACTGGCTGTAAACCTGGCCAAACGTTCACATTGTATCAAAAGGCATGTAGGAGCTGTATTGGTTAAAGAAACAAGGATTATATCCATAGGGTATAATGGACCTCCTGCTCATACACATAATTGTGACGAGGAATTCCCAGAAAAAGGCTGTGACAGAGACTCTAAAGGAAGCTGTACGTTGGCCATTCATGCCGAACAAAATGCCATTCTGTATGCCGTTAAAAACAATGCATCTGTAGAGGGGTCAAAATTGTATGTGACTCTTTCTCCCTGTTTATCTTGTGCAAGGATCATTTTCTCTATGGGTATTTCTGAGGTGGTTTATTTAAAATCTTATGCAGAATACAAAGGGTTGACCTCAGATGAAGGAATAGATTTCCTTGAGAAGTTTGGCGTGAGTTGTAAAAAGTACGAAGGGGAGATTGCGAATTTGACCGCTCTGATTTAGAAAAGTAAAGGCTTATAAAAAAGGAAGGGGCTGCCTTTTGACGTGCAACCCCTAAACCAACCTAACCTAAACTTACCTCAACAACCTTAAATGTTGTAATTGAATGCTACCCTTAATATACGATAATCGTGCCAGAAAGATGTAGCAATTCGAAATATTTTTCTTTCTTTCGAAATTGTGATACAAAGATAATAAGCTGTACCAACACACAAAACTATTCTTAGAAAAAATGTGAAAATTACGGGTATTCACTATTTAATAGGGGAATTACCTATATGAATGGAACTTTCTTTCTGATAGTTGTATTTTAGATTTGAATTAAGTAGTGCTGAACATCATTAAGGCTATATGCAAGAGGACACACATATTGTTATTATAGGGAATGGCATCGCTGGTATAACCGCGGCACGGCATATTAGAAAACGAGCTGATTGCCGAATAACGGTGATTTCAGGAGAGACTGACTATTTCTTTTCAAGAACTGCGCTCATGTATGTTTATATGGGTCACATGAAGTTTGAGCATACACAACCCTACGAAAACTGGTTTTGGAAGAAAAATAAGATTGAACTGATCAATGGTTGGGTGACAGGCGTTGACTTTGATTCAAAATCTTTAAGCATTGGAGAGAATCAAGAATTGTACTATGATAAACTAATCTTGGCTACTGGGTCGACACCAAATAAATTCGGTTGGCCAGGGCAGGATGCAAACGGAGTGAGTGGTTTGTACAGCAAACAAGATTTAGACTACATAGCAGAGCAAACAAAAACAACTAAACAGGCGGTCATAGTTGGAGGAGGGCTGATAGGTGTTGAATTAGCTGAAATGTTTCATTCCAGAGGCGTAGAAGTAACTTTTTTGGTGAGAGAGAAGAATTTTTGGGATATCGTCTTGCCCGAAGAGGAAGCTAAAATGATCAATCAGGAAATCATTGAGCATCACATTGACCTACGCTTGGAAACTGAGCTCAAGGAGATTGAAACGGATAGTCAAAATCAAGTGACTGCTGTTATTACCAATAGTGGAGAAAGGATAGATTGTCAATTTGTAGGGCTCACCGTTGGTGTTTCGCCTAATGTCAGTTGGCTGAAAGAGTCTGGTTTAGAGATAAACCGGGGCATCATGGTCAATGAATATTTGGAAACAAACATCCCTGATGTGTATGCAATTGGTGATTGTGCCGAACATCAAAAACCACTAACCGGTCGGCGACCTGTCGAGCAGGTGTGGTATACTGGCCGCATGATGGGAGAGACGCTGGCTCGAACAATCACAGAAGAGAAGACTGCTTATAAACCGGGAGTATGGTTCAACTCAGCCAAGTTCTTCAATATTGAATATCAAACGTACGGTCAGGTAAAACCTCAATTAGAAGCTGGCGAAGAGCAATTCGTTTGGCAGTCTGCAGATCATAAGAAATTGTTGCGAGTGGTGTTCGATGAGAAATCTATGGCGGTTTTGGGTGTCAACGTATTTGGAATTAGAATGCGACATGAGGTTTGGGATGACTGGATAGTCAATCAAAAGAAGATCAATTTTGTGATGGAGCATCTCGATCAAGCCAATTTCGACCCTGAGTTTTACAAAACCCATGAATATGATATCCGGGATCAATTCAATCAAGAATTTGATTTTATGACCATCAAAAACACAAAACCTTCCTTATTTAAAAGGCTATTCGCATGAATTATAAATTGATACAAAATATTGGACTCATTGTATTCTTAATAGGGTTTGGGTTGTTTTTGGGCGCTTTTGTAAGTGAAAACTATAAACTGACGGAGCAAATCGTAGATGAGCAGATCAGTGATTCGGCTAAATCAGAATTGTTCAAATCATTTGGACAAAATGAAATCGGAGTAATACATTCAAATGCTTTTAGTTTCAATTCGGCAGTGGATGAGGTGTTCAATGAGGTTAATACCAATCAATTGAAGCGATTTGGAATCAGTGACCAAAGAATTGATCAAATCGTTAAATCCAACTCGGATGGTGCTTTTACTATGGATAAGGCTCTACAAGCCTTCAGAACTAAGGACGCTGTCACCGGGTTTCAATGGGAGGCGTTTCAGTCTTTTGGCGGATGGTTAGACGGTCGGACTTTCAGCAGTGAAGAGGAATTGCGCAATTCACTTCAAGTGGTACAGGAAAACATTTCAAAATATGGTGTCATCAATCAAAAAGGCTTCAACGCATATGAAATTAAAGACCTCAAGTATGCCCTAACGAAAGCTTCGTCAGTAGGGTGGATCTCGCAAAACAAGGGGTTGTCTTTTTCTCTGATCTATTCATTGATGATTCTGGGTGCCTTGCTTTACATTCTGCCCAACAAGAAAATACTTGGACCTCCTGGTATTAAGAATGATGGTACCTTTCATAGCCAAGCTAAAAACATAGGTTGGATTGGTATACTGCTCGGCACCTTCTTGATCCTTTTTTATATCGTTTTGTATTTCTACCCAGAATACATGACCAGTTGGATATTAATGGTAGACCCGGTGAGTCAGTGGCTCAAAGGATCGGATGCTGGACGATTTTTTCTTTATGGTTTTATTTATACGCTCGCCATTATAGTGATGGGTGTGCGTATGATGATCAAGTACCGACATAGCAAGTACCAGCTTTGGCGTACTACTTCGGTGATGTTTTTTCAATTGGCTTTTGCTTTTCTGATTCCAGAAATATTGATTCGCCTCAATCAACCGTATTTCGATTTCAAAAACATCTGGCCGCTGGATTATGATTTTTTCTTTGATAATGAGTTGAATACACTCATCAATCATGGCGGCATTGGTTTGTTTATGTTGGGGTGGGGCATTGGCTTGACGTTGATCGGCGTGCCTGTGATGGTGTATTTCTTTGGTAAGCGCTGGTATTGCTCCTGGGTGTGTGGTTGTGGTGGATTGGCTGAGACTGCCGGAGACCCTTTCCGTCAGTTGTCAGACAAATCTTTAAACGCTTGGAAGTTTGAACGTGTTTCTATTCATGCTGTGCTGGTTTTTGCTATTATCATGACGATTGGTGTTTTGTACACCTATTGGACGGGAGAGAGTGAAATAATTGGGGTGAGCTCATACAAACTCCGTTCTATTTATGGAGGATGGATAGGCGCTGGTTTTGCCGGCGTGGTAGGTACTGGTTTTTATCCTTTGATGGGGAATCGGGTTTGGTGCAGATTTGGGTGCCCATTGGCGGCCTACCTTGGACTGGTGCAGCGATTCAAGTCCAGATTTCGAATTACTACCAACGGTGGACAATGTATCTCTTGTGGCAATTGCTCCACGTATTGTGAAATGGGCATCGACGTGCGCTGGTATGCCCAACGCGGAGAAAATATCATCCGTTCCTCTTGTGTGGGGTGTGGAGTTTGCTCAGCCGTTTGTCCTCGAGGTGTCTTAAACTTAGAAAATCGAGCCGACGACAATCGCTTTGAATCTGTCGGGTTGATTGGGAATGATAGCTTTCCGGAGATAAAAAAATGAAGGAGCTATGAAATTATTTGTGTTTTAAACCACTCATGCATGAAAGGTTTATATTTTAAATTGATTGTTTTGATTGCTGTTTTAGAAAGTTGTGGCTTGAATTCACACAGAGAGAAAAAGTGTGAATTTACGGAAGAAATTATTGGTAGAAAATTTGATGTTGTATTGTCAGATGTTTACGTTGATTCTATCAATCATTTGCATAGAATTGTTGAGTATAATGAAGGGGAGGAAATTATTAGGAGTGATTTATTCTTAATAGAGCGTTCAGGCATGTTTTTCGAATTGAATGTTGGAGATCGAATTATGAAAAAACAAGGTACCTTAAATATTATGGTTGTGAGTAATGGCGAACAAAAACAGTATAGATTAGATTATGGTTGCAATGATCTAGTGAAAACAGCAGAAATGGAGTGAGTTCGGTTTTGCTCGATCGTATTTCTTCACCAGCTCTTTTAAGTCTTAGCGAAGGATGTTGTAATCAAGTCTGGAGACTTGATTTTATACCCCCACTACTCGTAGGTTAAGCGAAGCGATCCTAGGGCTTGTCTTGGGAAAGGGCGTCCGTCCGATTGAAATATTAAAAGAAGAATTCCATTTTGATCTTGACCGGGCGGACGCTCTATTTGATTTTGGGTCCTAGCGGATGCTACGACCTGGGGTGGACTCTCTAAGGCTTGAAACAGACTCTTTGCTAACTGAAAGTCATCCCGTAGAGCAACGAAGGGATCTCCTCATTTGAGGATGAGGGCTGAAAGTTATTTGGTGGTGGCTGCAATAAACTGAGAAGATTTCTTCAGTCATCCGACTATCGTCGAATTCCTTACGAAATGACTATCAAAAAAATATGCGTGATTTTCCGCTCGGTCGCATATATGTTATATAACTGAAACCTTGTTTAGCATTTCAAATGCCCGATAAGAAAAATCGCAATACAGTTGCGATCTAGCGAAAGTAGGGACAAAAAAATAGCCGAGGAGACCATCCACGGCTATCAAATATTTTAGTTGAAGAAGTTTAAACTGCGAAGCTCTCGCCACAACCACAGGTTCTAGTGGCGTTCGGGTTTACGAATTGAAAACCTTTGCCATTGAGGCCATCGGAGAAGTCCAGGGTAGTGTCTAGCAGATAGAAAAGGCTTTTCTTATCCACGATCACTTTCACACCATTGGCGCCTTCGAACACGTCGTCTTTTTCTGTGATTTGATCATCGAACGATAGATCATACATCAAGCCCGAGCATCCACCGCCTTTCACAGAGACCCTAAGGTTGTGCTGGTCGGTATGGCCTTCAGCCTTCTTTAATTCTACAATTCTGTTTTGCGCTTTTTCTGATACGGTCAACATATTTTCTTTATATCTAATGGTATTTTGAATACCTGATTGAATGTCTAACTTTTAAAAGTAGAAAACCCTTCGTCGTGCAGAAAAGTTTCACTTTTTTTGCAAATCTAACGATTTATTTAGAATCGTTTTGAATAATTAATCCCCAAATGAAACTAGAACACATTGGTATCGCGGTGAAGAACCTGAAGGATTCGGATCAGCTTTTTGAACAAATTTTTGGTCAGCCAAGCTATAAAGTGGAGACGGTAGCTTCAGAAAATGTTTCCACTTCATTTTTTAAAGTGGGCGAGTCCAAGGTTGAATTGTTGGAAGCCACTGATGAAGATAGCGCTATCGCCAAGTTTATTGCTAAAAAGGGTGAAGGTATCCATCATTTGGCCTTTGAGGTAGAGGACATTTATGCCGAAATGAAGCGATTAGAAGGCGAAGGTTTTCAGTTGATCAATAAAGAACCAAAAAAAGGAGCGGACAACAAATTGGTATGTTTTCTCCACCCAAAATCTAGTAATGGGGTATTAGTAGAACTGTGTCAGGAAATAAAAGAATAATGTCGGAGCAACCAAAGAGAACGGAAATAGGAAAAATAGGAGAGTTTGGATTGATAGATCAAATCAGTTCGAAATTCACGAATAAGAACAGTTCTACCCTCAAAGGCATCGGCGACGATGCGGCGGTGTTTGGGTCTGGTGATTTGTTACAATTGATATCTACAGACATGTTGCTGGAAGGTGTGCATTTCGATTTGTCCTACATGCCACTTCAGCATTTGGGATATAAAGCGGTGGCGGTCAACATATCGGATATTGCTGCTATGAATGGGCTACCGAAGCAGATTACGGTGAGTTTGGGATTGAGTAATCGATTTTCTGTAGAAGCCATTGAAGAATTGTACAAGGGGATTCAGTTCGCTTGCGAGGACTTCTCAGTGGATTTGGTTGGTGGAGATACCACATCATCTCCATCAGGATTAGTGATCTCTGTATCGGTAATTGGGGAAGTATCCAAAGACAAGGTAGTCTATAGAAAAAATGCCGAAGAAAATGACATTATCTGCGTGACTGGTGATTTAGGTGGTGCATACTTAGGGCTACAGGTATTGGAAAGAGAAAAAGCGGTTTTTAAAGAAAACCCTGAAATGCAGCCCGATTTGGAAAAGTACGACTACATCGTGAAGCGACAATTGAAGCCTTCTGCTAGAATGGATGTGATTCATGAGTTAGGGGATCTTGGTTTGGTGCCTACATCTATGATTGATATTTCAGATGGTTTGGCTTCTGAGCTGTTTCATATTGCCAAAAACTCTGAAGTAGGGATCACGATTTATGAGGATAAATTGCCAATTTCTAAAATGACATACGACACGGCTGTGGAATTTAACATGGACCCTATGACATGTGCGCTGAATGGTGGGGAAGATTACGAACTACTTTTCACTATCGGGCAAACTGATTTTGAAAAAATCAAAAATCATCCAGATATCGCGACCATTGGATATGTAGATAAGAAAGCCAATGGTCTAAAGATGGTGACCAAGAATAATAACACGGTCTCACTACAAGCGCAGGGTTGGAAGCATTTTTAGCCTAAAAAATGTCAATTGAATATTATATTTTTATTTCAAAATGATTTTAACTTTGTTAACACGCTATAGTTTTTGATCATAAGAAAAATGAATGCTTCAATTGAAATACCTAAAGACTCAAAGGTTTATCTAAACAAACCTTATGTTCAGGTCTTTTGGAGCCCGATCAACAAAATCCTCACTAGTCGTTGGACGGGATTTTGCACCTATGATGAAATCAAAGCAGTAGCTCAGCGCATCATTGATGCGGTCACTTTTGAAGGCGCAAGAAAAGTGCTTTACGATGCCCGGGAGATCGAGGTACTAGACGAGAACTCACAGAGATACATCGCTGGAGATTTTACCAAGGAGATGATCAAAGTGGGTATTGAGTATTCTGCAACAGTTTCTCCTTTGGATGTGTTCGCCAAATTCTCAGTGGATGATATTCAGAACACTATCAAAATACCGGAGGCTTCGCACAACAAATTCTTTCAGAGCGTGGATGAAGCATTCGACTGGTTGAAGAGCAAATAGCTTAACAATCTTTAACACCCTCCTTTTAACTTCTTTGTCATTACTTCGTATTTTTCAATTGAAAAAACGATTGAATGAACATGTCTAATTATATAAAAACAGGATTAGTTGCTTTTTTATCTGCCGGAATTGGTGTCTGGTTTACTTTGGAGTACGCGGAATTCACTGGACTTAGGCATCAAGGAGAAAACCGAATAGAAAGCTCACAAAGCTCGCAGGAAAGGTCTGATTTTGTTTCGAACAGTTCTGTGGCTAATTCCAATATACTCCCGGTCGAAGATTTTGTAGATGCCTCAGAGCAATCCACAAACAGCGTGGTGTTCATTAAGAATCTTAGCGTCATCAATTATCGGACTGGCCACTGGATGGACTGGTTTTTTGAGCCCAGGACTTCACAGCGCATTAGTACGGGTTCGGGCGTGATCTTCTCGGAGGACGGATATATCGTTACCAATAATCATGTGATTGAGGACGCAGATGAGATCGAAGTGGTTCATAAGAAAAGAAGTTACAAGGGACATATTGTAGGTACAGATCCTTCGACAGACCTGGCGGTAATAAAGATTGATGTTGAAAACTTTCCTGCAATCGCTGTGGGTAATTCTAGTGAGGTAAAAGTTGGGGAATGGGTACTAGCCGTGGGTAATCCTTTCAATTTAACTTCAACAGTGACAGCTGGAATTGTTTCTGCTAAAGGACGAAATATCCATATCCTCAAGGATAAGTTTCCAATAGAGTCGTTCATTCAGACAGATGCGGCCATTAACCCAGGGAATAGTGGAGGCGCTTTGGTCAATAGGAATGGACAGCTGATAGGTATCAATACAGCGATCTTATCAATGACTGGCTCTTATGCTGGTTACGGGTTTGCTGTGCCTGTAGATATAGTGAAAAAGGTGTTTAATGATATTGTACAATATGGTGAAGTGCAAAAGGCATTCTTCGGTGCAGAGTTTGAAGATATTGACAATGAAGTAGCTAAGGAGTTGAATATTAACAATCTGAACGGAGTGATTATCACTCATGTGCAAAAGGGTTGGGCAGCTGATAAGGCTGATTTGGAAAAAGGAGATATTGTCGTAGCAGTCAATGGCGAACCGCTCAATGATAAAGCCCAATTGGAGGAAATGATCGGTTATAAGTATCCGGGCGATTTGATTCAGTTGACTTTAAAAAGAGGGAATAAGAATGTTCAGAAAACATTGGAGTTCACCAATCGAGAGGGGACGACAGAAGTGCTGAAAAGAAGTATTTATAAGTCGCAGTCCATGCAAGCTTCTTTCGAGACCATATCGAAAGCGGAAAGAAACTTATTGGGAGTAAAATCAGGTATTAGAGTGGTTGAGGTGGGTAACGGGTTTTTTAGAAAACTGGATATCCCAGAAGGATTTATTATCACAGAAATCAATCACAGTCATATAGAGTCTCCTCAGGAATTAGAAAATATCTTGAACAAAATCAGAGGCAAAGTGATTGTCTCAGGAATTACGACTTCCGGGAGAAAGGTGTACTTCCCGTATCTATTCTAAGAAGTTGGAGTGAGGAGAATAAAAAAATGAAAGCCTATATGGCTTTCATTTTAAATTTCTTTTTTAGCTCAGAGAAGGATGACCTAAACCTGGCATCGGTATCGAGCATGTCATTGACGGACTGTAGCGCATGAATTACTGTACTGTGATCTCGTCCCCCAAAGTGACTTCCGATACTCTTCAATGAGTGATTCGTGTAGTCTTTTGAGAAGTACATGGCCAATTGTCTCGCAATTACAATTTCCTTTTTACGAGTCTTAGCTTTAAGATCATCAGACGAAACATTGAAGTATTCAGAAACTGTTTTCTGGATATAGTCGATCCCAACTTCTGACTCTATGTTTTTAACGATTGACTTCAAAGTCTGCTTTGCTAGTTCTAGATCAATATCAGTTTTATTCAATGAAGAATGCGCCACTAATGAAATGAGTACTCCTTCTAGCTCTCTGATGTTTGTATCTACACTATACGCCAAATATTCCAATACTTTATCATCGATGATCAAACCATCATCTTGAAGCTTTTTCTGAATAATGGCTAGTCGAGTTTCAAAATCAGGGTTTTGCAAATCAGCTGTCAGTCCCCATTTGAATCTTGAGACTAATCTTTCTTGCAATCCTTGCAGCTCGGTAGGAGGTCTGTCACTCGACATCACGATTTGCTTACCGTTTTGGTGCAAGTGATTAAAGATGTGGAAGAAAATCTCCTGCGTCTTTACTTTGTCCTTGAAGAATTGTACATCATCAATAATCAACGTATCAACGTTGAGATAGTAATTGGTAAAATCCTGAAGGTTGTTATTTTTTAGTGCCTCAATAAATTGATTGGCAAATTTTTCAGAGGCTACATACAGAACAAAATTTTCCGGAGACTCCTCTTTTATTCTGTTTCCAATGGCCTGCACCAAATGGGTTTTTCCAAGCCCTACACCTCCATAAATCATTAATGGATTGAAAGAAGTGACGCCAGGCTTAGTTGCAACAGCAAAACCAGCTGATCTTGCCAAACGGTTACAATCCCCTTCGATATAGGTATCAAATGTATTTTCTGGATTCAGATTGGATTTCTGATAGCATCCATCTACCGCTTGAAGGGCGAAAGGGCTCGCGAAACGTTGATTTTGATCCCCCTTGATTTGTCCAAATTTCGAAATTCCGTTTTTTTGGGCCAAATTGACCGTGTATGGCTGATTTGAGGAGTTCCCCTTATCTACAATTACAGAATATTCTAATTTCCCTTCTTCACCGATTTCAGCTTGAATTGCTGCTTTAAGTACTTGTACGTAATTGTCTTCAAGCCATTCATAAAAGAATTGTGAAGGCACTTGGATAGTAAGTACGGGGTGAGTGAATTTTATGGGAATAATCGGCTCAAACCATGTTTTAAAGCTTTGTTCGGGTATTTTCGACCCAATAAACTCTAAGCACTTATCCCATATTTTTACATGCATTCGTTTAAAATTGTTGGTGGTTAAAAACTGATTATTTTCAACATCTCTCTCTAAAGCGGACATCAAATTTGAACAAAAAATAATTAACAAAAAAATGAAAAGTGTATTGACTTTTTGGAAAATTGTTCTATTATCAATAGCCGCTTCTTTTTTTTGAATGTTCTTTGAAAAGTGCAATTTTAAAGATTTGCTGTTTTCTGCCTCTGAATGGCTTGGTTGCGGGATTTTTAATAATTAATTCTCAATTTTTCCTTCTTCGTTGCTAACGCTTTAAATTGCGATTACTACCCAAAAATTATGATAAAAGAATACAATTTTGACGAGTTTGATAAAGCTTCCAAAAAGGAGTGGACCAACAAGCTCATTCAAGATCTAGGTACTGATACCGCACAACGCATATCTGAATGGAAATGCGAAAGAGAATTATCTCTTTCAGCCTATTACAATGAGGAGGACCTGAAGGATACACTTCGTATACCTTTAAAGAAGACTTTAGATTGGAAATACCTTCAGCCGACCGGATTCAATACAACGAATGATGAGGCGCTTAACGCTTTAATGAATGGCGCCGACGGCCTGATTTTGGAGAATTCTCAATTGAATCATTTGGAGAAGTTCCTCAATAAAGTGTCGCCAGAATATTGCACGTTGGCTTTAAGGGCTTCAAGTTTCGATGATTATCAAAAATTTCTAAACTGGTGGAAGAATAGACACCCTAAGGATGGCGCTGGCGAAGTGTTAGTTTTTCATCTTTCAAGAAGTATTGAATCAACAATTGAACAAGATCATACCTCTCTTATGGAGGATTTACTCTCTGCTAGTGTCAGTGGACATCGTGTCATCAACATTGACTGTGGACTTGTGCAGAGGAGTGGAGGAGGAGTAACTTCCGAGTTGTCCTATATGATTTCTCAGTCCATTTTCATTATCAATCATTTGATAGATAAAGGACATTCGCTAGATAAAATAATTAATAGTCTTTTTGTAAGTACTGACATCGGTTCAAGCTACTTATTAGAATTGAGTAAGATTAGAGTCATGAGGTGGTTGCTGGCGCAAGTGTTAAAGCAATATGGAGTCACTGAAGCAAATATTCTGATTCATGCTTCGACTTCTCCTTTTACAAAATCTGCTTTAGATGCTAATACGAACTTTTTAAGATGTACTTCAGAATCCATGTCTGCCATTTTGGGAGGCGCAGATTATTTAACCATTGATCCTCATCATAGTTTGTCTTCGGCGGATAGAATTGCTCGCAATATTTCCAATTTGCTAAAAGATGAGTCTTACCTATCAAAAACCATGGATCCAGCTACTGGATCCTACTATATGGAAGACTTGTCGAAGAAGTTGGCTCAAGAGGCTTGGGGCATGTTTCAAGAAATGGAGAGCAAGGGTGGCTATTTAGTCGCTGTGAAAGAGAAAGTGTTTCAATCGGAAATCACCAAAGACCTGAATTTTCAAAAAGAAAGAATTGCTTCTGGTCGTCGAAAGGTTGTCGGGGTGAATGACTTTGGTAACCCTGATGAAAAAATCAAAAGTGATCAATTGTCAGATACTCATAAGTCATTATCTGCTGATTTTGAGAGAGTAAGAAAAGAAGTAGAGAAGTTTGTAGAGACAAACGGTGAGGAGAATCGTCCTTCAGTATATTTAGCAGCGGCAGGAGTCAATGCCAAGATGATAAATGCACGCTATACATTCGTTACGAATTTTTTTAATTGGGCAGGGTTTAGGATATCAAAAATAGAGAGTCACGAAATCCCAAAAGAATTTAGCGTCATGGTCTGCTGTGGTGCAGATGAGAATTATAATAAGGAGAGCATTCAGGAGATCGCAGGTATTGATCATGCAAAGATTGTTTTGGCAGCTGGACAATGCAATGATGACTCTTCATCTCGAATTTCTGGTTGGGTTAATGTTAAGTCCAATAGGCTTCAAACTGTACAAGATTTATTGAATAAATTAGGTGTCACTCAAAATTCTTCTTGGTCATGATAAAACCAGATTTTTCAAAGCTTAGTTTTGACCAATTAGATTGGGATACTGAAACAAAATCAGAAGGAACTGGAGAATTCATCACTCCTGAAGATATTCCTGTAAAAGAAAAGTATACCTCTGAAGACATCAAGGATAATGAACATATAGGTTTTTCCGCTGGTTTGCCTCCTTTCTTGAGGGGACCCTATTCAGCTATGTACGCCTCGAGACCTTGGACAATCAGGCAATATGCTGGTTTCTCAACTGCTGAGGAATCCAATGCTTTTTATCGAAGAAACTTGGCATCGGGACAAAAGGGGCTTTCAATTGCCTTTGATTTGGCTACTCATCGAGGTTATGATTCCGATCATGAGCGTGTAACAGGAGATGTAGGAAAGGCTGGCGTAGCTGTCGATTCCATTTTTGATATGGAAATTTTGTTTGATCAAATCCCTTTGGATCAAATGTCTGTGTCTATGACCATGAATGGGGCTGTTTTGCCTATCATGGCCTTTTATATCGTGGCAGCCGAAGAGCAGGGTGTAGACAAGTCCCAGTTGAGTGGTACCATCCAAAATGATATCCTCAAGGAGTTTATGGTGAGGAATACATTTGTATACCCTCCAAAACCATCTATGCGCATCATTTCTGATATTTTCAAGTATACATCAGAACATATGCCCAAGTTTAACTCGATTAGTATTAGTGGTTATCATATGCAAGAAGCAGGTGCTACTGCGGATTTGGAGTTGGCGTTTACCTTGGCTGACGGTTTGGAGTATTTGAGAACTGGAGTTAATGCTGGCATCGATGTCGATGTATTAGCGCCAAGGTTGTCTTTCTTCTGGGCTATTGGGATGAACCATTTTATGGAAATTGCCAAGATGCGTGCAGCTCGAATTTTGTGGGCTAAAATTGTAAAGACTTTCAACCCTAAGAATCCAAAATCTATGGCTTTGCGCACGCATAGCCAAACCTCCGGTTGGAGTTTGACTGCACAGGATCCCTACAACAACATAGCTCGAACGTGTATAGAAGCAATGGCTGCAGCCTTTGGTCATACTCAATCACTGCACACGAATGCCTTAGATGAAGCTATAGCACTCCCAACCGATTTTTCAGCAAGGATTGCTAGAAACACACAAATCTATCTTCAGGAAGAAACTGATATCACTAAGGTGGTTGATCCTTGGGCAGGATCTTATTACGTGGAATATTTGACCGATCAATTGGCGAGAAAAGCTTGGGATACCATCAATGAAATTGAAGAGATGGGAGGGATGGCCAAGGCAATTGAAACTGGAATGCCTAAGTTGAAAATTGAAGAAGCGGCCGCAAGGAAGCAAGCAAGAATTGATACCAATCAGGAAATCATTGTTGGTGTAAATAAATATCTTACAGACGAAGAAACAGATATTGAATTGTTGGAAGTGGACAATGAAGCAGTAAGATTATCTCAGATTCAACGATTAAATAAACTTAAAAAGGAACGAGACCAGTCAGCTGTAGATCAAGCATTGGCCGACCTCACAAAAAGCGCTGAAACCGGAGAGGGAAATTTATTAGATCTTTCGGTAAAGGCTGCTAGAGTGAGAGCTAGTTTAGGAGAGATTTCCTATGCTATGGAAAAAGCCTTTGGAAGACATGTGCCGAAGACTTCTGCAGTTTCTGGAGTATTTGCAAAAGAAGTGAAAGACAATCAAGAAATAAAAAAGGTTTTAGAGTTGGTGGATCGGTTCGAAGAATTAGACGGTCGACGACCTAGGATAATGGTTGCAAAAATGGGGCAGGATGGTCACGATCGCGGGGCCAAAGTGATCGCCACCAGTTTTGCTGATTTAGGCTTTGATGTGGACATTGGGCCACTTTTTCAAACGCCGGAAGAAGTAGCTAAGCAAGCCACAGAAAATGATGTACACATCATTGGCGCTTCTAGCTTGGCTGCAGGGCACAAAACACTTGTACCGGCACTAATAGCTGAATTAAAACGACTCGGAAGAGAAGATATTATGGTAATCGCAGGAGGTGTGATACCTCCTAAAGATTACGATTTCTTGTATAAAGCAGGAGTATCCGGTGTATTTGGACCTGGTACGAAAATATCCGACGCAGCTACCGATATCCTTGAAAAGTTAATCAAAGAAGTGCAGCAATAATTATTGCTGCACGTACATGATTTCTTTCACTGCCTTCACGGTTCTTTCTACATTAGGAAGAATCTCTTCTATTAAAGTCGGAGCGTAAGGTAGTGGAACATCTCTGTTCGTGATCCTGTGAATAGGAGCGTCTAAATGATCAAATGCTCTCTTTTGCACAATGTGACTAATTTCAGAAGAGAGTGATGCCAATGGCCAAGCCTCTTCAACAATAACTAATCTGTTCGTTTTCTTCACAGATTCAATAATGGTGTCATAGTCAATAGGTCTCACAGTTTTCAAGTCAATAACTTCAGCACTGATTCCTTCCTGAGTAAGTGCCTCTGCTGATGCATGAGCAACCTTCATGAATTTACCAAATGAAACAATAGTGACATCTGTACCTTGTTTTACAACTTCAGCTACACCTATTGGAGTTAAGTATTCACCTTCAGGTACTTGACCTTTGTCCCCATACATCAATTCCGACTCCATGAAGATCACAGGATCGTTGTCTCTGATCGAAGACTTCAATAGTCCCTTAGCGTCTGCTGGGTTGGAAGGTATAACTACTTTCAATCCAGGACAGTTCGCATACCAGTTTTCAAAGTTCTGAGAGTGCTGAGAACTAAGCATGCCAGCATTTCCAGTAGGCCCTCTAAATACGATTGGAACATTGAATTGACCACCTGACATAGACATCATCTTGGCAGCGCCATTGATTACCTGGTCGATAGCAACCAAAGAGAAGTTGAATGTCATAAACTCAACGATAGGGCGAAGTCCATTCATTGCAGATCCTACACCTATACCGGCAAATCCAAGTTCTGCAATAGGAGTGTCAATCACTCTCTTAGCTCCAAACTCGTCAAGCATGCCTTGACTTACTTTATACGCACCGTTGTACTCTGCAACTTCTTCTCCCATGAGATATACGGATTCGTCTCTTCGCATTTCTTCACTCATGGCCTCTCTAAGGGCTTCTCTGAATTGTAATTCTTTCATCGGAAATTAATTTAACGTTTTATAGCTTGGGTGCGTCGTTCTTGATCTAACCTGAAAATCTATGAAGAATTTCAAGACCGCTAAATTATTACAACGGGCTCAATAACGCAATCAAACAGCGATAAATAGGGTGGGGTTAAAACAAAAAAAAGTCTCACTTCAATTAAGAAGTGAGACTTTCCATTCAAATGATTCGAAATCTTATTGCAATGCTTCGGCTACTTGAGAAGCATAGTTTGTGAATTCAAGGTCGTTCAACGCCTTTTCTTTCAATTCAGGATCTTTTTCGATTGCTGTTTTCAAGCTTGCAAGCATGTCAGCATCGTTTCTCAATCTTGCAGAAGCAATTGCAGAAGCATAGTAAGCTTTTGCGAATTCAGCATCTTGCTCAGAAGCGTTACCGAAACCTGTCACAGCATTTTCAAAGTCTTTGTTTAATAAAAGAGCTAAACCTCTGTTGAATGCTACGCTAGTAGATTCGTTAGCTGTTTTCAATGATTCGAAAGCAGCATCGTACTCGCCTCTCTTGATTTCCAAAGAACCTTTAACAGCGTTCATGCCTGCAGCATGATCAGCAGAAGGACCTTTTTCCAATCCAGCAACTACTGCATCGTAAGCCTGAGCTTTATCTCCTTGTAGCGCGTAAGCAGTCGCCATGTTAGCTAGTACTTCAGCAGCATTGTTTTTGTTAGCAGCAATTTCCAATTGAGTGATTGCCATTTCAACTTTAGAAGTTCTTTCGTCACCCTCAGCAGCAATTGCCATTTCTAGGTAAACAGCTCCTAAGTTGTTATGTGATTGCCAGCTACCATCTTTCTTAGTAGATGCCTTGAAAATTGCTTCTCTTTCAGTCAAAGAAGGAGTCAAAGTAGCAGCGAACATTAATTCTGCACTTGAAAGTGTATCTGCGCTAGCAGTACCTTCAGCGATTTGCTTAGCTAATACAGCAATTTCAGCGTTTGTTTTCTTTTCTTTAACCGTAAGAACTTCAGTTTTAGCAGCTCTCAAACCTGGGTAGATGTCTTTGAAGATTGCTTTGTAAGAATCTAACTTCTGCAAAGCTTTTTCTTTGTCTTCGAATACTCCAGTACCGTTTACAACTTTCAAGATTTCAGATTTCTGGGCATCAGAAACACCTTCGTAAGCGCTCAAAGCATCTTTGAAAGCAGTCCAATCTTCAACAACAGGCTTAAGGATGAAATTGATAGAGTCAGCCATGTCCTTGTAGTCATATCTTCTCATTTGCTTTCTGTAGTAGCTTTCGATTGACTTAGCTCTTGCTTCAGACAATCCAGAGTTGATAGTCTCAGTACCTTCAGGAGAGTGAGTACCTGTGATTGTCACAGTTTTGGTTACGTTTTTGTCTGCAATAAATGCAGCAAATTCTTTTCCTTTTTCGCTTCTAGTCTCAGAGCTCTTTAACAAAGAGCTACCTTGATCGAAAAAGAAGTCAACTTTTGTTGGTACTAATTCTTCTTGATCGTTGTAACCATGGAAAGCATAAGCGCTATAGAATTCATCTTCTACTAATTGAGAAGTAGTAATGATTCCTTTAGCCACTTCAACTCTTGCAGCTTCTTTAGTTTTAGCGTTTTTATCCACAGCAACTCCTTGTACTTCTAAAGATCCTTGGCTAGCAGCTGGGTCGTAAAGAAAGCTATAAGTATCGCTTTGTCTTGAAGTAGTTGTTTTGCTGTCAGGGAAATCCGCTGCATCAAATACCATTTTACCTACTTCAACTTCGCTCTCTCCAGACTTGTAGTAAGTGGTTAGATTATATACATAATTTTGTGGGAGCATTTTTGCTGGTAGTACCACGGACATGTCAAACTTTACTGAGTCGCCATGCAATTCAAGTGGACTAGGTACTACATCTACTTGCTGGGTGGCAGCAAGCTTTACCATGTTGTTCAGAGCACTACAGCCTGATAACATTGTTAAGCCTACGAAAAAGGCTATTACAATATTCGATTTTCTCATTTGAATAATTGTTTTATTAAAATTGATATAACTTTTTGTACTTATTTTCGGAATAATTGCAATAATACGGAAAAAATAAATATATCCTAAACTAATAGAAGACAAATAAATTCGACGTTTTGCGTTAATTTTGCAGCGTTATGAAAGGAATACAGGATTTTTTTGAGAAATATGCTTTCGGGGTTTGTACGAGACTAGGAGAGAAGCTTAGCATTCCTTCTTCTAGTATACGGTTGTTCTTTATATATACCTCGTTTCTAGCCTTTGGATCGCCGGTGCTCGTGTATTTGATGTTGGCATTTGTAATGAATTTCAGAAAACATATCAGAAGAAGGCACTCACTCTGGTATCACTAAAAATAGTTCACTACGAATGTTTTAAATTCTGTAGAGATAAACTGTTTCTACCTGACCTTCAATTAGGAATTTATTTTTAGGTTTGCACTTCAAATTTCATCATTAATCTATGCTATTAGAATTTGAAAAGCCCATAGCTGAGCTTGAAGAAAAGCTTGCCGACATGAAAATGCTCGCATCTAACAACGATGTGGATGTAAATGAAGCGGTAAAGACTTTGGAAAAGAAAATCAAAAAACTGAAGAAAGATACCTTTGATAATTTGACTCGCTGGCAGCGAGTTCAGTTGTCGAGACATCCAGAGCGACCTTATACACTCGACTATATATATGAAATAACAGACGAGTTCATAGAGATTCATGGAGATAGAACCGTTAAGGATGATAAAGCCATGGTTGGTGGATTTGCATCCATGGACGGTCAGACTGTGATGATTATAGGCCAGCAGAAAGGAAGAAATACCAAGCAGCGCCAAATGCGAAACTTTGGTATGGCTAATCCAGAGGGTTATAGAAAGGCCTTGCGTTTGATGAAAATGGCTGAAAAGTTCAACAAACCAATTGTTTGTTTGATTGATACACCAGGTGCATTCCCAGGTTTGGAAGCCGAGGAAAGAGGACAAGGCGAAGCCATTGCCAGGAATCTCAAAGAGATGTTCATGCTCAAAGTACCTGTGATCTGTGTGATTATAGGTGAAGGTGCTTCCGGAGGAGCATTAGGAATTGGCATAGGAGATAGAGTGCTGATGATGGAGAATGCTTGGTACTCAGTGATCTCTCCTGAAAACTGCTCTACGATTCTATGGAGAAGTTGGGATTATAAAGAGCAGGCAGCAGAAGCGTTAAAACCTACCGCTAAAGATATGCTAGCCAATGGCATGGTAGATGGTGTGATTAAGGAGCCTGTAGGTGGTGCACACGTTGATACTACAGAAGCAGCCAAAGAACTCAAAAAAGTACTTATATCGAGCTTGAAAGAGTTGGATAAGATATCCCCAGAAGAGAGAATTAGTCAAAGAATTGACAAATTTGGCAAAATGGGTGTGGTAGCCTCGTAATTGTAGTTGATGCTGAAGCTACTAGCCAAACTCATATTTCTCAAAATTCTAGGATGGAAAATCAAAGGTGATATCCCTACGAATATTAAAAAGTGTGTAATTGCGATTGCACCACATACTAGTAATTGGGATTTTTTTATTGGTGTTGTAGTTCGTCCTATTAAAAATTTACGTTCATCTTTTTTAGTGAAAAAAGAACTTTACAAGTTTCCACCATTGGGTTGGTTGCTAACAGGTATGGGTGGAATTCCCGTGGACAGAGGAAGAAGGGCCAACAGTCTGATTGACCAGGTGGTTAAAATTTTCAATGAGCGTGAAGTGATGAGATTGGCTATTACTCCTGAAGGCACTCGATCTAAAGTAAAGGATTGGAAAACTGGATTTCACCGGATTGCAATTGCTGCCAATGTACCAATTGTTCCATGTAGTTTTAACTTTAAGAAAAGAGAGGTAGAATTTATGGAGCCTTTTTATCCTTCTGGAAATATGGAGGAAGAAGTGGAAATGATTCGAAGCAAGTTTGTTGGGATTCCTGGCAAACATCCGGAACTTGGCGTGGACTAAATCAGTATAATACCAAAATTATTGGTATGATCTTAATTATAGTTTTATTGGTTATAGCTGCTGCACTGCAGATTGGCATTTTTGTTTACTCTAGGAATTTAAAAAAGAAATGGAAGAGTGATGATGTGCTCGCCAAGTACAATATCAAGTCAAGAAGTGATCTGTTTGCGACGTTAAATCGTCAGGATATTCCAGATGAGGATATGAACAAGCTCAATGATATCTATAGCCGGCAAGAGGAATAAAATGAAGACGATCTTAAAAAAGCTTTTTTTGATTCCTATTTGGATTTACCAATACAGTATTTCTCCATTGTTCCCATCATCTTGTAGGTTTTCTCCAACTTGTTCGCAGTATACCAAAGAGGCTATCGAAAAGCATGGAGTAGGAAAGGGGATGATTCTTGGAATAAAAAGAATTGCCAAATGCCACCCGTGGGGTTCAAGTGGCTATGATCCGGTCCCATGATGATAATCATGAATATTAGCGGATCAATATTTTTATGAAGTAAAAACAACCTTATCTTTGCAGTTCAATAAACCAAAGCACATTGGAAAAGAAAAAAGGATTTTATTGGTCGGATGAAAGAGAGCCTCACTTCAAAAGAAGAAAGGAAATTCTCGCTAAGCACCCAGAGGTCAAAGAACTTTATGGAATCGACAAAGGATTGAAATTTAAAATTCTTGGGTTGGTCCTTTTTCAATTGATATCAGCTCCTTTTATAGCTGAATTAGCTTGGTATTGGTATTTACCTATTGCCTACATATTTGGAGCTTCTGTAAGTCATACCATTTTTCTTGCTATTCATGAATTGAGTCATGACTTGGCATTTAAAAAGAAGGTGCTGAACAACTGGTTGGCATTATTTGCTAATATTCCAATTGTGGTACCTTATGCTATATCATTTAAGACTTACCATCTAAAGCATCATTGGGAGCAAGGAGACGAACATAATGATACCGATTTGCCAACACAGGGAGAAGCAAAAGTTTTCAGGGGATTTCTTGGTAAGATACTTTGGGCGACTAATCAGATTCTCTTTTATGCGTTTAGGCCTATGTTCGTGCACCCTATAAAACTTGAAAAATGGCATATCTATAATATTATTTTTCAACTTGCCGCAATTGGTGTGTATTGGTATTTTGTAGGTACAGGTGCCATTATTTACTTACTGCTATCTATATTTTTGGCTGGTAGTTTACATCCTTTGGCCGCTCACTTTATTGCAGAGCATTATGTGTTTAAAGAAGGACAGGAGACCTACAGTTATTACGGTTGGTTAAATGTGTTTGCACTCAACGTAGGTTATCACAATGAACACCATGACTTTCCGAATATTCCGGGGACCCGATTGCCGAAATTGAAAGAGACGGCACCAAGTTTTTACGACAATCTTTTTGTGCACAAATCCTGGGTCAACGTAATTGTTCAATTCATTACCAATCCAAAAATTGGATTGAGCAGCCGAATAAAGAGAAACAATAGTATTTAGTCGTTCAGACAATAGAATCTCTCCATTAATCCAAGTAATTTCGAGCTACAATTAATCGAGATTATATGCGGATAGTTTTTATGGGTACACCGGAATTTGCGGTACCCAGTCTTCAGGTTTTACATGAAAATGGCTACGACATCGTTGGGGTGATCACTGCTCCAGATAGACCAAAAGGTCGAGGTAAAAAACTTCAGGGTACACCTGTCAAAGAGTATGCTGAAAGTGTAGGAATTCAAGTGCTACAGCCTACGAACCTTAAGTCTGAAGAATTTCTATCTGAATTACGTGACTTGAAAGCTGACCTACAAATAGTAGTGGCCTTTAGAATGCTACCCGAAGTAGTTTGGAATATGCCAAAGGGAGGGACTTTTAATTTGCACGGATCCTTACTGCCTCAATATCGAGGCGCAGCTCCAATCAATTGGGCAATTATAAATGGAGAAACTGAAACAGGAGTAACTACATTTTTTCTCAAGCATGAAATTGATACAGGGAGTGTGATACTCCAAGATAAAGAGCCTATAAGCCCAGAAGATACTGTTGGTGATGTCTACGAAAGATTGATGCACAAAGGCAGCAAATTGGTGCTTAAAACGGTACAAACTATAGAGGCTGGTGGAGTCAAGTTGACACCACAAGTAGAAACTGATAATCTGAAATCTGCTCCAAAGATTCACAAAGAGACTTGTGAGATTAATTGGGAAGCAGAGAGTGAAACCATAAGGAACTTTGTGAGAGGTTTATCTCCGTACCCTGCTGCTTGGACCACGCTTGGTAAGAAAAAATTCAAGGTATACAAGGTCCAGTCTAATGACAGAGGTGGAAATAAGTCTGTTGGAGAATTTGAAACGGATAATAAAACTTATGTTTCTGTAAAAACGGCTGATGGGTGGTTGGATTTGGTTGACCTTCAAATGGAAGGAAAAAAGCGTATGCCAATTGAAGATTTGTTAAGAGGATTTAAATTTGATTGAAATGAAGATATCGTTGATAGCGGCCATGTCAAAGAATCGGGTGATTGGAATCAACAATGACCTGCCATGGCATTTACCAGACGACATGAAATACTTTATGGAAACGACCAAAGGTCATGTGGTAATCATGGGACGAAAGAACTTTGATTCATTACCTCCAAAGTTTAAACCATTGCCCAATCGAACGAATGTTGTACTTACCAGACAGGAAGGGTTTGAAGTAGCTGATTGTGAAGTGTATCATGATATAAAAGATGCGTATGCTTTTGCTGAGAAGCAAGAAGAGCAAGAACTGTTTGTAATTGGAGGTGGGCAAATTTATCAAATGGCTATGGAGCAGGCTGACATGATCTACCTTACTGAAATTCATGCTCATATCGAAAATGGTGAAGTGTTTTTTCCCGAGATGACAGGTGAATGGAAGGAAGTGTCCAGAGAACATCATTCGGCTGATGAACGCCATAAATATTCATTTGATTTTGTGAAATACGAAAAGATAAAAAATTGAAATACTTCGAAAATAGGAACATATGGATCACCGGTGCCTCTAGCGGAATAGGTGAAGGATTGGTGCAACACTTGAGTAAAGTGAAATGTAACATCGTTATTTCTGCTCGTCGTGTGGAAGAATTGGAGCGTGTGAAATCAGAAAATCAGCAGGCAGCTACCATTGAGATTTTACCTTTAGACTTGGCAGATGGGCCTTCTTTGGAAGGTAAAGCGAAAGAAGCTGAAGTGTTTTTCGGTGGCGTCGATATCCTCTTCAATAATGGAGGTATTAGCCAAAGAGACAAGGTGATTAATACCTCGATGGAAGTACAACGCCAAATCATGGAAGTCAATTATTTCGGCACTATAGCTTTATCAAAATATGTGCTTCCTGGAATGGTGGAACGAGGGTTTGGTCATCACGTAGCGGTAACCAGCGCGGTTGGTATATTGTACTCTCCATTGCGTGCGGGGTATTCTGCTTCCAAACATGCGGTCCATGGTTTTTTTGATTGTTTGCGAGCTGAACACTTCGAAGATGGTATTAAAGTTACTTTGATACTTCCGGGCTATGTAAACACCAAAATATCTTACAATGCCTTGATGGGAGATGGCTCAAAGCAAAATACGCTGGATAAAGCTCAAGCCAACGGACTTTCAGTAGATCAGTTGGTGGTGAAAATGCTGAAAAGTATCTCTGCTCAAAAAGAAGAGAGTTATATAGGAGGATTGAAGGAAGTGTTTGGTATTTATGTGAAACGACTTTTCCCAACTCTTTTTTCTAAGATTGTTCGAAAAGTAGCGGTGACTTAAATATATCCAGCCACTTTATAGGCCGCCAGTCCAATCCATTCTTTGAAGAGAATGGTCCAGATTTTCAATCCGTATAATGAAGGAATAAGAACGTCATCAGGTGTGTAATACAGTTGGCGACCATAGTAATCGGTAGGAAAGGGAACTACTTCTATTTCTACTTTTTCGAAACACTTTTTTGCCCTGAGCATATGAAAGGCTGAGGTGATTAGAATGGAACTTTCAGTAGAGCTTGCCATCAATTCTTTTGAAAAAAGTGCGTTTTCTCTAGTGTTTCTGGCCTTGTCTTCTACAAGGATGTCTGTTTGTGGTATGCCACTGCTTAATAGAAAATCTCTTAATGCATAAGCCTCTTTTCTTCCTTCGAAGGTTATAGTTCCACTACCTCCAGTGATTAGAATTTTTTTAATCCTTCCTTGTTTGTAGAGATCCAAGGCATGAACAATACGATCAGCTCCTTTATTGAATTGTATACGATCGAATGGAGGCCTGTTAGGATTGGTGATACCTGAGAGTACAATGCCATAGGTGTAAGAGCCTTCTATTTCATCAAAAAGGACTGCATCTGGTTCCCATGCATTTATCGCTATGGTCGCAATAAATGGATTGGTGAAAAACAAAAAAAGAGCAAAGGCCAGCCACCTTAGTCTCTTTTCATATTTGTCTTTTTTTATCAGTAGTGAAGCAATTACCAGCCAAGCTATAAGACTGGTCGGCATGATGAGCCAATAGATGATCTTGGATAGAACGAAGAACATCAGTAATGCTATTTACCGAAACTATTAACTACTCTCCTAAACCAGTCAAAATAAAGGGATATTACCAATAGGATGGACATCAACCAGATGACGATCACATTAAAGTATAAAGTATCGTAATAGTTGCCCATGAAATGCTTCTGAGGAGCATAAAAGTGAGACCTTATATCTAAAGCGTGATGAGGAACCGGTACGTTGTAAATCGGATAAATTTTTTGAATCAGCTCTTTTTTTGTTTCTAATAAGCGATTTTCTGCTGTACTGTTCTTTAAGAAAAACACAATGGCTTCATTTTCATTGTCCTTTCGGAGCTGAGCAAAAGCCTCCAGTTTCTCATCAGAATCTGTCATTGTTTTGGTAAGCTTATCTCGATCTTCTGTGGCTTTTTTAAGACGATTGTTGTAAATCTTCCTCATGATTTTGATGAATTTTTCAGTTTCATCAAATGTGGTTTTGTCAAATTTGCCAGGGGTAAGATTTTCCCATGCCTTGAATTTATCCCTTGGTATACCTCCGAGGTCCATTTCCTTTCCAAGTTCTTTTTGAATGAGTTTTAGTTTTTCAATTGCCTTTTGCTTTTTCTCACTATCTGTCGACCCAAAATTGGAATGTACATAGTCCAGATTAGCTTCTATGGCCGAATAGTAATACACACTCTTAAACTCAGAGTTAGCAATTGTTTGATCATATTCGAAGAAGTTTCGTTCGAAATCATTGTCTTTGAATTGCGTGACCGCTAGTGCTTCGTATCCCCATTTGGAAGCCATGAGCTCCCCGATGATAGGTACTTTTTTAGAATTGCTGAGCCAAGGGTGAAGCTTGTCGAAATTCACTACGACACCACTCAAAATAAGCTGTGGTATAATTAGAAGAGGGATTAATATGTATATAGTAACAGCAGAATTAAATGCTGATGAGATATTGAGTCCCATGATATTGGCAAAGCAGGATACGCTAAACATAACGAGCCAGAAGGAGAGGGTCATGCCATTGATCCCCAATACAAAATCTCCAATCAAAACAAACATTAATGTTTGCAAAGCAGACAAGCCAAATAGGATAGCCATTTTGGAAACTAGATAACTGAAGCGACTAAGGTTCAAAAAGGATTCTCTTTTCAATATTTTTCTATCCTTGAAAATCTCTTCGGCACTAACCGTGAGACCCATAAAAAGAGCTACAATAATGGCCATAAAGAAGAAGGCCGGAATATTCGGATTTTCTCTAAAAATATATTCATTGGAGCCTTCTGGAGTGTATCTAATGATGAATGCCAGAATCACGGCCAGCAATGGAGCCTCGAGTAAGTTAATCGCCAAATACTGTTTGTTACTAAGCTTGGAGGCAATATCTCGATTAGCAAAAATCAATAATTGCTTTATTCTATTAGGTATTTTGAGTGTTTTCTCTGGTTGATCTTCAGACTCATCTGCCGGTTTGATGGTCACTCTTTCGGTGAAGTAACCGTTCCAGTCTTGTGGTGATATTTTTCTTTGATCTGTAAGTTTACCGTACTCATCGACTACCTTGGTTTCGATGATATTGAAGATTTGTTCGGAATTTACATTTCCACATTCAATACACGACCCTGCGTCTTTATCAATGAGGTCAACAATATTTTTAAAATAGATAACCGCTTCCACAGGATTGCCATAGTAGATCTGATAACCACCGACATCAAGAATGACGAGCTTGTCAAACATTTTGAAGATCTCTGAGGAAGGTTGGTGAATCACCACAAACACCATCTTGCCCTTCAAAGAAAGCTCTTTCAAGAGGTCCATAATATTCTCAGAGTCTCTGGAAGATAAACCAGAAGTTGGTTCATCAACAAACAGCACAGAAGGCTCACGGAGCAACTCCAGCCCAATATTTACTCTTTTTCTTTGACCGCCACTAATGGTTTTTTGAAGCGGTGAGCCCACTTTTAAATTTCTTGTTTCACTTAATCCAAGTGCGGATAGCGTTTTGTCCACAAGTTCGTGCAACTCATCATTACTCATATCAGCAAAGCAAAGCTTAGCTGCATAATAAAGGTTTTCTGAAACGGTGAGCTCCTCAATCAAAAGGTCATCCTGAGGTACATATCCTATAACACCTTCAACTTTGCTCTTATCTTTATTGATGTCGATTCCGTTGATTCTAACGGTGCCCTGTGATGGCGTTTCATTGCCATTCAATACATTGAGTAGAGTGGATTTGCCTGCTCCACTGCCACCCATTAAACCGACAAGTTTGCCTGAACTCTCCGCAATGGTGATATCTCGTAACCCTTGGTGTCCATTTGGAAAGGTGAATCCGATGTTTTCCGCAACAAATGAAATTTTGGAATCAGATCCTTCTTCACGAAACGTTGAAACCACATCGCTATAATAGATAGGGTCAATCTTAGAGCTTCGAATTGTGCTACCAGAAGAGAATACAATGATTTTATTTTTTCTTACATGGACTCCATTTAGTGTAAGCGCTGAATCACCCATGTATTTCATGAAATACATTTCTAGCGCTGGAAGTCTAAAGAATGCAATGTATCCCGAAAGGAAAGCTCTTTTCAAGTGCTTGGCTTCTGTATTTGATCCTGCACTTTGGCTATCGTCAACGATCAGAATATTATCTGCACTGAGTTGCGAGCGCTCCTTTGTAATCACAAATGCTTTGATGTGATCTACGGCTTTGGTGGAGAAGTTGAATGATTCTCCAATTAAGTGTAAAAGCTCCAGTTCTCGATCTGAAATTTCGCCGTCTGCCATGATCACTTCAAGTACTTTGAGGATCACCACAATCTTTTGCTGCTGTGTGAGCTCTTGATTAACCTGCTTAGCAAGAATGGTAATCTCTTTCTGCTCTCCGAAGGAAACCGAACGATCTCCAGACATATGGCTGGTTAGTTGATCGAACAGTTGCATGTATTTGTGACTTTCGTCCTTACTGAGGTTTTCGAGTAAAAAGTCCTCAATAGCACTTCTTTCATCTTCGGTTACATCATCTTCTTTTGCAACAATAGCGAGTAGGTGGATGATGGCTTTTAACAGTTGCTCACTCATAGTTTAGATTGAGATTTACGGATGGAATTGATCTTTAAATATAGGTCAAATTGGGGCAGAAATAAAAAAAGCATTGAACAATACATTCAATGCTTTTTAGACCGAAAGAATAATAGATTATTTCACCATTTCGTTTCTAATTCTTTTTACTTCTGAGATGATATCAACCAACATGTCTCTGTTCAACATGAAGTTAGGATCGCCTTCAGCAATTTTCTTGTCGATTTCAGCTAGGTCTTCTTGATAAAGTACTCTAAGAATGTCGAATTCAGCCACTACATTAGCAATAGTATCATCGCTCTTTAAGTCTTTAAGTAATCTAACGACATCATTAAGAGGCTCTTTTTGGTCAATAATGATTTTCACCAATGGCTCTAAAATCAAGTTTCTGCTGGCTTCAGGAAGCAGATCTTCAGGATAAGTATCAATTACCATCACAGATAGGTACAAACCTTCGATGTAGCTTCCAGAAAGTACCAAAGCAATAGTCTGAAGTCTATCAGTTGCTTCTAGTTTCTCTTCAGCAACGTCCATGGCATAATTAATCAAATTAGCCAAAGAATCTCTGTTACCCAAATTTCTTTCAAACCTCTCCATCAACTCCAATTCAAATGCAGAAGCAATACCAATTTGATCCGCCAATTTCTGACAAGTCTCCATGTATTTCAGTGCATCCTGAACCTGATCGTAAGCAGAAAGATATCCAATATCCGTAGCGTATGCGCCAAGGTTCATGGCGGCTTTATCAGTAGAATTCTCGTATTTGGTTACATTGTTCAGGTCGTTGATCAATTCTGCATTGAAATCAGATCCTGTAGCTTGAAGCAAGTAGGGAACTTCTGATGGAGGTGGCATATCGTGTACCACTTTGTCAATTTCTTCGATAAGCTGGTTTTCTGCTTCTTCAAAAGCTTCAGCCTCTATTTCAGCGGCAACTTTTTTGGAATTTCCTCCGCAAGAACAAATGAAAACAGTCAACGCAATAGCAAAGCAAAGGTTGATGGTTTGTTTATAGTTGATCATAGTTTGTGTTTTATGAATTTCTCAATGCCAATTTTAATATATTTTTGAATGGATATAAAGCACTGTTTGAAATAATTTGAACCGTTGCGTCTGATTAGATGCAATTTTGACTAATAATTGATAATATTCAGAAAACACCCGTATACATACTTATGGATTTCAAAAAATACCTTTTCATTCTAGTTTGTATTTCTGCCATTTACTCTTATCAGAGTTGGGCTCAGGAGAGCGTTCAAACATTTCATCAAGATGGAACTTTAAAAACCGAAGGGATTATTAAGGAAAATATAAAATCAGGTCAATGGACTTATTATTTTCCGACAGGAGAAGTTAACGCGGTAGAAAATTATGTAGAGGGAGAGCTGGAAGGAGTGTCGACTACTTTCTTTGAAAATGGTAAAATGAAGAGCAAAGAAAACTGGCGAGCAGGCCTTCTTGCAGATAGTGCTTTTTATTACTACGAATCTGGCAAACTCAAGAGAAAAGGGATTTACGAAATAGGTTTGCATGCTGGAGAGTGGGTTTCTTACCATGAGAATGGAAAGTTAAAAAGTAAAGGATCTTATCTTATGGGGTTGCCTGATGGTTTATGGGAGATCTACACTGATGAAGGCCTTTTGTTTCAAAAAGGAAACTACAAAGAAGGCAAAGAAGAGGGGTATTGGGAGTTTTTTGATGGAGATGGTAGAATTAATTTTTCGGGTAACTACAAAAAGGGAAAAGAAGTAGGCGAGTGGTTTGAATATTCGAAAAAGGGAAAGAAGAAGCTATATTTTGACTACGGTAAATAGCCTAATTTTTAGATGATTAGTTGGTGGATTGATGAAGAACTTAGGGGAGTTGAGGTTTTTTGTTGACATAGTAATAATTAAACAAACCAAAACCTTAAATCATGCACCAACAAACCAAACTTATCCTACTTTTTATGTTTCTGTGGCTAGTGCAGAAAGCTCAGGGGCAAAATGATGACAAGCGTGCTGAAAGCACCATTCTTAAGCTGGATCTCGGTCGTGATTCTTATAAACGTTCTCAGATAAGATACATTGAGCGCAAAGGATTTAACGCAGATAGTTATCAATGGAATGATACTATGATTGATAATAATTTGAGGAGTGCTCTTCAGAGTCGCTCAAACTCAAATGCCTTCATCGGAGTGGGTTCTTTTTTTGTTTTATTTGGAATGCATCAATTATTTGTTAGTGCACTTGTGGAAGATGACGAAGGTAGTGCCAAGGCAAAAAGAACGGGTACCTCATTGTTTATGCTTTCGTGTGTTTCTTATTCGACTTCTATCATTTTAAAGTCTAAATCTAAGAAGAAGATTCGTCAGGCTGAAAAATTAAGGTTGGAGGGTGTTAAACTAAAGAGTCATTGATCTTGAAAAAATAAATGACTAACTATAAATCCTCAAAAATGCATCAACAAACCAAACTTATCCTACTCCTCATATTCTTGTGGTTAACCCAAAATGCTCAGGCACAAAAAGATAAACGTGCAGAAAACACTATTCTCAAGCTTGATGGAGAAGAAAATCCATACTCTGAATCTAAAAATAGATACCTTATTAATCATGGATTTGATGTAGAAAGCTATGATTGGAATGACCCTCAGATTAACCTGTACCTTAAAAAATCTTTGAACAATCGCACAGCATCTAATGTGACCTTGGGTTCTGGAGTGGGATTAGTTATTCTAAACTTGACCGTTAATGCTCTAGGTCGAATTGCTCATACAGCTAATAATAACTCTGAGGGCAACTATCAACCACATACCACCTTGTACTGGATAGGTGGGGCAGCTATTTGTTCTTCGGTAGCATTTCGTCTAGTTTCTTCTAAGCAAATTGAAAGAGCGAACAAATTAAAACAGCGATAGGAATTATGGAAGACTTATGTCTTCATATTGGAAATAAATGAAAAGTTGATCAGATAAAACTCTCATGAAACAACAAACCAAACTCATCTTGCTATTCATGTTCCTATGGTTAGTACAAAAAGCAAATGGGCAAACTCAATCTAGTCGGGCGGATAAATCCATTATTGTATTAAACAAGTCTCAATTAAGATATGTTGAAAGACATGGCTTTTCTACACTCGGTTATGATTGGAATGATGAAGAAGTGAATTTAATGTTGAATGGGGCTTTTTCTAATAGGAGCTCATCATCTGGAATTGCTGCTTTAGGCGCAGCTTCGGGGGTAGCTGGATTGTTTTTGCATGTTTTTTCTGGAATGGCTGATACCGAAGAAAGAAAAGATAAAGTCGTAAGGACAGCGAATAGTTTTTTGTTTGTATCTGCCGGATTTTTTACCATTTCGATTGCTCTTTCGTCCTCTGGAGCAAAAAAGGTTAGGAAAGCAGAAAAAATAAGAGCCCAACTAGATAACAAAAAACCAATTCTATTGCCCAGTGATGTGGATTAATAACAACGCAACAGACTTATTTCGAATAAATAAGAATTAAATGCTAAGACTCCTTTGCAATACCAAATGAAAGTTACTTTTCTATTCATGTTCATGTGGTTAGTACAATATATTCAAGCTATTCTTTGTCCCAATTTGGATAATGTATCTCTTTTCACCACTACAGATTCCTTATTATATAGCAAAGCGAAAAAGCTGTGGCACTAGTAGACTTTTGAGTGCGAGAGAAAACCACTTTCTATCTACAATTAGTGACTGTAAGAAAGAAAACTGGTAAATTAAAAGTCAATCATTCTCAACAAAACATTAAACTATTATGGATACGAATTCTATTCTCTACCTAGTAGCCTTGATAAGTGCTATTTGGGTAATTTTTGAAGTGCTGACTAAGCAAAAAAGCATGAGTGGTGGAAGTAAGGCCTTATGGATCATCTGTGCTCTGTTTTTCAGTATTATTACAGCGATTGTTTACTATTTCACAAAGAAAAAATAATGTGATTTGCCTGGCTAAGTCTCGTCAGGCAATTACTTTGTATTGAATTTCATATTTTCCTCTTCGTCTACGATGTAAGTATTGAAGGAATTCCTTTAATCAAAGTTTGTTAGTGTTTTGAAGTCATTTGAGTAAAGTATTAGAATGTTACATTCTATATGCATCCGCCGACTAATGTTTAAAGAAAAGAAATAATTCAACTTTTAATAATAAAATTGCGCCAAGAGTTTTAATGTTGATCAAATATATCTAGCCAAGACCATTTCTAATAAACTAAGGACGTTTATGAAAAGACTGAATAGTATCTTATATGTGGTAACCCACGCCCTTTTAATTACTCCTAATGTTTTAGCGCAACCTGTTTTTGAGTCTTTTAATTCTATTGTCGTAAAGGAAGGGTTGCCATTAAACACTATTACATTTGATGTAGATGCAACTGATGGCTTTGGTAATAATACAGACGCAAATCTTAGCTACAGTCTTGATGGGTCTGATGCTGAAGGTTTTACTATTGATGAAACCACAGGAGAGATAAAGGTTACCGTCTTTTCTGATTGGAAGAATCCAACGGATGCCAATTCTGACAATATTTACGAATTTTCAGTGATCGCTGACAATGGTACATCCACTTCCAAACAAGAGCTGAAAATAATAGTATTTCCAGATAATGCTATCAATGAAGCGATGAATGCTCGACAACTTGGTCTTGACATTGATGGAGAGGCAGTCGATGACCGTTCTGGGTGGTCTGTTAGCTTGAATGCCAAGGGTGATATTGTAGCAATTGGAGCCACTAGAAATGGAAACAACGGAAAGTGGTCAGGTCATGTTAGAGTTTATTCGTTTAACAATGGAGTTTGGAATCAACTGGGTAATGATATTGATGGAGAATCAATAAATGATCATTCTGGTTGGTCCGTAAGTTTGAGTGCTGATGGCCTTACCCTTGCAATTGGAGGATTGTATAATTATGGGAGTAGTGGTAATTCGGGGCACACCAGAATCTTTACATTTAATGAAAATGATTGGGCTCAAATGGGGGAAGATATTGATGGAGAAAATAATGGAGATATCTCTGGAGAATCAGTTAGTTTAAGTGCTGACGGTAGAACTGTTGCGATTGGTGCCTATCAGAATAGCGATAATGGAGCTAGTTCAGGTCATGCCAGAGTTTATTCTTATGTTGATGATAGTTGGACTCAAATAGGAGTCGATATAGATGGAGAATCTGCTGAGGATTTTTCAGGTCACTCAGTTGATTTAAGTGCTGATGGAAGAACTGTTGCGATTGGAGCTACTGGAAACGACGGAAATGGAAGTAATTCTGGTCATGTGAGAATTTATTCTTATGATGGAAGCAATTGGATTCAAGTGGGGTCGGATATTGATGGTGAAGCTGCTGAAGACTACTCAGGCGTATCCGTTTGTTTGAGTGCCGATGGTTCTTTGGTTGCAATTGGAGCATCAGGAAACGATGGGAAAGGTAAAAGCTCAGGTCATGTTAGAATCTATTCTTTAGAAGAAGGGACTTGGGTGCAGCTTGGCAATGATATTGATGGTGATGCCGAGTACGACTATTCAGGAGAAGTCAGTTTAAGCGCTAATGGACTAGCAGTAGCGATAGGGGCTAATGGTAATTATGGAAGTGCGATCAGTTCTGGTCATGCAAGAATTTATACTTATGATGGAATAGACTGGATTCAAGTAGGAAGTGATTTGGATGGTGAAGCGATGAGTGATTTTTCAGGAAGTTCTATCAGTTTAAGTTCTGATGGAAAAACGATTGCTATTGGTGCACCATACAATGATGGAAATGGCGAAGATTCAGGCCATACAAGAGTATTTAGGTTAAAGCAAGTTCCTGAAATTACCTTTGAGGACATTGATGCAATCTATGGAACAGCAAAATTCGATTTGGTATCAACCTCAAATTTTTCGCAACCAATGGTTTATTCAATTGAGGGAGTAAACGCTACAGGTACTACGTTGAAAGGTGATTATAGTGAGATAGTTGTACCGGGGACCGTCGGGACCGTTATCATTAGAGCAAGTCAATTGGGGGATGAAAATTTTTGGCCAGCTTCAAAAGATGCAATACTGACCGTGTCACCGAAAGAACTTACCATAACTGGTTTGAAGGGTGAAGATAAGAGCTACGATGGTACGAAGGAAGCCCTTGTTTCAGGTGTTCCCGTTTTGTCAGGTGTAATTTCTGGTGATCAGGTTATTCTTGATGGAATACCTGTGTTCACTTTCGCTACTACAGAACCAGGAGATAATATTGATATTACTACGACTGGTTATAAATTATCTGGTGAAGACGCAAACAACTATACGCTAACTCAACCTACTTTGTCAGCAAAAATAAACACAGTTCTTTCAGATCATGAGGTGACTAATGAGGTGCATAGTACGTACCCAAACCCAATGAGGTCTATTGCTCAACTTGTCTATACGGTTAAAATGACTAGTAAAATAAATGTCTTTTTGTTTGACATGAATGGATCATTGGTGGAAGTAATAGAATCCGACTATAAGACCCCTGGGAAATATAACATCAAATATGATGTTTCTAGACTTAAAGCTGGGGTTTATATATGCAGGATGCATATTGGAAAGAAAGAGACTACTTCAAAATGGGTTGTCCTTGATTAAACTTTGGAGCCACGTTGGTGATTAATATAGAAGGATTAAAATATTCTTGCGAAATGACATACAGAATTAGCTAGACTACTCTGCTAGGGATAATCTCGTCAGGCAATTACTTTGTATTGAATTTCATCCATGGCCTCTAGCCTGTCTAACAGACCATTATCAGGCTCAATTTTCACTTTTCTTGAAAGTAAATTGACTTGCATGTTTTCCTCTTCATCTACGATATCAAGTTTGAGTAAACTGCTACCAGCATATTCTGTGGTTAATTTTTTTATTTCATGAATAAGTCCTTCGTTCACATCTTGAAGTTTTATTCTGAGATTTAATCCTTTGGTTTTTTCTTCTCTGATTTCGGTTAGCAAATGCATGGATTTAACTTTGAGCTCCAGTTCCTCGCCTTTCCATCGGTTTTGTACCGCACATTGAAAGTAAAGAAACCACCCAGTTTCGAAATACTCTTTGAATTTGACATAGTCATCAGAAAACAAAAAGAAAGTAAAAGAGTCGGTGAAATCCTCAAGTGTAATCGTACCAAATGGCTTTCCATTTTTCGTTACCCGATGTCCTACCGCTGAGACTTGACCGGCAATTTTTATAGATCCTTTTTTTTGTAATTCAGTTAAATCGCCATTTAGTTCTTTGACCGTCGTGTTGGTGAATTGATCTATTTCGAATTTGAATTGATCCAACGGGTGGCCAGATATGTATAAACCAACAACTTCTTTTTCGATTCTCAATTTCTCTAACTCTGAGAATGGTTCTACAGCTGAAACTGTAGGAGTAGGAATGGAAACGCCAGATTCTCCACCGAACAATGAAGCTTGCGCACTGGCTTCTTCTTGTTCCATCTTATTGGCATACTTAATCGCTTTTTCAATCAAGCTAGGCTCACCATCATCAGTGATCAAATATTGTCTTCTGTGATATACTTCAAAGCAATCGAATCCACCAGATTGGGCCAAGGCTTCTAATGTTTTCTTATTCACAGATCTCAAATTGATTCGTGTTACGAAATCGAAGAAATCTTTAAACTTCCCATTTTCCTCTCTTTCTTCAATGATCGAAATGGCAGCCGCTTCACCCGCGCCTTTGATCGCGCCCATACCAAATCGAATTTTTCCTTCATCATTGACATTAAAGAAAACACCCGATTCGTTTACATCAGGTCCTAATACAGGAATTTTTCTTACCCGACACTCTTCCATGAAGAAACTGACTTTCTCAATGTTGTTTTGGTTGTGTGTAAGCACTGCGGCCATGTATTCGGCAGGGTAGTGGGCCTTTAGATAGGCGGTATGATAGGCAACTACCGAGTAACACGTAGAGTGAGATTTGTTAAAGGCATAGGCGGCAAAGGCTTCCCAGTCTTTCCATACTTTCTGCACTTTGGCTTCGTCGTGTCCGCGTTCCAGACAGCCTTCGACGAATTTTGGTTTGAGCTGGTCTAGGATGGCCTGGATTTTCTTACCCATGGCCTTTCGAAGCATATCCGCTTCACCTTTGGTGAAACCGGCCAATTTCTGAGAAAGACGCATGACTTGCTCTTGATAGACGGTAATACCATAAGTTTCGGCCAGATATTCTTCCATCCCTTCGAGATCATATTCGATCTCTTCGGTTCCCATCTTTCGGGCAATAAAGTTAGGGATGTACTCCATCGGACCCGGACGATACAAGGCGTTCATCGCAATCAAATCTTCAAAACGATCGGGCTTTAGCGAACGTAAGTGCTTCTGCATACCCGGCGACTCAAACTGGAACGTTCCGTTGGTTTCACCTCGCTGATAGAGCTCGTAGGTTTTTTTATCGTCAAGCGGAATGTCATCAGGTATAATTTCTACACCATGCCGTTTTTTCACATTGGCGCAAGCCGTCTTGATAATTGATAATGTTTTAAGACCCAAGAAATCCATTTTCAGCATGCCAGCACTTTCCACCACACTGTTGTCGAATTGAGTTACCAAAAGATCAGAATCCTTGGCTACACCTACAGGAACATGTTGAGTAATATCACTTGGCGTGATGATTACCCCACAGGCGTGAATACCAGTATTTCTAACCGACCCTTCTAGTACCCTGGCTTGCTGAATAACTTCGGATTTAAGTCCATGACCGGACTCCATTTCTTGAAGTTCTTTCACTTCTTTAAATGCTTTGGTCAAACTGATGCCTGGTCGTTCTGGTATCAATTTGGCAATAGAATCCGTGTCGGGGAGGGGCAATTCCATCACTCTGCCAGAGTCACGAATAGACGACTTGGCGGCCATCGTGCCATAGGTAATGATCTGTGCTACCTGGGTTTGTCCGTATTTGTCAATCACGTATTGGATGACCTTGTCACGACCTTCGTCATCAAAGTCGATATCAATATCGGGTAGTGATACACGATCAGGATTCAAGAAACGCTCAAAAAGCAGATCGTAGGCAATAGGGTCTACATTAGTAATACCAATACAATAGGCGACAGCTGAACCAGCAGCTGAACCCCGACCTGGGCCTACAGAGACTCCCATTTCTCTGGACTTCGTAGTGAAATCCTGAACAATGAGGAAGTAACCGGGATAGCCTGAGTTTTCGATCGTTTTGAGTTCGAAGTCTAGCCGTTCGGTGATCTCATCTGTAATTTCACCATAGCGCCGTTTGGCTCCTTCATAGGTCAAGTGACGCAAGTAATTGTTTTCACCTCTTTTACCACCATCCTCGTCGTCTTTCGAGTCTTTGAACTCTTCCGGAATGTCAAAGGCTGGCAAGAGAACATCTCTGGAAAGACGATATTCTTCAACAGAGTCAATCAGTATTTTGATATTTTCAATGGCTTCAGGGATGTCAGCAAAAAGTGCTTTCATTTCTTCCTGAGTCTTGAAATAATACTGATCATTAGGTAGTGCATCTCGATAGGCACGACCACGACCTACTTCATCGTTGATGCTTTTACCATCTTTTATACACAAGAGTACGTCATGTGCCTTAGACTCCTCTTTGTCTAAATAATGCACATGATTCGATGCAATCATTTTGATGCCGTGCTTTTTGGCGAATCCTTGAAGAATTTCATTCAAGTGATTTTCTTCGTCTAATCCATGACGATTAAGTTCGATGTATAAGTCGTCTCCAAATTGTTCTTTCCACCAAAGTAAAGCAGTTTCGGCTTGTTCCTCACCTTGGTTTAGCGCAAGCGAAGGCACTTCACACATCAAGCCTCCTGTAAGGCAAATAAGATCTTCCTTATACTGTGTGATTAGATCCTTGTCAATTCTTGGGTAAAAGCCATACAGCCCTTCCATATGACCGAGTGAAGAGAGTTTTGCTAGATTATGATATCCTTTTTTGTTTTTTGCCATGAGTACAATCCGTGTCATACGATCTGGATTGTCTTTGGTGAACTTGAGGGTTTTCCTTTCTTCAGAAATGAAAAATTCTTGTCCTAGAATCGGCTTGATTCCTTCTTTGATGGCACCCTCTACAAAGTGATAGCCGCCATACATATTACCCAAATCTGTTAAGCCTACCGCTGGCATGCCCAGCTCTTTGGCTTTGGCTATGAGCGGCTTGATTTTAGGGGTGGCTTGAAGAACCGAAAACTGCGAGTGCACGTGCAAGTGGCAAAAGGGCGCATCGATGTCTTTGGCTGCTTCGGTATCGATGTCAATACCTTTGTTGCTATCCTGCACGGCAAAATTGGCCGCTGCCAAATCCGGTGCCTCGTACTTGATGTTTTCTTTGGCGGTATCATCTAAGGGTGCAATGACCCCTTCTGTAAGTAGACCAAAAAAACATTTGGCTGTGGCGTCTACATCATACGCTGCATCGTGGGCATCGTCGAACCCCACGCCGAAAAGTTTGGTGTGTAGCTCGGTTAGGGTTGGCCATTTGAATTTGCCCCCTCTGCCAGGAATGGCTACAAATTCTGTGGATTCATCTTTAGTGTCGATGGAGTCGACGGAAGACAAGTCATTGTTTCGCTCCTTTCTGAGATACTCAGCCCCAACGATGTTCAAGTCGAACTCTACGTTGTGTCCGATTACCGCTTTGACTTTCGTTAAATCCTCTGAAAAGATACTGAGTACTTCGTTTAGGTCATGTCCTTCTTCTTCGGCTCTTTTGGTAGAAATACCATGGATTTTCTGCGCGTTAAAGGGAATGGTATAACCTTCTGGTTTGATGATGTAGTTTTTGTCACTTATCAACGAACCGTCATTGGCGTGTACTTGCCAGGCGAGCTGTACCAGTCTTGGCCAGTTGTCTAAGTCCTCTAGAGGCGCATTATAATTTTTAGGTAAACCAGTGGTCTCGGTATCGAATATTAGGTACATGTGGAGCTATTTTTCTATTTCCGTCATCACGAGCGGAGCGAAGTGATCTTATTCTCAATTGGTACTTTTAATTTTGAGATTGCTTCGCGCGGCTCGCAATGACGAGCAAAAATAATGTTGCAAATCGGACTTTAAAGCTAGAAATTTTGAGCGGATAAACGGAGTGGAATAGTGGGAAGTTTTCCACATGTTACAGTAAAAACTCTTCCAAAGTTCAACTCTTTGGAAGAGTTCTAGCCATCATCCAGCAATAATGTAATTTTCACTCTCTTGATAACCCTTAGATTCAAGAAATGACCTCACTTCATTACGTTTATTTCGATTAGTTATATAGCTAATGATGAAGGGCTGAGTTTCAATTTGAATGTCTTCAAAATGTACACATGAGAAACCATTCAGTTGTTTGCCTTTCTTGATATCAATATACCCCAAGATCTCAATGCCATGATTGAGCAATAGCTGACTTCGTTTTAACCCTAACTTACCTGCACCCCAAATCCATACTTTAGTTTGGTTGATGTTCTTTAAGTGTTTTGTGAGGTACTCTGTTTTGATTCGAAAGAAGGCATCGCTTTGGTAACGTGGATCTGTTCTGGTAAGTCTACTTGAACTGTCATGCCAGTCGAGCAAGGGTAAGGGGAGCTTTTCTACTTTAAATCCTTTGTCGATGACTCGAAGAAACCACTCGTAGTCTTCTGGAAATCCGCCTTCTTTTAAATAGCCAACCTCGTTCAGTAGCGATCGCCGAAACATAAGTGTAGGATTGACCACAGGAAACTCTACAAATCGGTTTTGGTATATGTCATTCCAAGAAGTCAGGTTGTTGCTCCATTTCACAAAATGAGTAAAATCATTTAGTTCGTGATTGTTCGTCTTGTAATTGACTTGGGTAGCAGAGATTGCAATATCAGGATTAGATTTGAGGTGGTTGAGTTGCTTTTCGAGTCTTTCTGGATGGGCAACATCGTCGGCATCCATTCGAGCAATGAATTCACCCTTAGCCGCTCTCATGCCTGTGTTGGCTGCAAATACAACGCCTTGTTGGGTTTCAGAAAGTAGCTTTATTCTTAAGTCTTTAGATGCAAATTTTATAGCAATGTCCTTGCTTTGATCGGTGGAATTATTGTCAATCAAAAGCAGCTCAAAATTTTGATTGGTTTGATCAAGTAAACTGATAATAGCTTGACCAAAGGTCTTAGCTACGTTGTGATATGGTATGATTATAGAAATCAAAACAAAAAATACCCATTAGATATGAGGAAATATTATCGCTCACACCCAATGGGTATTTCTAAAGTTAGACTATGTGATTAAATACTGCCCACGCAATCAAGAGCAATTTCAATTGCTCTACCTAAATCATCCAAAGTTAAATTATTATATTCTTCATATGTCCACTCATCTGATATCTTGTCAGTAAGGCACTCACATTGCTCTTGAGTTCCTTCTTCCTCGCTAACACATTCTTCAGTTAAAGCTTCCAATTGGGCATCTGTCCAGCCATCTTTACCTTCATCGTCGTCGTCACAAGAAGTGGCAACGAATAGCACTGGAAGGACAAATACTATTGCTAAAAGGGTATTTTTCAATTTGTTCATGATTGATAGTTTTGATTAATAAAAAGGTAATATATAAAAAACGTCATTGCATTCACAATGACGTTCTTGAAATCGTTTTATGTAATCTTATAGGTTACCCGAAGATGCCTTTGCCACCAAATACTCTCTATTGAGTCTTGCAATTTGGGTCACGCTTTACACTCTTCTTTATTCGTACAGCTCCCAAAAGCATCTTCTTCCATCTGAAGGATTGTTGTTGAAAACCAAGAGTTGGAAGTTAGTGAAATTTTGATTCAACCTTCTTGAGATGACCCTTTTTTGAGTTAAAGAGAAATTATAAAATGGTAGAATTATAGGTGTAAACAAGGTGTTAAATAAAAAAAAGTTCATCTGATTATGATGAACTTTTTAAATTTTCTAAAAATAATCTCTTATTCAAAATTAAAAATTGGTATATCACAATCAACTGCAAATTGTAAAAGTTTAAGGGCGTCAGTATCAGAAAAATCTTCGCTCTCGAATTTACTCTTACTAAACTCACTTGTCACCTTATCATATAAACAATCACATTGTTCTTCAGTGCCTTGTTCTTCGGAAACACACTCAGCTTTAATTGCTTCAATTTCAGCATCGCTCCAGCCGTTATCATCATCATCGTCATCACAAGAAGTAGCAACAAATAACATTGGCAATACGAAAACGATTGCGAGCAAATAATTTTTCGCTTTATTCATAATTTTAATGTTTAGTTAATTGAAAAAAAAACGCCATGGTACAATTACTACCATGACGTAATATTTTGAATAAATGGCTTATTAAACGTTATCCGAGGAAGCCTTAGCTGACAGATACTCTCTATTGAGTCTGGCAATGTGCGTCACACTAATTTCCTTAGGGCAAACCGCTTCACAAGCTTGTGTATTGGTACAGTTTCCGAAGCCTTCTTCTTCCATCTGCGCCACCATATTTTCTACTCTGGTCTGACGCTCTACTTGTCCCTGTGGTAATAGTGCCAATTGTGAAACCTTAGCCGCTGTGAAAAGCATCGCAGAAGCATTTTTACAAGCTGCCACACAAGCACCACATCCGATACACTGAGCGGCATCCATGGCCTCATCAGCGATTACTTTCGGAATAGGAATTTCGTTAGCGTCTGGTACTCCACCAGTGTTCACGTTTACATATCCACCCGCCTGGATGATTCTGTCGAATGAACTTCTGTCTACGACCAAATCCTTCTGTACTGGGAAAGCAGCCGCTCTCCAAGGCTCTATCACGATGATGTCACCATCTTTGAATGATCTCATATGTAGCTGACAGGTAGTCACAGCATCCTTAGGGCCGTGAGGTTTACCATTGATGTACAAAGAGCACATACCACAAATACCTTCTCTACAGTCATGATCGAAGTGTACAGGGTCTTTGCCTTCTCTCGAAAGATCTTCATTCAACACGTCAAGCATTTCAAGAAATGACATGTCTGGCGATACGTCCGAAACATTGTATGATTCGAAAGCACCTTTATCATTAGCGTTTTTCTGTCTCCAGATTTTTAATTTCAGATTCATATCAATTCTTATTTATAGCTTCTTTGAGTCAATTTCACGTTTTCGAATTCTAAAGGCTCTTTGTTGAGTTTTTCCTCTTTGCCTTCTCCTTGGTATTCCCAAGCAGCCACATAAGAGAATTCATCATCAATTCTCAATGCCTCACCCTCTGGGGTTTGAGATTCCTCACGGAAGTGACCTCCACAAGATTCTTTTCTGTTTTGAGCATCATCGATCATCAATTCACCCAGTTCAATGAAATCAGCCACTCTATTGGCTTTTTCCAAAGACATGTTCATTTCTTCGTTGTCACCCAAAACTTTTACATTCTTCCAGAATTCTTCTTTCAAGGCTTTGATTTTGCCTTTGGCAGTCTTCAAACCTTCTTCGTTTCTAGCCATGCCGCAGTATTCCCACATGATGTGGCCGAGCTCCTTATGGAAGTCATCTACAGTTTTGTTACCGTTGATGCTCAATAGTTTTTGGATTCGCTCTTTTACTGCAGTTTCTGCTTTTTGGAATTCTTCATGATCTGTAGGGATCTTCTCATATGGCATGTCAGCCAAATAATCACCAATAGTATATGGCAATACGAAGTATCCATCCGCCAATCCTTGCATCAAGGCCGAAGCTCCTAATCTGTTGGCGCCGTGATCTGAGAAGTTGGCTTCTCCTGCAGCGTACAATCCTGGTACAGTAGTCATCAAGTTGTAATCAACCCAAAGACCGCCCATGGTATAGTGCACCGCAGGGTAGATCATCATTGGCATCTCGTAAGGATCGTCCCCCGTGATCTGCTTGTACATATCAAACAAGTTTCCATACTTGCCTTTGATCGTTTCATATCCATCGCGCTTGATCGCATCTGAGAAGTCAAGGAATACGGCTAGGCCTGTGTTGCCTACACCGCGACCTTCGTCACACATTTGCTTGGCATTTCGAGAAGCCACATCTCTAGGTACCAGGTTACCAAAAGCAGGATATTTTCTCTCCAAGTAATAATCTCTATCTTCTTCAGCAATCTTGGCTGCATCAGCAGCTTTCAATCCTTTCACTGCAGTTTTTGGTACCCAGATTCTACCATCATTTCTCAATGATTCAGACATCAAAGTCAATTTAGACTGGTGATCGCCTGAAACTGGAATACAAGTAGGGTGAATCTGCGTGTAGCAAGGGTTGCCGAAGAAAGCACCTTTCTTGTGCGCTCTCCAAGCGGCCGTTACGTTCGATCCCATGGCATTGGTAGATAGGAAGAATACGTTGCCGTATCCGCCTGTAGCTAATACCACTGCGTGCGCACTGTGTGATTCGATCTTTCCAGTTATCAAGTTTCTAGTGACGATACCACGTGCCTGACCGTTTACGATCACCACATCTAGCATTTCAGTTCTGGCGTATAGTTGCACCTTACCAGAAGCCACTTGTCTACTCAAAGCACTGTAAGCACCTAGCAGCAATTGTTGACCTGTTTGGCCACGTGCGTAGAAAGTACGAGATACCTGTGCTCCACCAAATGATCTGTTATCTAGTAGCCCACCGTAGTCCCGTGCGAAAGGCACACCTTGTGCCACACATTGGTCGATGATATTTACAGATACTTCTGCCAGTCTGTGGATGTTGGCTTCACGACCTCTGTAATCTCCACCTTTAATGGTGTCGTAGAATAGTCTGAAGACCGAGTCTCCATCGTTTTGATAATTTTTTGCAGCATTGATACCGCCCTGAGCGGCAATACTGTGTGCCCTTCTCGGGCTGTCTTGAAAGCAGAATGATTTTACATTGTAGCCCAGCTCCCCGAATGAAGCGGCGGCAGATGCTCCAGCCAATCCGGTTCCTACTACGATGATATCATACTTTCTCTTGTTGGCTGGGTTGACCAGTTTGCTTTTGAATTTATGTTTCGTCCACTTCTCAGCTAACGGTCCTTCAGGTATTTTGGAATCTAAAGCCATTATATATTAGGTCTTAATTTTTCTAAATTGATTAAAATTTAATTCCGAGTAACATGCAAATTGGAATACTGGCAAAACCTAGCGGAATTAGGATAGAATACACTAAACCAAGTTTAGAAATAAATGGGGTGTATTTTTTATGATTAAGTCCCATGGACTGAAATGCACTTGAAAAACCATGTGATAAATGAAGCGCTAGGAATATCATGCATATGACATAAAAACCAGCATAAATAGGATCAGAGAACAAAGCCTGAACAATCTGAAAAACATCTTTGTATTCTACACCATCATAAGTGGCGAATGGAATAGCTCCAAATTTGAATTCATACCAAAAACCTTTCAAATGTGCAATAAGAAAAATTAAAGTAATAATTCCTAGAAGCGCCATATTCTTAGAGGCCCAGCTGCTTTTTGAATCCTTAATAGCTACTTTGTATCGAATGTTTCTGGCTGCCTTGTTTTTCATTGTTAAAATGATACCGTCTATGACATGTACCAATATGAAAAAGAAATTGCCATAAGAGACTACTTTAATTAATGGGTTGTTGGCCATGTTAGTCGCATAGAGATTAAATGCCTTACCTCCATCATTAAAAAGTAGCTGAAGATTTCCAGCCAAGTGAATGACTAAAAACAAAATTAGGAATAGTCCAGTCAATGCCATCAACAGTTTTTTGCCGACGCTGCCTGAAAGTGTTTGTGTGAACCAACTCATACTACGATTGTTGAAAATTTAGATGCTAAATGATGCCCCAAATATATAGTTGAGGGGCGTAGCAACCAATGATATGCGATATTGAGTTTTGGTATTTAGACTAATTATAAATTAGAGTTTAAATAATTGAAGAATTGAAAATTTTGAAGGTAAATTATTTTGAGATTGCTACATGATTTATCTGAACAATGACGTTAATCTTATATATTTAATGCCAAAGAATCTTTCGTTTCATTTTTATCTGGAACAAAAAGCATAGGGAATGAGTAGAAAGAATTGTTTCAACATTGAATGTGAATATCAAACCTTAGTTTTTAATGACATATCAAACGGGACTTAGATTATTAGGCATACTATTCTTGTCGTTGTTATTCTGCATTGAGGAGGCGTTAGCTACTCATATTAGGGCAGGTGAAATCGTAGCTGTCAGAACATCAAATTCAAGTCTAACTTATAGGTTTACCGTAGTTGGTTATACGGATACCGGTTCTTCTGTTGTTTTTGGGGGTGGCGAAATTGACTTTGGAGATGGGACTGTATTGAACTTATCCGAAAATGCAGAAAATAGTGGAACTACACCGTTGGAAGATGAAGTGGCTTACAATTTTTTCGAAATTACGCACACATTTTCTGCTCCAGGTAAATATACTGTTAGATATAATGAACGAAACAGAAACGCAGGTATTCAGAACATGTCTAATTCTGTTGATACCCCTTTTTACATTGAAACAACCATTCTAATAGACCCATTTGTTGGCCTTAATAATACACCGGTATTTTTAGTGCCACCAATAGATAAAGGGGCAGTTGGTGCGGCATTTCTTCATAACCCAGGGGCATTTGATAGCGATGGGGATAGTTTATCCTACAGAATTACCGAACCAAAACAAGCACTGGATAGAGTTGTAAATAACTACCTATCACCTGCTGATCCTGAGTTTTACTCTGACTACCTGAATGGAAATGAAGACCAAAACGATATTCCAACCTTTGAGATTGATGCGATTTCAGGAAATGTTTTATGGGATGCACCTGGTGCTCCCGGAGAATATAATATTGCTTTCATTGTAGACGAATGGCGAAAGATAGAAGGTGAGTGGTTCTTGTTGGGCTCTTTGGTCAGGGATATGCAAGTGATAATAGAAGACACGGACAATGAAAGACCAGAAATTTTGCCCCCACCAGATGTTTGTGTAGAAGCGGGAAATACTGTGAATGAAACGATAACTGCTACTGACCCCGATGGTCATCAAGTCAAAATAGAGGCATTTGGAGGACCGTTCGAATTGGCGGATAATAGTGCGGTGCTTGTTCCAGATGATACTTACCAAAACTCTCCGGCTAGTGTAGCTTTCAGTTGGGAGACTTCTTGTGAATTGGTGAGAAGAAGACCCTATGAAGTACAATTAAAAGCTACTGATAATCCTGAACTGGGACCAAAGCTTGTTGATTTTAAGACCTGGAATATAACTGTGGTGGCTCCGGCTCCTACAGGTTTGTCAGCTTCATCTGAACCTCAACGGTCGGTTGAGTTAACCTGGGATTCGTACGCTGGCTGTTTGGGAGCAAGCCGTATTCAAATATGGAGAAGGGTTGACTCTTATGAGTTTGTAGCTGAAGATTGTAATGTAGGGTTGCCAGAGTCGGCGGGTTATCAGCTGATTGATACAGTAGGAGTAAATGTTACCACCTATCTCGATGATAATGATGGAGCTAAGTTAGCTCCAGGAGCGAATTATTGTTACCGTATAGTCGCGATATTCCCAGAGCCTGCCGGAGGGGAAAGCTATGCCTCGACTGAAGTTTGTGTCGAAATGGGTTTAACTGCTCCAATCATTTTGGAAGTGGATGTGGAGGAAACAGATGAAACTACTGGGCAAATTTTTGTAAGGTGGCAGTTGCCAATTGACCTTGATTTAGATGATTATGAATATGAAATAGTACGATTGCCAGGCCAGGGAGGAACTAACAATCCACAAATATTGCAATCGAAAATTCAATATAACGGAACGGATTTCTTGTCATACACAGACACAGGAATAGATACAAAAAGCAATTCCTTTCATTATGTGATTAACATGATGTTGATTGATCAAACTGATACCACGGACGCATCCGCACCAGCATCTTCAGTTTGGCTCGAAACGAGCTCGACGACCGAGGCTATTATTCTCAATTGGGAATCGCTTACACCGTGGTCCAATATTGTACAACCGGAAGCAGGAGATCCTGCAGAAAAATATTATCATACGATTTATAGATATGAAGGCGATGGTTTTGTTGCAGCAGATGACTTGCAGCCGTCAGATTTTGACTCCTTAACCAGTGTAGATGCTTCAATAACTGGATTATATTTTGAAGATGTTTATGATGCGGATGATAATCCACTAAATTCTGATCTTGAATATTACTATTATGTTGAGACCAGGGGAAGCTATGGCAATGCTGCCATTGAGGATCCTATAGTAAATAAGGCGCAGATAAATTCAGCTCAGTTGGATGATGGAATTCCTCCTAATTGTACGCCAGTATTGACTTTTGACGAGACTTTTGATTGTACTACTTTTCTAGCTAGTCAGCCCTGTTCATTTTCTAATTTCACTAGAGACTTGAGCTGGACCTATGATTTTGGCGATTGTGATCCAGATGTGAAGGCTTATCGAATTTATTTTTCTATTGACGGTTCGGAGGAGGGCTTCGGTGAGAAAGGAACAGATTATGTAGCTGAGGTGCAGGGCACGTCATTCACTCATGAAGGTTTGGGGTCTTACAAAGGCTGCTATAGAATTACTGCTGTGGATAAGGCAGGGAATGAGGGAGAATGGGATGTGGAGCAGACCTTATGTGCGGATAATTGCCCTAATTATGTATTGCCTAATGCCTTTTCTCCGGATAAAGATTCGCAATCTACCAACGAAACATTTACACCCTACACGGATTTGAATAACAACATCGAGAATTTTGATTATTCGTTGTGTCCTCGATTCGTAAGAAGAGTTGAATTTAAAGTTTTTGATCGATCAGGAGGGGTGCTCTTTGACTTCAATTCGGCTAGATCTGGCGGCGAAGGGCAAAGTGTGAATAGTATCTTGATCAACTGGGATGGAACCACAGATGGCGGCAAAGAGCTTCCTGCTGGGGTATACTATTACGGTGCCGATGTTACTTTTGATGTGCTGAATGAAGAGGAGAGCAAGCAAACAATCAAGGGATGGGTACAAATCGTAAAATAGATTATTTGATACTCTATGATGGTGTTTGTAGGTTTTGTAATCGTTCGATCAATTTTATTCTTTCTCATGAGCGAAATGCCAAATTAACCTTCACGCCTTTACAGTCGGAGCTTGGACAGTCTATATTAAAGGATTATAATTTACCACTTGATTATACGGATAGTCTCCTGTTTATGTCAAAAGGACAAATGTCTTCTCATGCACAAGCGGCTTTTAAAATTGCTCAATTTCTAAAAGCGCCATGGCGATGGTTGTCATTTTTGAGTGTGTTGCCGATCTCTTTTACAAACTTTTTTTACAAGCTCATTGCTAAGCACCGTTACAAACTTATGGGCCAGGCTGATGCCTGCATACTTCCAACTCCAGCTACCAGAGATCGGTTTTTAGAATGATTTCTTTTGGTTTAAGTTTGCGAAAATTTTAATCAAAGACGATTTGAAAGTACAGCGATTGCATTTTGTGATCAGTTTGTAAATTCTACTAACTACTAAATAAATACCTGATGAAAGCATATGTATTCCCAGGACAGGGAGCTCAGTTTACAGGCATGGGCAAAGATCTATATGAGAATTCTAGCAAGGCCAAGACACTTTTTGATAGTGCCAATCAAATTTTAGGATTTGATATTACTAAAATCATGTTTGAAGGTACAGCTGATGAGTTGAAAGAGACAAAAGTGACTCAACCTGCAGTTTTTATTCATTCTGTGGTGTCTGCTTTAATCAATGATGATTTTAAGCCAGATATGGTAGCGGGACATTCTTTGGGTGAATTTTCGGCGCTTGTAGCTAATCGTACTTTGACTTTCGAAGACGGGCTGAAGTTGGTTTCGCAGCGTGCTCAGGCCATGCAAAAAGCTTGTGAGTTGAACCCATCTACTATGGCAGCCATCCTAGGGTTGGAAGATGAGAAAGTAGAAGAAATTTGTGCTGGAATTGATGATGTAGTGGTGGCAGCCAATTACAACTGCCCAGGTCAATTGGTTATTTCGGGTTCTAATGCTGGAATCGAATTGGCTTGTGAAAAAATGAAAGAAGCTGGAGCAAAAAGAGCGTTGCCACTTCCAGTAGGAGGAGCTTTTCATTCGCCATTGATGGAGCCTGCCAGAGAACAATTGGCAGCTGCTATTGAGGCGACTACTTTCTCTGAACCTATTTGTCCAGTCTATCAGAATGTAGACGCAAAGGCTCATTCGAGTGTAGAAGAAATCAAAGCTAATTTGATTGCGCAGCTTACGGCACCTGTTCGATGGACACAGTCTGTACAGCAGATGGTGGCTGAAGGCGCAACTGAATTTGTAGAATGCGGACCAGGTAAAGTGTTACAAGGTTTGGTTAAAAAAATTCATAGAGAAGCTGAGGTGAGCGGAATCTAATTGAGATAACTTTTTACTATTTCCCAATCTAAGGGAATAGCAATCTCTTTAAAGTCATCGGGCAATGTATAGTCCGATGACTTTTTTATTCTATCGCTGCTCATGGGGTGAGTACTTATAAATTCCAACTTTTCCTGAAGTACGGATTGATCCTTAGCCTTCATTTTTAGGAAAAACTGGGCTAATCTTCTGGGGTTGATTTGGCTTTCATAAGCCAAAGAAAGAGCAAAGTCGTCAGCTTCTTCTTCATTGAGTCTGTCGAATGAAGTCGATAGCGTCAGTTTGCTTATTTCTGAAATTAATACGGGATCTCCTCCGGTCATGATGCTAAACAAAGCTTCTATACCAATAGTCTTAATAAGTTTATCAACAACATGTTTGTTTTCTGCATGACCAATTTCATGTGCCAGGATAAGGGCTAGTTCTTCAGCCGAAGACACTTCTTTGATGAGTCCACTAAAGATGTAAATATTGCCATCCAGCGTAGTGAAAGCATTGGTTTCAGACTCGTCAATGATATGGAATTTGTATTCATATTGTGCTGAATCCAGATTGGACAATAACCTGTCCGTAATAATTTGAATAGAAGAATCTAATGCTTGATTTTGGATAATCTTAAAATCAGACATTAAATGTTTGTTCATAAAGTCGGATAACTCAGCTTCCTTTTCGAGTGAGATGGTAAATGGGTTTTCAATTTCATCATAATTGTAATATGAAAAACCAGCCCAAACGGCGCCAAAGATGATGATAAGTATCCCTAGCTCTTTAAGTGCACCCCATTTCATAGTTTAGGTGGAAGGTTTACATTTTCAGAACCGTTATCCGTTTCATCTCTAATTTGATACACTTGGTGGTAACATATTTTACCAAAAAATAGGAAGTAGTACATTTTTCCATTTCTGGCTTTTACAGCCCCTACAATGCTAAAGGCGAAATAAGCCAAATTCAAAATGACTAACATGACGAGATAGCCGTAGTACATATCCGATACTTCCAGGTTGTCGAAAAGAAAAATCTGCAAGGTCCAATACATCGCACCTGCATTGATCAGCGTAGTAGGAATCTGACTCCAAAGGGACTGCAGACTATGAAACTTCACGAACCTTGTATTCTTTTTCTGAACAAAATAGTAAATCACTGACGCGATCAAATTGATGATGGGCAAAGGTAAACCAGCACCAATAGCAGCAAACATCATAAGGTAGGCACCCATGGCGTCTTCCTTTTCCTTTTTGCTGAGTTCGTCAGGTTGTTCGAGATCGTAGTATTCCATAGTGATTCAAGTGGTTGGAAAAATGAGAGTCAAAAGATTATATCTTGGGACTCTCATCGTGATATGGTTGAATATTATTTGCCTGAGAAAGGAGGGTAGTCATCCGTCATATATCCCATGTAGAGCTGTACTCTTAGCCCCCACCGCATGGTGCCTACGATAAACTCGTGCCAAGATTCAGGAAACTTACCAGTGAACAACACGACCCACCAGCCTAGCATCCAAAGAAACATAGTAGCAATGCCTCTAAACAAAAGCAGAAAGCCATGTGGAATAATCACGTAGATGGCTCCAAAGAGTAACTTCAATAGCTGAGTAGCTCTACTGAGATTTTCCGGGTAAGGAACATCAAGGCTGAATGCAGGATCTTCACTTTCCAATCCAAAAGCAGGGTATCCGTCTGCCAAATTGTAAATTCGAAGATTTACTCTGGTAGACCATTTCATTAGCTTCACTTGATATTCGAAAAAGTTTTCCGGATAGCTGCCAGTGAACATGATGATGAGCCAGGAGATAAACGAGAGAATAGAACCCCAAAGTCCTAAGAACATTAATAAAAAGGCATGGGGAAGTACAATGTAGAAGTATCCAAAAAAGGACCTTAAGAGCAATTCGCCCCTGGAGTAGGTCTCCTGATGTTTAACAGTAAATGTCATAATAGTTTAATTGTTTGGTTGTAAAAGGAATTCCGAATATACATCGAAATTTCATTTGAGACAATAGATAACGGTTAGTCTATGGTAGCTACACATTTCAATTCAATCGCAATTGGTGTAGGTAAACAGTTGATTTCAACCGTTGTCCGGCAAGGCTGATTGTCTTTAAAATAGTCAGCATAGATTTCATTATAGGTTTTAAAATCGTCTTTCATGTTGGTGAGAAAAACAGTCACATCGACGAGCTTATCCCAAGACGAACCAGATGCTTCAAGAATCAATCTGATATTTTTAAAAACCGAATGGCATTGCGCGGCGATATCATAAGATTCAATTTCTCCTTTTTCATTGAGTTCAACACCAGGAATAATTTTGGTTCCTTTTTCTCTTGGCCCTACTCCAGAGAGAAATAGTAGGTTGCCTACTTTTCTCGCATGAGGGTAAAGACCAACAGGTTCGGGTGCTTCGTTGGAGTTTTTTATGGATTCGTTGTTCATTTTGTGGTCATCTTTAAGCGTTCATCAAACTTTCAATTTCTTCGGCGTGAATCGGAATGTTCTTCATCAGATTGATGTGTCCATCTTTTGTGATTACTACATTGTCTTCTAATCTGATTCCAATTTTCTCTTCGGGAATGTAAATCCCAGGCTCAACAGTGAAAACCATACCGGGTTCAAATTTCTTATAAATACTCGCTACATCATGAACGTTTAAGCCTAGATGATGCGAAGTGCCGTGCATGAAATATTTTTTATAAGCCGGCCAATCAGGGTCCTGTTTTTCAATGTCAGATTTACTGATAAGTCCCAAGGTCAAAAGCTCTCTTTCCATGATTTCACCAACCGCTTGATGGTATTCAGGAATGGCATTTCCTGATTTCAGTAACTCGGTAGCCTCATTTTTTACTCTAAGTACAGCATCGTAGACTTGTCGTTGCCTCTTGCTGAACTTTCCGTTTACTGGAATTACTCGTGTCATATCCGCATTATAGTTGCCATACTCAGCACCTACGTCAAATAAGATGATATCTCCGTCTTTACATTGCTGGTTGTTCTCTACATAGTGGAGTACGCATGAATTTCCTCCCGAAGCAATAATTGGGTCATAAGCAAATCTGGTGGCTCGATTCCGTAAAAATTCATAAGAAAACTCCGCTTCTAATTCGTATTCCCATACCCCTGGCTTTGTGAATTCTAAGATTCTTCTAAATCCGATTTCAGTGATGTCGCAGGCGTGTTGAATCATTTCTATTTCTCTTTTTTCCTTCACGCATCTGAGATCATAAATAATTGGTGCAATACGTTGATACTCATGCAAGGGATAATTTTCCTGACACCATTTAACAAATCGACCTGTTCTCGTTTCTACTTGATTACCATTCCGAATATGTTCATTGGAATCTAAGTAAATATGTTCTGATTCCGCCAATATGGTGTTCAATACCGATTCAAATTCGTTCAACCATTTTACGGTCTTTATTCCAGAAGCGTTTGTGGCTTCATCTTTGGTGTATTTATGCCCCTCCCAAACGGCTATTTCTTCATTTGTTTCCCTGAGAAATAGTACTTCACGAAATCTCTCATCTGGAAAATCAGGGGCTAATAGTAGTATAGATTCTTCCTGATCGATCCCAGATAAGTAAAATATGTTAGCGTCTTGTTTGAAGGGCATAGTGCCATCCGCTGAGGTAGGCATTATATCACTTGAATTGAAAATGGCAACGGAGTTGGATTTGAGTCTAGCGTTGAACTTCTTACGGTTAGTGATAAAAAGGTCTTGCCCTATGGGTAAATATTTCATGGAGATATTGTTTATTAATGAAATAGAACAGGCTATTTGCTTTCGTAAATCTAGTGCTTCTTTTTAATGATCTCTGACATGAAAAATAATTTTTCAAATTTCTGTCCTGATGCTTGACTTTCGTTCGTCATCTTATCAAAACAGCAAGGATATGAAGCGATTTAAAAAACAATACATGGTTAATGTGAGTGAGAAAATGTTTTATAAGGCTTTGACGAATCAATCCATGGTTAGCCAATGGTCGGGCGCACCAGCAGTGATGAGTGACGAAGTCGAAGCGACTTTTTCCTTGTGGAGTGGAAGCATAGTAGGAGTGAACTTAAAAGTGGCGGCAAATACTTTGGAGCAGCAATGGAAGGAAAAAAATTGGACAGGTTACTCGAAAGTGTCATTTGAATGGAAGACAGGGCCTGCTGGTCTTGAGGTCACATTGATTCACACAGATATTCCAGAAAGGTCTTTTCAAAATATTAAACGAGGATGGGATGAACATTATATGAATCCCTTGATTACCTGGTTAGAATCGAATAATTTATAAACTAAAACATAAAACACATGAAAGATTATCTATTCATCTTTAGAAACGACGAGTCAGGCTCAGATCAGACGCCAGAAGAAATGCAAGCACATATGGCTAAATGGGGAGTTTGGATGCAAGGATTGGCTGCAGATAATAAATTGGTTGCTGGCGAACCTCTTCAGAAAGAAGGGAAGGTAGTTCGTAACGCGGGAGCATTGATTACTGATGGTGCCTATGCAGAAGGAAAAGAAATGGTGGGTGGTTATTTGATTGTCAAATCAGATACACTTGATGGTGCTGTTGAAATTTCAAAAGGATGTCCTATATATGAAGATGGAGGGTCTGTAGAGGTTAGAGAAATCATGAAAATGGATATGTAACTCAGTTTAGAGTTGATATGGAAAAGGGTTGAGTGTGCTTAACCCTTTTTTTTGCTCTAATTTTACTATTGTTTGTTGTGATAAAAAGTGGTAACTTTAGTAGAGTCTTGAGAAGAATCAACTAGTTGTGAAACACCTTTTAATCCACATATCGGTCATATTTATTTTTTTATTTGCTGGATGTCAGCAAGAGGATTTGTATTCGCCAGAGGTGGAGGCCAAAGAGAATACAGCAGATTATCTAGTTAACAACAATTCTGATTACGACATCAGTGTTTCATACATTACATCTTCCAAGTTAGGTTTCAAAGCGTCAAATGACCTCATTGTTATACCAAAAGGATCTACCCGGAAGGTATTTGAAGTTGAGTTTGTAACCGAATTCCCATACCCATCAACGGCGCTCTATTCACTTAGTTTTTACCATTCTGATCATGCTGCTATTGATATAATTGCCGCAAACGAACCAGTTTTTGATGATGCTTGGGAGATTATAGACCAAGCACTTGATAGTGAAGGATTTGGTCATACGACTTATCAATTATCTTTTGCAGATGTTAAAAAAGACTAGTTTGCGAGCCTCTTTAGTACATCAATTAAATCCAACTTGTCAGAATCAATAGAAAACTCCTCTACAGAGCAAATTGTAGATCATTTATTTAGAAATGAATATGGCAAGATCGTATCGCTGCTCGTAAGCAAGTATGGTCCTAGCCATTTGACGTTGGCTGAAGATGTGGTACAAGAGGCTATGTATAAAGCTATGCAAACCTGGCCGTATAAAGAGGTGCCCGCAAACCCAGCTGGGTGGATTTATCGAGTGGCTAACAATCAAATGATTGATCAACTGAGACGCTTGTCCAGGCAAGATTATACTGAAGACAGTCCTTTTGATTTGCAGGAGGCTTCATTTGTATCTGATATCAATCCGGATGATGTGCTAAAAGATGAATTGCTCAAAATGCTCTTTGCGTGCTGCCATCCGCAGCTCAATATGGAGTATCAAATTATTTTGGCTTTGAAGGTACTTTGTGGATTGGGGGTGAAGGAAATAGCAGCCTGTTTGCTAAAGTCTGAAGCTGCAGTGGCTAAGTCATATACCCGGTCTAGGCAAAAACTTATAGAGGTCAATGCCTCATTTGAATTACCCCCTGCCAACGAGCTGAAAGATAGACTCTCAGTAGTCTTAAAAGTAATTTATTTATTGTTTAACGAAGGGTATAAGCCCAGCTCTGGAGAGAAGATTTTGAATGTTGACTTATGTATAGAAGCGCTTCGACTTAATAAGCTACTATTAGATGCTGAAATAGGGAATCTGCCTGAGACCAATGCCCTTGAGGCGTTAATGTATTTTCATTTGGCCAGATCTGAATCTAGGATGAGCGAGGGAGGATTTATTATTTCTTTAGAAGATCAAGATCGATCCAAATGGGATCAGGAAATGATTCAGACTGGTCATTATTTTTTAAATAAAGCGGTCCAGCAACCGGTATATTCAGAATATCACATTCAAGCAGTAATCTCTTCGATACATTGCGCAGCTAAGACTTTTGAAGAAACCAACTGGAAAGAAATTCTCGGATTATATGATGCCATGGTCCTTCGTTTTCCCTCAGCAGTAGCACAACTTAATCGATTGGTGCCTTTGGCTCAAGTAGAGGGCTGGGAAGTTGCTATGGAGGAGTTGAAAAAAATTGAAGAGACAGGATTTTTAAGTAACTATTATTTGCTCTACTTGGTTAAAGGGCATCTATATGAGGCGGCAAACAAGAAAAAGGAAGCGTTAAAAGCTTATAAAGAAGGAGTAGACCTTTTAGATAACGAATTGGAGAAAAGTTACATTGCAATGAAGATTCAAAAGCTTTCCGGTAATTAAACAGACATTTCCAGTCAACCAATATTTCAGGCCATCAAAATGTATAACTTTGTGGCTTCGAAAGAAGTTATATGATGGATTATGAGTTGTGGGAATTACCCAATGGGATTAGGGTGGTTCATAGACAAGTTTCAAATACGAAAATCGCCCACTGTGCATTGATGCTGGATATCGGCAGTAGAGACGAGGGCACACTGCAGCAAGGGATTGCTCACTTTTGGGAGCATATGGCTTTCAAAGGTACTCAGCGACGAAAAGCTTTTCATATCATCAACCGATTGGAGTCTCTTGGTGGAGAACTTAATGCCTACACTACAAAAGAAAAAATCTGTTTTTATGCCGCAGTGCTAGACAATCACTTAGACAAAGCAGTAGACTTACTTACAGACATCACCTTTAATTCTATTTTCCCAGATGTTCAAATCAATAAAGAGCGGCAGGTGATTCTGGAGGAGATGTCTATGTATGCGGATAGTCCTGAGGATGCTATCCAAGACCAATTGGACACGCTTGTCTTTAATGGTCATCAGCTTGGAAACAATATATTAGGAACGCAGGAAAGTGTTAAATCCTTCCATCAAACAGATTTTCTGGATTTTGTAAGTGAAAATCTGGATACAGAGCGCATGGTTTTCTCTTCAGTAGGCAATTATTCGTTAAAAAAACTAAAGAGAATTGTAGAAAAAAACCTACTTCAAATCGACCGCATTTCTAGTCAAAGAGAGCGAGTGCTGGTCAATGGATACAAACCGCTTGAGGCCATTGAAAAAAGAGATATTTCCCAAGCTCACGTAGGTATAGGGTGTAGGGCCTTTGATATCTATTCGGATCAGAAAATTCCTTTTTTTGTTCTTAATAATATTTTAGGTGGTAATGCCATGAATTCAAGGCTTAATCTAAGTCTTCGCGAAAATCATGGAATGGTTTACAACATTGAATCTAATTTTCAGGCTTTTACAGATACAGGGTTATTTTCTATATTTTATGCTACAGAACCAGCCAATTTGGACCGTTCCTTACAGCTCGTGCAGAAAGAGATTAAAAAGCTCATGGAAAAGGAGCTAGGTTCTAAGCAGCTTCAAACAGCCAAAAATCAGATTAAAGGACAATTGGCTATGTCTGAAGAAAACAATCAAAACTTTATGCTTATGATGGCAAAGAGCATTTTGGATCATGGCAAAATAGAAGGACTTGAAGCGGTTTTTGATAAGGTGGATCGCGTGACGAGAACTCAGCTTCGTAGACTAGCTAATGAGTGTCTCGATTTTGATCAAATGAGTATTCTTAAGTATTTGCCAAGCATACCTGCTTAGACCATTTGCATTAGTCTCATAAATATTTAAATTTCAATTAACAATTGATCTTATATCTATGAACTATTGGTTAATCAAGTCCGAACCTAATACTTACGCTTGGGATGATTTTGTGAAATTAGGAAGAGACCACTGGGATGGCGTACGTAATTATGCAGCTCGAAAGCACATGATGAGTATGAAGAAGGATGACTTAGCCTTGTTTTATCACAGTGTAAACGATAAATGTGTAGTAGGCGTAGCAAAAGTCGTTCGTGAGCATTATCCAGACCCCACCACAGATGATGATAGATGGGTAGTAGTTGACCTCGTGCCTGAATTTAAATTGGAAGTAGCGGTTACATTAGAACAAATCAAAAATGACAACCGTTTATCTGATATGGTGTTGGTGAATAACTCTAGACTTTCTGTACAACCGGTGAAAAAAGAGGAGTTTGATATTGTTTTATCCTTAGGGCAGAAATGAATCAATAAATAATAAGGGTATTGTCTTCTAGAATCCTTTTTTAAGTAAGAGATTAGAAATGAAAAAAATCACGTGCATATTATTTTTCCTGGTATTGGGTATTCAGCTGGTAACGCTTGGTCAGAAGAAACAAAAAAACGCGGAACAGGATACGGTCGAACAGGAATCTTTTATTGTCCAACCGAAGCGAATTGAATTCGAAGTTGGTACCAAGGATGAAGATTTTATCATTATTTCCGCAAAGGAGAATGGCTTACTCGTGGTCAAACAAACAAGAAACCGGACTCAGACTGGTTTTGTTTGGGAGTTATATCGAGTAGATAGTTTATTGAATGTGGTTTGGGACAAGGCTTTATCTATAGATTATGGTGCTGTTTTCTTAGGGTATGATTATAGTGATGAAGGCTTTTTTCTTCTCTTTGGAAAATCTCAATATAAGCTGGATGACTTAATTGTATATCAGGCAGACTTGGCCGGTGAGCAAATTCTTTCTTACAACCTTTCTCTTTCGTTGCCTTTAGAATTGAGTCATTTTGAAGTGGTTTCGAATACATTGATTTTTGGTGGTTATTCGAATATGAAACCCGTTATTTCCGTGATAGACCTGGATGATCCTCGACCGATAGTCATGCCTGGAATATATAATAACAATAGCTCTATCATTGATGTAAGGACAGACAAGAAGACAAATAACTTTACAGTTGTGATGAGCGAAAGTGGTCAAAACAAAAAAGTTACCGTCTCTCTCAAAACCTTTACAGAAAAGGGGGAAATGGTTCATAAGGAAACAATCGACACCGAGTATGAGAAAAGTCTGTTGGATGGGGTTTCTACTAGCTTTGACAATGGTACGCAGTATGTGGCGGGAACTTACTCCAAAAGGAAATCGGAATTTTCACGAGGATTGTATTTGGCAAAATTGAATTTAGGTAAACAAGAGTTTATCAAGTATCACGACTATGCAGAACTGGATAACTTCTTCTCGTACATGAGGGCAAAGCGAGAAGAAAGAGTCAAAGAGAAAATTGAACGAAAAAAAGTAAAGGGTCAAAAGGTGAAATTCAACTATAGATTACTGATCAACGATATTGTTGAAAGAGAAAACGAATACATTCTCATTGGTGAAGCCTATTATCCTAAATATTCTAATTATGGAAGTAGTAATTTTTATGCATCCAATAGTTTTCCTGGGAATGATGGGTTTTCAAACCCCAACTTTATAGGGTATAAATATACTCATGCTGTAGTTGTTGGATTTAGCAAGAAAGGGGAGTTGCTCTGGGACAATAGTTTTGAAATCAATGATTTATTGAGTTATTCACTGAAGCCAAATGTGCAAATAAGTGTGGAAGATAATCGCATCGTCCTTTTGTATGTTTACGAAAATGTAATTCGCTCGAAAATTATTCAAAACGATGAAATACTGGAGGGGAAGAGCTTTGACCCTATAGAATTACATTTCAAGTCAGACGAGATCAGAAACAATGATAAAGAAATGGAAGGGCTAGAAAAGTGGTTTGATGGAAACTTCTATACCTTTGGTATTCAGCATATCAAAAACTTAAAAGATAAGGATGTGAAGCTGAATCGACGTGTTTTCTATATCAACAAAGTTCAATATCAATAATCTGAAATCTTCTACTGAAAATACTTTTATATGTAAAGGGCTAGTTTCTATATTTGCGTAATCAAAGACACATGCAAAAGAGACTTCTTCTTAATAGCCATCACCTGAGTATTACCATCTCCCGTCTTTGTTATCAATTAATCGAAAATCACAACAAGTTTGAAAATACCGTGTTGCTGGGTCTACAGCCAAAGGGTATTTATGTAGCCGAGCGGATAAAGGCCAAACTGGAAGAGGTGATAAAGAAGACTATTCCTCTGGGGTATCTGGATATTACCTTTCATCGTGATGATTTTAGGAGGAGAGACGAGCTACTAGCCCCCAACGAGACTAAAGTTCCATTCATCATAGAAGACAAAAATGTAGTCTTGATCGATGATGTGTTATATACAGGGAGGTCTGTTAAATCCGCTATGGATGCTATGGGTGCTTTTGGCCGACCTGCGAAAGTAGAGTTTCTAACATTAATAGATAGAGTATATAGTCGAGACATACCAGTCGAGGCAAACTATATTGGCAAACAAGTGAATACTGTGTTGTCACAAAAAGTCCTCGTCGAACTTACCGAACAAGGCAAAAAAGAAGATAAAATTTGGTTGATAGATAATTCAGAGAAATGAGTCAGTTGAGCAGCAAACATTTATTGGGTATCAAAGATTTAACATCTGATGATATTCAGTTGATTTTTGAGACTGCTGATAATTTTAAAGATGTCATCAATAGGCCCATCAAAAAGGTGCCTTCTCTCAGAGATATTACCATTGCCAACGTTTTCTTTGAAAATTCAACCAGGACAAAGCTTTCTTTCGAATTAGCTGAGAAAAGACTCTCAGCAGACGTGATTAACTTTTCTTCTTCGGGAAGTTCTGTGAAGAAGGGCGAGACCTTGTTGGATACGGTGAACAATATCCTGGCTATGAAGGTAGATATGATAGTTATGAGGCACTCATCGCCAGGTGCACCACATTTTCTGTCAAAACATATTGACGCCAATATTGTAAATGCTGGGGATGGGACACACGAGCATCCCACTCAAGCGTTACTGGATACATTCTCTATGCGAGAAAAGCTTGGTGACTTGGCAGGCAAGAAAATTGCTATCATTGGGGACATCATTCATTCTCGTGTTGCCTTGTCAAATGTGTTTGCTTTGCAAAAACTAGGAGCAGAGGTGATGATTTGCGGACCGGCCACCCTTGTGCCTAAGTACATCACTTCATTAGGAGTGAAAGTGGTTACGGATGTGTTTGAAGCCCTGCAATGGTGCGATGTTGCCAATATCCTAAGAATCCAACTAGAAAGGCAGCACATCAAATATTTTCCATCTTTGCGAGAGTATTCTCTTTATTTTGGGGTAAACAAGCAACTACTAGATCGATTGGATAAAGAGATTGTGATTATGCATCCAGGACCAATCAATAGGGGAGTGGAGATCACTAGTGATGTGGCAGATTCCCAACATTCTATTATTTTGAATCAGGTTGAAAATGGTGTAGCGGTTCGAATGGCGGTTATGTACTTACTTGCCGGAGCTAACAGATAATTGAATTTTATAGGCATTAAAAAAGGCCATGCCTTTGGGGCATGACCTTCATTTTCTAATAATCTATTTCTTACTTCAAGCCATTCTTAATTAAGAAATCGTCGTAGAGCGTTTTGAAGTCTTCTACGTCTGGAGATGCAATCAATGCTTTTTCGTATTGAGTCATTGCATCTAAGATCAAGTTGTTTTCTTCATAGAAAGAAGCGAATATCAAGTTGTTCAATGGGCTATCACCTGATAAATCAGATTTCAAAGCCTCGAGATTTTCGTTGATAGAAGATGCATCATCTGAAGACATTCTTTTGATGCCATAGTCACCTGACTTCAACTCATCATTATCCTTCACTTTTACATTCAAAATAACGAGTCTTTCATTGGCCAACTGATCATCTTCGAAGTTGATGCTCATGCTCGTGTCTGTAGTTTCAGCACTATAGATTTCTTCATCAAAAATGTTTTTGATGCTAACAACATAAGATGCATCTGATACTTCTTCCGCACCGTCCCATCGAATGATAGCCTCCGGATTTAGGATGTCAACAGAGCTTGGTAGCATCACTTTAAGTGCAGCGCTGCTTGTAGCACGCTCCACGGCTCCTGTAGCCTTCATGTTACGTCTGTAATTAGAGCTAGCTCCATCATCGTCACTCATTTTGTTCATCACAAATTGAGCATATTTGTTCGCAACAGAAGATTGATTTTTAGCAAGTTTAGTTTCTAAGTCTGTAATTTTAGTTACACCTGGATTCCTAACTTCGATAGTTCTTCCCGACTTATGCATTAATCCAATGTAAGCGCCAGATGCAGCAATTAGTTCGTCACCTGACATTAGCGTTGCTCCGGTCTTCAGAGGAATTGTTTCGCCTGATTGAGCTTTTTTTACCTGATTGGCTCCTTTACTGGCCAATACTCTAAAAACAAAACTTTGTCCGTAGCTGGTATTGACTAGAAAGAATATCAGAAGAGTTGATGTTATGAATAATTTAGTTCTCATGATATATATAGATTTATAGATTACAAATTTACAATTTCTTTAATTGTCGAAGTTCCCTTCGACCTTCTTTTGTGAAAAGATTGACAAATACACCAAAGAATACTTCCAATGCATCTCCTACAATTAATACGGCAATGATAGAAAATGTAACATCCACCTTTAAGTTAAAATAATTAAATATGACGAGGTTTAACGTAAATAACGTCGCGGCCTCTATTAATTGTATAAGTTTTGTCAACCCATCGTACCACATGGGCACTACTTTATAGATTACTGTGAATAGTACGATATTTAAATACAGCAATATCAATGCCATAATATAGGCGAAATTATCACCCAGTGCATCGATATAGTCTTCTGCCATAATCATAGAGAAAGCATTTGCATGAACCACTCCACCAAACATATCCGCATGAGTCTTGCCTACATAGTTTTTGTTTAGCGGGGTGAAATACTTGTCATCCATGGCTTTTCTGTCTCCCAGTTCGCTACCTAAATAGCAAAAAATTACAGCCTTGTCTTTGATTAATTCTGGTGCAAACTCCATGTCAAGCACTTGGTACCAATCTAAAGCAAAGTAGCTTATCGGATAGGCAGTGTCACCATAATCAAAAATATTACCTCTATAATTGATGTCTTCAACGTCGTTTTCTCTCGCTAAAAACCTTTCGACTTTGTCTGGATCCATATATTGAGCCATCTTGACAGAGAACGCAAGTTCGGGTTCATCATTTACATACTCTCGAACTGCAAATTGTCGGCACATTTTCAAGTCATCTTGATCAGCAGCGCCAGTAATGAAGTTGACAAAGGCTGTTTCGCCGTAGTCAAAGTAAGGAGGGTAGGATACTTCCAAAGTATCAAAATCTCCGTCATCATCGATATCTACTAGTTTACTGTACATCACTAAGTTCTCCACTCGGGAAAAAGCATCTGACAACTTTAAATCACCTAATGTATCCTCTTTCGGATTTCTAAATATCATATCCATGCCAATGACTCTTGGTTCTGCAGCATTAATGATATTTACCATATCAGCTATTCCGCCTCTAGGTAAGTCTCCAATATTTACAATGACCAGATTTTCTTCTGCGATAGGATCTTCCCTCAATTGAGAAAATACGATATCAGTACTTTCCATATCTTCAAATACTGCGCCGATTGGGTCGAAAATATCAAATACTTTAAACGCAGTTACCTGAGTGACAAGAAAAGCCAAGGCAAGAATGAAAAATAAAGCGTATAAGGTTTCTTTCCAGAATTTATTAAACATGTCAGTTTATTAAGATTAGTAAATGTTCGAGTCATATATAGATCGGAACATTTGTTAACCTTTTTCTCTTTTCAAAATTAAAGCTAACTCTATCTTAGTTTAATTCAATTATTAATCGACCAAATGCTCCAAAATATCTATAAACATAGGAAATCCAACCATAAGAAGTATTCTGAATCTTAATTTTTTGATTATTATCAAACTCGTGTCATTTCGTTGTTATCTTTAATTTTTCACTTCATATCCCTAATGAAAAGATTTAAACTTGATTATTATTTAAAAGGCCTCAAAGCACATGATCATGTGATTTTGGCAAGGGCTATCACTTTAGTGGAAAGTAAAAGGAAAGAAGATCAGCTTGTAGCTGATGAATTACTAGATAGGATTGTAAAAATTGATCATCGCTCTATCCGAATAGGAATTACTGGAACACCAGGGGTTGGGAAGTCTAGCTTTATAGAAGGGTTCGGTTCATATCTTATTGATCAAGGTAAAAAGGTGGCTGTACTTGCCGTAGATCCAAGCAGCCAGAAAACTGGTGGGAGTATATTGGGTGATAAAACGCGCATGGAGTTTTTAAGTCGAAATCCAAAGGCCTATATCAGACCGTCGGCTTCGGGAAATGCGCTGGGTGGTGTTAATAACCGGACCAGAGAAGCTGTGATGCTTTGTGAGGCGGCTGGTTTTGATGTAATCATTGTAGAAACAGTGGGGGTAGGGCAATCGGAAACGCTAGTCAATAATATGGTGGATTTCTTTCTTCTGATGATTCAGCCTGGCTCTGGTGATGATTTGCAAGGTATAAAAAAAGGTATCATGGAAATGGCTCATGGTATTGTAATAAATAAAGCCGACGGAGATCAAGCTAAGCTTGCTAAGCAATCCAAGAAGGATTTATTGAGTGCCTTGCATTTGTTTGCGGCAAGCGAAACTGGGTGGTCTACTCAGGTAGAACTATGCTCTGCATTAGAGAAAATAGGTTTTGACGAAGTTTGGCAGATGATTCAAGCTTTTGAACTGGAAATGACTTCCAATGGATCATTTGATCAAAATCGGTCCAATCAAAATATGTCTTGGTTTGAGGAACGGGTACAATTAGGTATTCTATTAGAGCTATCTGAGAAAGCCGGACTCAAAACCATTCAAAATGAGTTGAAACTTAAAATCCAGCAGAATAAAGTATCCGTATCAAAAGCAACAGCTCAAATGCTTGATGCAATCAAACAGCAACTGGCTTAGTCAAAGTCAAATCAGCAAATTCAAAAGCAGTTTTCACCTCTTCTCCTGATGCAAGCTTATGCTCATAAGTGTGCGTTTTAATTTCATTGACATCAATGGAGATTGGTTTTTTGAAAATCGGCCCATCAAATGCATAAGAGTGAAATTCGCCATTTTCTCCACACGGATCTACTTCAGGGCTGAAGCTCTCTAGCATTTCTTTGGAATAAACCTTTCCGCAAATACTTTCGGGGAAAAGAGACTGCTTAGATGCACAAATTAGTGTTTGAAAACTTTGATCAAAGAAGTAATTAGCGAGATCACTAGTTTTCTTTTTCCAAAGCGGATAAACACCGGTAAGTCCATTGTTACTGAGCATCTGATCTCGGTAAGCCTTTAGGTCTTCAAGAAAAATATCACCAAAGCCGATATGGTTGATTCCTTTCGCTTTAAGATTTGAGTAATATTCATTTAGTGCTTTTTCGTAGTTGGCATTTGTGGAATCCGGCGCAATCGATATAAAATGAATGGGCAATCCTATGGAATCCGCCTGTGCACGTATAAGGTCTTGGCTCACACCATGCATGGATACTCTTTCTGTTTCACTAGATATGGCCGTATGCAATTCAACAATTTCATACTGAGAGTCATTCACGAGATGATGTAGCATCATGCTCGAATCTTTGCCGCCACTCCAGCTTATGGCCAATGGAATCTTTGTCATTTTTTGTTGATATAATCCACGGAAAACATTCCTTCAATCAAACTGATTTTTGTAATACTTCCATAGTCAATTTTAAGTGTAAAAGTGTCTTTTAGAGATAGGTTGAGTACATGCGACAATATGGCTCTAATCGGCCCTGCATGAGTGATAATACCTGTCACTCGTCTATTTTGAGATATGATGCCTTTGAAAATTTCTACTACTCTTGCTTTAAGTTGCTTATAAGACTCACCGTTTGGTGGAGATATGTCTACATAGTTTTCCATCCACTCATTCAGGGCTGGTTGCGGGACGTCCTTCCATTTTTTCATTTCCCACTTACCAAAATTCAATTCCATTAATCGAGGTTCGGTTTGAACATCGGACTCAAATGAATTCGCCAGTTTGGCACATCTTATTAAGGGACTTGAAAAGATATAATCCAAAGGTTTTTCTACCAAATGATGAACAGATTTCGCTTCGTCTTCAAAGCTGGATGTGAGATCGATGTCGCTTTGACCATAGCAAATGCCTTTGGCGATTTTCGGTGTGGTATGCCTGATTAGATAAATTTCCATAGTAGTAAAACCAATAAGTAAAAGGCGACTTCGGAAATTTGCTGAACAGCACCCAAACAATCACCTGTGTATCCACCTATCCATTTTTTGAAATAGCTGGATAGATACAATTTAACCAAAATAAGCACAGGAATGGCTGTGAGGAAATATAGATTATGAAAATAGGCTAATGGAAGGAGCCCTATAAAAATGGCGACAATGAAAGTGCCAAATTTCATTTGTTTGGCCACTGGTTTGGCTTTGGAGTCTTCATTGTCGCGCGCATATTCGTCTGTGAATATCATGAAAACAGCATTGGCTCTACTGATCGAATGGCCTGCCACAATTACTACAACCGCAATCAATGCATCTGTTTCTCCGGCAATTTCCCACAAAAGAAGAAATTTAAATAGCAGCATCATGATCATTCCTAACGCACCATACGCGCCAATGGCGGAATCCTTCATAATGGTCAGAATTTTCTCCTTGGTCCATCCACCACCAAATCCATCGCAGACATCTGCAAATCCATCTTCGTGAAATGCGCCAGTCAAAAGGATACTTGCTATCATGGAAAGCAATACCGCAATACTAACAGGAAGAACTTGCGAAACGCTCAAAAATATAACTCCAGCAAACCCTCCAACCACCCAGCCAATCAATGGAAAATACTTGGTGGCTTTGTTCAACATATCGGCTGAATGGTCTATCCATCTGGGGCAGGGGATGCGGGTATAAAACATGACCGCCGTAAGAAATATGGACCATTCTTTTTTCATTATTTAATCTTTATTCGATACACCAGCACTTTCAAAACTGGCCATTTTATTCATGAAATCTACAGAAGATTGAATCAAGGGCATTGCCAGTGCACATCCTGTGCCTTCTCCCAGTCTCAAATGCATTTGTAAAATAGGTTCGACATTCAAGTGATCAAGCATTTGTTTATGGCCAGATTCATCCGATTGGTGACAAAAAATGGCGTAATCGATGATGTTTGGGTTAAGCGATTCTGCACATAAAAAAGCTGATGTGGCAATAAAGCCATCTACCATTACAATCATTTGATTAGCAGCAGCTTGCAGCATAGCGCCAGTCATCATGGCGATTTCGAATCCACCGACGGCTTGAAGAAGCTCCGGGACGGTTGAAACGGAAGAATGCTTTTGCTGTACGCTTTGCAGTATTTCAATTTTTTTTTGATACCCAGCATCATCAATTCCTGTTCCTCGGCCTACACATTCTTCAATAGGGAGATTGCAAATGTGACTCATGATCAGGCTGGCAGCAGAAGTGTTGCCGATGCCCATTTCGCCGAAGCCAATGATATTTGTGCCGTGAGCGTAGATTTCGTTGACAATATCAGCTCCTTTTTGGATGGCCAGTAGAAATTGATCTTCTGTCATTGCCGATTCCTGCAACGCATTTTTTGTGCCCATTCCAATTTTTGCATTGATCAGATTGGGGTTTTTACCAAAATCGAAATTCACTCCTGAATCAACGATTTTTAGGTCAATACGGTGCTGTTGGCTGAATATATTAATGGCTGCACCACTCGCCAAAAAATTAAGTACCATTTGGTGAGTCACTTCTTGTGGGTAGGCACTCACACCTTCCTTTGCCAATCCATGATCTCCGGCAAATACTACAATCGAGGGCTTTTTTAGTTCTGGTGATAAGGTTTGTTGGATTTCACAAACTTGCTTGGTTATGCGCTCCAATTGTCCCAAAGCACCGATAGGTTTGGTTTTGAAATTAATCTTATGATCAATTTCGGAAGTTAGTTTTTTATCAGGTTTAGGGATATTAAATTCAATCATTATTTAAGTTTTAGGGGTAATCCGGAGACCATGAAATATGCTTCGTCAGCTGCTTTCGCGATATGCTGGTTGATCCATCCTTGTACTTCCACAAAGTCTCGACCCACTTGCGTATCAGCGTGTGTTCCCATACCAATTTCGTTGGATATAAAAATCAAATGACCTTCATAGGTTTTAAGCTTGTCAAATTCAGCTTTTGCCAATTGCAATGATTCGTCGCGATTGCCTTTGGTCTTCGAAAAATAATTGGACAGCCAAAGAGTAACGCAGTCGATCACCACCACACGATTCTTTGGAAGTACTTCGCTCAAATTGAATCGTTCTTCAATATTAGTCCAGCGTTCGTCTCTTTCAGCCTGATGTCTTTTGATGCGCTCCTCAAAGTTGCCATCATAGGCTTTGGCAGTCGCCAAGTAAATGGGATTGTCGGAAAGTCCCAATGCCATCTTTTGTGCATAGGAGGATTTGCCCGATCGTTCGCCGCCTGAGATGTAGGTAATCATGGGGCTAATTTAGTTTCTATGAAACAATAATTATCTGTTTTCACCTTTTCGCCTTTCTCTATTTGAATAGGGTTTTCAAAAAGTGGGCAATCCACGACCAAAGTATGGAATTCTCCATTCTCGCCACATGCATCTACACCTGCGGCTTCCAATTTGGGTATCAAATCATGTGTAATTTCTTCACCCAGAAAGTCGAGCCCTAGCGCATGATTACAAGACACTATGATTGCCTTAATGCCGGCATCGATCATCGCTTCGACTAATTCACGCCGATCTCCTTGCCACAGAGGGAGATAGGCTTCCAGTCCTGCTGCAGCCGATATTTTTTCTTCCCATTCACGGTGTTTTTGGATGTCGATATCGCCATACACCATGCCTTCGATTTCATGATTGGTCTTTAATTCTTTCAGGTTTTTGATGAAATTCTCTTCGTAAGTAGACCATGAGGCAGAAGCTAATTGGATAGGAACTTGCAATGCTTTGGCTTGTGCGCGAAGCACTTCTTGAGTCAATCCGTGAGACTTAGAATATTCCTGCTTTTCATCCATCACATTCATGACGACTTTGAGCTGGTCACCTTGCTCAATTTGTTTCATTAGCGCAAAGCAGCTGTCTTTGCCACCACTCCAGGAACATCCAATATTCATTTTATATAGATTAATTCAATGGCTGTTGGGCTAGCAAAAGCAATGCCCAACAGCCATTCTATTTATTTAGAATGTATAATTCAAACCTATGGTCATGGTTCTGCCTCGAGTGGTATAGCCATAAATACCTACGAAATCAGTATCAAAGGCATTGTTGATGCCGCCATAGATTGATAGGTTTTTGTTAACCAATTTGTAATTAGCAAAAAGATCAACAAGACCGAAGGAATCCAATTCAGTTTCTACAGAGGAGAATGTTGCCGAATCCCAATACGCCACCGTTCTATCACTAGTCAAATTATATTTTACTGAAATGTCGACACTTTCAACTGGAGACACAACCAAGCCAATACCAAACTTATATGCAGGAATTCGATAGAAATTGGTCTTTTCGTCAGTTGTTATATAACTATAGTTAGTATTCAAGCTAATAAGTTTTGAAATTGTCCAATTGGCATCAAGTTCAAGTCCTTTAACAACTTGTTCATCAGTTCCATTATCGTAAAAACTTACCCAATTTCCATCATTGTCAAGAGCGCCACTGAATATTATTGGATCAGTTTCGTCTCTTCTGAAGTAAACAGTATTCAATGTCAATTTATCTCCTAGGTAAAAAGAGATACCGCCTTCATAGTTAGTAGATCGCTCCGGAGACAAATCTTCATTCCCATAAAATGAATACAGTTGATAAAGACTAGGCGTGACGTAAGATGTAGAAACAGAAGCTAGAAATTTGACCGAGAGATCTCCAATCACAGGTAATAGAAAAGAAGGATTTAAATTATAAATGAACTCATTGTCATACACGCTATGAGTATTCAACCTTACACCAGCATGGACATTTAATCCTGAGCTATGATCGAAAAACACAGAGGCAAATGGATCAATAATATTGAAATCATTGTAATCTGCATTAGGATCTGCTAGCACTTCTTTGGCCGAAAGTTTTTGTGCATTCACACCAATGAGCGTTTTGAAATTGTCATTCCACTGATGCTGGTGTGAAAGTTCGGTTTGTAAGTTCTTGGATTTGAATTTTGAAGGATAAGTACTTTCAAATTCTCTTGCTCCTGTATTTAGTAATACATTCAATTTGATCTCACCATCTCCGTAATTGTAGCTTGGAGTAAATCCGATTCTAAATTGTTCACCATTGTTTTGATTGTCTGCATCTAAATAGGCGCCTCCGTCATAATCTGCAGAGAACTCATCAAATGCTGCATTAACAGCTATATTTAATTGCTCTGTGGCTTGAAGGCCCAACTTAACATTAACATTTTTCTGAGTCATGCCGTCGTCTTCGAAATCGGTTGAAGAATTTTCATCTGAAGCTGCGGAGAAGCCTTCTGACTCCATGAGACTACCACTGACCATGTAACTTAGCTTGTCTTGCTTGCCATTTACATTGGCCGAAACTTGATGTGTTTCGAACGAACCGTAGCTGTAATCCACCTGGCCATGAACACCTTCCTGAGTTGCTTCTTTTAGCTTGATGCTTATAACTGCCGCGGAAGCACCAGTACCGTACAAAGTACTTAAGCCTCCTTTGAGTACTTCGATAGATTCGATCTGACTCACAGGTAAAAAACGAAGGTCAAAAGAAGCATCAATACCAGAAGGGTCATTTAAAGGTACACCGTCGATTAATATCAATGTGTTTTTGTTTCGCCCACCGCGAACATAATAGCTGATGTTCGTGCCTGGTGCACCGAAGTTTCCATCCATTTGAATGCCTGGGACCTCATTGAGTAAATCAGAGACTGTTTTGCCTGCATTTTGTTCGAGATCCTTGGCTGTCAGTTTGTAAATACTTTTGCCTGATTTCTTAACGGGCAATTCGAATTTGGTTCCAGTGACCACAAATTCATCCATGGTGTAAGTGGAAAGGTCCTCTTGCTCTTGGGCAAAAGACAGACCTGTATGAAGTAATAGCCCAATGGCTAAAATGTGTTTGAGATTAATTTTTAAAATTCTCATAGTAATTTTTATAAGGTTAAAAAACTATGAGCCTCTGTTTGAAAAAGGGAATAGTAGCACTAGGAGTACCGCAGTTCACTTCACTTTTCTCCCGAAAGCTCAGATAAATAATGAAACTACTGGCAGGTCTCCTGGCTCTTCGAAATTTTCTAATCGGCCTTCCCATGCCGATACATTGGCACAGTGGCTGTGGAAGATCAAAAATGACATAGTTGAAATGTCTTCGAATTACAGTTGCGGGAACAGCTTCGGAATTTGTGCCATGCACTTCACCGAATTCCCTTTTAATTTCTCAGGATTCATTTCCTTCGAAAACCAATAATTGCCGCAAAGCTAGAGAAATAATCGAGGATGGAAAACATTATTGAATAATTGACAAGTGTCTGCGTTATGAGCTATTTGTTTGGAATAAGCGGTTGTTAGTCAGGTATAGCGTGTATGAAAGAGGCTATTCTCGTAATTTTATTGGGAGAATGATATAAGTATGAAGAAACTATTTCGTAATAATTTTGTCATTTGTGCAACTAAATGAACATAAGGATCATCTTATACTTGTGAAACCGTACGGAATGTTTCACGTCTAAATAGAGATATAATCAAAAACCAAAGATCAAAACTCAACAATCATGGGACTATTAGGGCTGTTTAAAAAAGAAAAGAAAGGGAAGAAAGCTACACAGTGTAGCGTGTGCAAGTCACATATGGAAAGAAACGAGGGTTATGCGCTTACGACTTCACAGGTCATTACAAGTAAGGCCTATTGGGATCATAAGATGGTGGAGCCAGAGACTATGTCATATACCACCCAACATTTCAAAGATAAAGATGCAAATGCTACAAAAATGAGAGGTATTATTTTTGAAAAGACGGCAGAAAAAGATCAGACTTGGATGACTTGCGATTCATGTATCAAACATTTCGATGTAGATCATGATGAGACCAAATCGCTTGCAGGAGAGTGGTGGAATGCGGAAAATGGTCATAAAATACCAAATACAGGAAAAGCCATTGATCATTTGCCAGGAGAGGCCTATGAATCCATTAAGGAATATGCAACCATGGAGGCTGGTGCCTCTCTGATCAGATTGTAAGCTTAGAATATTACTTTTCTAAAAGGATAGGTGTTTATTTGCGCGATGAATAAACACCTATCCTTTTTTTTATGTCTTACTTTTTGCATTTCCTGTACTTCAAAACAAGAAAACGGCGACGCTTCTGATCAATCTATAGATTCAGACATTCAATATGCAGAAAGATTTGATGTCAAATATCAGGATGGGATCAAATTGATTACAATAGATAAACCTTGGCAGGGAAGTAAAGAACCACTGCAATATCTATTGTACACAGATTCTATTCCCTCAAAATACCTCAATGACATTACTTTAATTAAAATCAAAACTCCAGTTCAAACCATCGTTTCAAACCTTACGACTCAGCTGGCTTTGATGGATGAATTGGGTGTGACAGATAAACTCACCGGATTTGCACAAACACAATTTATATACTCATCAGAAATATTAAAAAGAGTAGAGCAAGGGAGGGTAAAGGAAGTAGGTCCTGACGGTAGTTTGGACATTGAAAGTATTTTGGATTTGAATCCTGACATTATTCTGGCGTTTAGTTCTGGTACAGAAAATCGGCAACTGGAAAAGCTGAAGGAGCTGGGGATGAATGTTGTGATGAATGCGGGATATATGGAGACTTCACTGTTGGGCCGTTTTGAGTGGATCAAGTTTTTAGGACATCTTACAGGGAAAGAAGAAAAGGCGAAAGAAGTATTTGATCAAAAAGTGATGATTTACGATTCTTTAAAACAACTGGTACTTGGGAGAGAGCAGCCGACAGTAATCACAGGCACACTCTATGGTGGTACATGGTTTATGCCTGCAGGAGAAAACTACGGAGCCAATATCATTAGCGCAGCGGGAGGTGATTATCTGTGGGAAGAAGATCAAAGTTCTGGGTGGTTGAGTATGGATTTTGAGTCTGTATTTGAAAAGGGCTACAATGCGGATTATTGGATTGGTGTGGCTAGTTACAAGTCTCTTGAGCAGTTGCGGCAAGCAGATGAGCGCTATGCTGAATTTGAAGCATTCAAAAATGGTAATGTATACTCTTACATGGCTCGAGTGAATGAAGAAGGGGCGAATGATTATTTTGAATCAGGCAATGTAAATCCGGAAAAGCTACTTGCCGACCATATCAAAATCATGCATCCAGAGCTATTGCCAGATTATGAACTCTATTATTATATGAAATTGGAATAGGCTAATTATTTCTTCTAAATTCGTTAAAAACACTCCACGCCAGATTGAATAGACCCTTAATCATACTGATCATTGTCTTTGTCATTACATTTCTATTGGATGTCATGTTCGGCTCAGTGCTCATTCCACTCAAAGGGCTGTGGAATATCTTTATCGGCGAACCGGTGGCTCATCCCGCTTGGGAGCGAATAGTAATTAATTACAGATTGCCAAGAGCCGTTACCGGTGTATTGGCTGGAAGTGGACTGGGGCTTAGCGGTTTGTATATGCAGACTTTTTTCAGAAATCCATTGGCAGGTCCTTATGTGCTAGGCATCAGTGCAGGTGCTAGCTTGGGTGTGGCTTTGGTGGTATTTGGAGAGTCGCTCTGGCTGCTATTTGGTATTCAGTTTATGTCTGGTTTTTCCATGGCTATTGGGGCTATTATTGGGTCGTTTCTGGTATTTGCGGTGGTGCTCTTTTTCTCAACTAAAGTGCGGGATAATACTTCACTATTGATCATTGGCTTAATGTTTAGTAGCGCCACCAGTGCGATAGTAAGTATCCTTCAGTTTTTCAGCAATCCAGAAGATGTGCAGTCCTATTTGATTTGGACTTTTGGGGATCTGGGCAGTGTGACTTTGGGTGAATTGCAAGTGCTATTCCCTCTAATCGTGATCGGGTGGTTGGGCTCAGTATTTTTAATTAAGCCATTGAATATCTTCCTATTAGGAAATCAATATGCTAAAAATGCAGGACTTAACATGACCTTGGCTAAATACGGTGTCATTAGCGTGACGGCATTACTTTCTGGTACTATTACTGCCTATTGTGGCCCCATTGCCTTTATCGGATTGGCGACACCACATATTGCCAGAATGATTTTAGATACTAGCGACCACCGATTGTTGATCCCGTTTGTGGGATTTCTTGGTGCAATTATATTGATGCTCTGTGATGTGATATCCAGAATGCCGGGATTGTCTCATTCGCTTCCGCTAAATGCAATCACTTCGATTCTAGGTGGGCCATTAGTGATCTGGTTGATTGTGAAACGAGGAAATATTTCTAACAGCTTCTAATGAGTTCATTGAAAATCATAGGGCTAAACGTGGGATACGCAGCTAAAGAGATTGCTAAGGATATCAATTTGACTCTAGGTGGAGGACAACTCGTATGTCTACTTGGACAAAATGGAGTAGGAAAGTCTACGCTTTTAAGGACACTTTCCAATTTACAAAAACCATTAGCTGGAAAAATAGAAGTGGATGATCAAGAAATAAACAGCTTGGATCGAAGAGAATTGGCGACAAAGCTTGGCATTATCACCACCGAAAAAATTGGCATGTCCAATATGACCGTTCGAGAATTAGTAGCTCTTGGCAGATACCCCTATACCAATTGGATCGGGCAAGAATCTGCAGAGGATACACGCATAATAGAAGAGGCGATCTCAAGGTGTAGGATCAATTATATCGAAAACTCCAAGCTGTCTGCGATCAGTGACGGACAATTTCAAAAAGCCATGGTGGCCAGAGTATTGGCTCAAGACACAGATATTATTTTGATGGATGAGCCTACGGCGCATTTGGATGTAGTCAACCGAGTGGAGATGTTTCAATTGTTGCAATCAATTAAAAATGAAACCGGAAAGTCTATTCTGATTTCCACACATGAGCTGGACTTATCGATGCAGTTTGCCGATGAATTGTGGCTGATGAATTTCAATGCACCCATTATCACAGGTACGCCAGAGGATCTTGGTCTATCTGGGGAAATCGAAAAGGTGTTTTTTCATGAAGAGTTTCATTTGGATAGTCGTACGGGGCAAATTAAGTTAAAGCAGGAAGTTAAACAGTATTTTCAATTAATTGGAGAAGATAAGCCGATTCATTGGGTGCAAAAGGCTTTGGAGAGAAAAGGGTACGGAGTCAGTGTAAATGGTATTACAATAGGAGTAGCCATTGTCAACAATGAGTTGCAATGGCAAATGGAAGTGAAAGCGGGTAAGAACATAAGAAGTTTGTTAGAATATATAGAGCAGAGATGAGTCAGATTAGAAAAATAAGAGAAGAAGAAATTACACTGGCCAAACATCTATTGACTTTGGCTGAAAAAGATCCAGAAGCATATATTTTTCCTGTTGAGGTAGATGACTATGAAGGAGGTGTGATGGGAAGTATCAACTTCACGCTTGGTGATTCTGGTGACTATGCTGGTGATATCGTTCAGGTAGAATACACTGACGAAGACGGCGTGAGAGTAGTAATCACCTTGACGCAAAACAGTAGAGGTGAAATTTTGGATATGGATTTTTGGAAAGAAAATTTTTCTAAACTATTGAAATACCCAACTCCGGATAAAGTATCTATCAATACAAGAGGTATTTAGTTTGTAAAACCGAAGTGGTTCACTTTCGTTTGTGAGTATAATTTCTATATTTGAGAAAGAGTCAAAACAACTTCAAAATAAAAACTAATGATCAAACTCAAAGACATTGACAAGTACGTCGATTCTAAGTTTCAACGGTTATTTATCCTAAAGGGGATAGATCTGGAAGTGAAACAAGGCGAATTTGTAAGCATCATGGGACCTTCTGGTTCTGGAAAATCAACACTCCTCAATATCATTGGGATGCTGGATAAACCTTCAGCGGGTGAGTATTACTTCCTCGACGAACCTGTTCACAAATTTAGCGAACGAAAAACGTCTAAACTTCACAAAGAATATATAGGATTCGTGTTTCAGGCTTATCACTTGATTGACGAATTGAATGTATATGAGAATATAGAGACGCCCTTGCTTTATCGAGGGGTGAAAGGCAAAGAAAGAGCTAGTATGGTAGCAGAAATGCTCGATAGATTTCAAATGGTAGCCAAGCGTGATTTGTTCCCAGAGCAACTGTCCGGTGGCCAGCAGCAGCTCGTGGGAGTAGCTAGAGCTTTGATTGGAGGTCCGAAACTCTTGTTGGCCGATGAACCTACTGGAAACCTTCATTCAGAGCAAGGGGAAGAAATCATGAAACTATTCAAGAAACTAAATGAAGAGGAGGGTATGACCATCATACAAGTTACTCACTCTGAAAAATGTGCAGAATATGGTTCTCGCATCATCAGGCTTGAAGACGGTGCTGTTGTGAGTGACGGTAAATAAGCCTTCGTTCTATAGATATTTTCAAACCGAAGTCATTGGCTTCGGTTTTTTCATGCCCAATTGGTTCCGCTATTTATCCTTGCCTATATTTGAGCTTTTAGTGAATAGAAAAATTAATAATTATTCCACGGCTATGGATAACCATTGTAAAAGCAATCTAATCGGACTAATCATTTTCTTGTTGGTAGTACCAAAGATAGTTTTTGGGCAAACTCGAGAAGAAGATCAGGAGAAATTCAACGAGTCCATACAGTGGTTAGAATCTAATCTGGCTTATGTCTATCAAAACCCATCGACAGGGAAGTGGTGGCACAATAATTTTCTATACAACGCTGAAAAACAATCCATAAACGTAAAAAATTCCAGTTCGGACACCCCTAATCGTGTAGATAAAGGTCTCTATTTCGACCGAATTGTGAACCTAAGAGATTTGGATTTGGCTTCGATAAGAATAGAAGAGGTGAAGTCAAATAAAGGAAGGGTGGTCAAAGGTAAAGTGGTGCATATTGATGCGATTGGTAAAACCCAACGTATACAAAAGCTATATAACGGTGCTCCATCGTTTAAGGAATTTTTCTTGCAATTTCCATTTCCGAAATCAGATGAAGATTTCAGTGAAAGAGCCGAAGACTGCAAGAGACATTTTGAAACTGTGATCAGGTTGGCTTCAGAAGTCTACCCTGCCGAAGATTCACTGAAAAACACTAACTATATTTTTGATCTGATTCCGGGTACCTTCAAAGGATCTGATAATTCTACTTGTGAAATAGTAGACATCTTTCCTCATTCCATGGAGTTGAGATTCAAAAGAGATGGGAAACTTTACAAAAAGAGTGTAATCAGCTATGACGAGCATAATCATCATTTCATATATTGGATGGTTAATGCTGCTGGAAGCAGTCATTTCGAACTGAACCTTCATTACGAAACTGAAATCTTTTTAGAGGCTAATTCTAAAGATTATAGGTTTAATTTCCCCAACAGCAACCATTTCTCTATTCTGGATAGAGGAACAACTATTAATTATCACAGGACTGGATTTAACGAATAGGTTTGAAAAAATCAGCAGTATTCATCGGGTTGAGCGTTGGGCTATTGCTCACACTTCTGAATGCACTGGACTATTTCCATCTCGTCAGGGTACTGTCATTCGAGTTTTATGCCGCAGGCGTAGGATTGCTCTTTATGGCCTTAGGAATTTGGGCCGGAATTAAATTGAGTGGATCGAAAGAGGAACTAGCTGCTCCTCAGGTGTCCATTGAAAATGGGAAGAAAATTAATCTTAGCGATCGAGAACTCGATGTACTGGTGGAATTGAATAATGGTTTGTCTAATCAGGAGATTGCCGACAAGCTATTTGTTTCTCTGAATACTGTAAAAACGCATATCAGTAACCTGTACTTAAAACTTCATGCGAAGCGAAGAACTCAAGCTTTGGCCAAGGCGAAAGAATTGAGAATCGTCGAATAAGTTAGATTTCATACTTTTGGGTGAGCCCATTTCTCCGGTCTTCTCTTACATTTGGTGTATCATCAACTATTGAAAAATGAAAAACATTGCAATCAAATATGGTTTGATAGGGTCTGTAGTTATGATGTTCGGTGTCATGCTGCCTTTTTGGATTTATGGAGAAGATATGGAATTGGGAGCAGGAGAGGTATATGGCTACGCCTCCATGATCCTGTCTTTAACGGCCATTTATTTTGGGATAAAACAATACAAAACCGAATTGAATGGAGACCTGTCTTTTAAACAGGCTTTCATCTTCGGTACTTTTGTAAATTTTGTTGCCGCTCTCGCCTTTGGCATCTTTTCTTATGTGTTATATGCCTGGCTCATGCCCGATTTCCTTCAGACTTATTTAGATCATTCCATTACCATGGTGAAAACCAATAGTGCTTTGACCCCAGAGGAAATGGAAGCGGAGCTTGCTTACATCAATGAGGGGAAGGACTTATGGCTTAGTCCAGCTTTTGGTGGGTTACTCATGTTCGGGACGGTGTTTCCGATAGGGTTGGTCATGACGCTGATTTCTTCTTTTGCTTTAAAAACTAGATAGATCGAACTTAAATTAATTCATTATGAAACTCGGAGCATTTTCAGTCAGTCTTAGTGTGAAAGACCTGACCGTTTCAAAATCATTTTATGAAAACCTGGGCTTTGCTGTATTTGCGGGAAGTCCAGATCAGAATTACCTAATCATGAAAAATGATCAAACATTGATCGGCTTGTTTCAGGGAATGTTTGAAGGCAATTTACTTACCTTCAATCCTGGGTGGGATCAAGCAGCTAATACTTTAGATTCCTTTGATGATGTCAGAGCTATTCAAAAGAAAATGAAAGAGGAGAAGGTTCAGCTGATTCAAGAGGCCGATGAATCTACTACAGGGCCTGCGAGTATGATGATGGCTGATCCGGATGGGAACATGATATTGATTGATCAACACGTTTAAGAAAAAAGGCCCTGAAGTTTGCTTCAGAGCCTTTTTTAAAATGTTTTCCTATTCCTATCTTAAGAATCCGTCTTTGGTAAAATATTGGTAACAATTTTCACCCGCTCAGGATTGTTGGTAGCATTACTCATGATAGTAATCACCTTGTTTTGATGTCCAATTTTCCCAGCGCTATTAAAACTTACTTCTATTTTACTAGAAGTACCAGGAAGAACAGGTTCACGTGGCCAGCTAGAAGCAGTACATCCGCAGGTGGTGAGTACATTCGAAATTACAATGGGTGCATCGCCAGTGTTGGTGAATTCGAAGGTGTATTCCACTTTCTCGCCTTGCTCGATGTCTCCAAAGTCATGAGACATCTCAGAAAACTTGATAAATGGCCCTGGAGGGGTCGGTGCTAAAAGTTCTGCATCCTGTGCGCTGGCTGAGAAGGCCAGACATAAAATAACCGCTACGCTCAATATATATTTCATTGCTAGTTTTTTAGTTGTTTGATACTTAACGTAATTCTAAAAGAATTTGGTGTCAAAATTAACCAGAAAAAGTTCATTTTTTGCTCTTGTAATGGCCGTATAGGTCCATCGGATAAAGTCATTGTCAATTTCTGCCTCTCCTAAATATCCTTGATCCACAAAAACAGCATCCCATTGTCCACCCTGACTTTTGTGGCAGGTCAGTGCATAGGCATACTTTACCTGCAGGGCATTCAGATATTTATCTTCTTTCATGGCCTCCTTTTGTTGTTTTTTAGGAAGGTCCATGTAGTCGATCAATACACTTTTATAAAGTGCTTGATTTTGTTCTTGCGTCAGCGCCGGCGTATAACTATGCAACCCATCCAGGATGATTTTAGCTTCGAAGGGTTCGGCATCTGGGTAATCGGTCAATCTAATTTCAACATCTGCAAACCTCAAGCCATGCAGCTCTTCGGTTCTTTTTATTTTCAAAATCTCCATAAAATCCCCATTGGCCAAAAAGCCAGAAGGCACCTGATCCGTGGCGAAATTGTAGTTGTTTCGAGAGATCATGAGTAAGTCGCCGGCATCCAATTCATCTTCTTTATAGAAAAGTGTGTTTCGGATGTAGTGGTTATACATCACTGCATTTTTATTCGATCTGCAGATAATCAGTGTATTCTCCAAACCATATTTGTCATGGGCATACCTCAGACCATCTTCCAGTCGTTCTCCGGTCATTCGGTAGATGTCTTTGTGAGACTTTGTATCGAAGTGGACCAGCTTTTCTTTTTGAAAAAGATTATTTCTCAAGCTGGTGGCATTGAGTAAAATCCCGCTATTCTCAGCTTGGCGTGTAATTTCTGTCAAAACACTTTCTGTAGTATCTAGTTGGTAGACATCTGATAAATGATCCCTATCAAGCGCCATGCTTTTTTCTTGATGTACAGGAGGGAGCTGAGCTGTATCACCCACAAGTAATAGTTTATTGCCATCTTTTTCGAAGACGTATTGTATCAGGTCGTTGAGTAGGCTTTTGTTTTTGTAATCTGCCTCGGAGCTAATCATAGAGGCTTCATCTACAATGAAAATAGTATTGGACTGGTAGTTTTTAGTTTGACTAAATACAGGTCCGGTAGCCTCTTGGTTAGATTTAGCTTTGTATATCCTTTTGTGAATAGTGAATGCCGTGCGTTTGGCGTACTGACTGATCACTTTTGCAGCTCTACCTGTTGGAGCAAGCAATACAAACTTATAGTTGAAGAGTGGAAGGACTTTTACCAATGTGGCCACTATGGAAGTTTTACCTGTACCTGCGTAGCCTTTGAGGATCATGGTGGGCTTGGCTGTCTTAGCTGCGACAAACTGGTCGATGGCTAAGAAAGCTTTGGCTTGGCTTACGGTAGGCTCATGCTCGAATTTGTTTCTTAATATTTCGGAAGGAAGTGGCAAGTGATATTGATTAATTTAGCGCAAGTATAGCCAGCTCAATCTATGAGATCAGAAGAAATCAAAACTATTTTTGGAAATCAAATAAGGACTAGGGTAATGGGTCTCCTCATTCAAGACAGTAAGGTTTTGCTACTTAACCATTCTGGATTAAATAAAGAGAATGAGTTATGGCTGCCACCAGGAGGAGGGGTGGTGTTTGGAGAGCAAGTCAGTGAAGCCCTAATTAGAGAATTTCAGGAAGAGGTAAATATTTCTGTGAAAGTTTGTGACTTTTTGGGTGCAAGTGAATTTATAAGTGGAGAACTGCATGCCATAGAACTATTCTTTGTGGTGGAGCAAATCGGTGGTAAATTACAATTGGGTTCTGACCCAGAGTTGGGTGAAAAATCTATTTTGAAAGAAGCTCGATGGATGAACGTTTTAGAGATAAATGGGCTGTCTAAAAACTGTATTCATCTGCTGTTTCAGAACTTAGAATCCATTGACGATCTATTTAAGAAAAAGGGATTTTTTAATATTGGAAATAATCCTTAAAATAGCATTTGCTTAAGGCAGAATTACTCTAAAAAATATTTATACTTGCAAAAAATCGAAATTCAAGCATGGAGAAGACAAAGATAATATCAATAAGCTTTTTAGTCCTTTCGCTTTTGTTGGCGGGCTTTTTAGGAAATAGCATTTACACATCTATCGATGAGGCTGACAGAATCGAAAGAATGGAAGGACAGATCATTAAAAAATTGATGATGATCAGAGAAGCACAGATTGGATACCAAGCGGTAAATGGACAGTATACGAGTGATTGGGATAAGTTGAAGAATTTCATCGATTCAGGACAATTCTATTTAACTTCTAGAATTGAAACTATCCATCAATTGTCTTATGGCGCTGATAGTGTGGTTGTAGAAATTGATACGTTAGGTACTGTAGCTGTAAGAGATTCATTGTTTTCTCCAGCGAAATATCCAAAATTTGACTTAGCGACATTGGACATTGTACCCGGTACCACGGACAAGAAATTTGCGATGTGGGCAGATAAAATCGAGAAGAGCAATGTTCGAGTGGATGTAGTTGAGGTTTGGAATACAGCACCAGTAGATCCTAAAAGAAAAGAAGATAATGAAGCTAGAACCAAAAAGCCTCTAAGATTTGGGTCTAGAACAAGTATTACTACAGCAGGAAACTGGGAATAACATAAGATTTGGAAGCTATACATAGCGCAACATACAAGCTAGTAAAAAGAATCAAAGACAGTAAATTTGATGTAGACGAACTACATCATTACTGTCTTTCGATGCAAATAGGGATTCGTGATTTTCAAATGAGTATCACGGATACACGCACGGATACTTGTCTGTTATTGGAGGATTATATTCTTCAAGACGTAAAGACAATCAATGCGAGATTGCAAGTACTGGCTAAACTATTTGAAAATCATCACTTGCTTATGGCAGGTTTTTGGAGTTCTATCAAACTATCTCTCAAGAGTCATAAATTTTCATTGATTCCGGCTACACACTTTGTGGAAGACTCGGTTCGTGATTATTTGATGCTGAATTGCACAATCAACGATTCGGTAGAAAGTGAATATACTTATAAGCACACTTCTTCTAATGTGGTGAATGCTTTTGCAGCTGATAAGCGACTAGTGAGCTGGATCAATTCGCTGTATCCTAACAAGGAGATTGAGGTAATTCACCAAGGAAGTGCGCTAATCGAAGGGATCCTTAAATACAACACCGAGGCGGAATCTAAAATCGTCTATTGTATCCTTGATAGGGGTATCATGCATGTATTTGTTTCTGAGAATCATAAACTACATTACTACAATCAGTTTTCTATTAAGGAAGCCAAAGATTATGTGAAGTATGTGATGTTGGTATTTAAGGAGTTCAACCTAAACCAACGTACTCAGAAAGTGATGCTGTGGGGTAATATCTCTAAAGGCTCGGATCACTACAAGTTGTTTTCGAAGTACATTGGAAACATTTCCTTTGGAAAGCGTCCAGCAAATCTCAAATTCAATTATCATTTCGACGAGCTGGCTGATCATCAGTATTTTGATTTGCTGAGTGTGTATCTCTGCGACTAAAACCATAACCATGTCGGATAAAAAAATTGCTCTTTTTCCGGGTTCTTTTGACCCATTTACCAAAGGGCATCAGGATATTGTCCGTCGAGCGCTTAAGTTATTCGATGAAGTGGTCGTAGCTATTGGTTACAATAGTGCCAAGTCGAGATATTTCGAAGTAGAGTACATGGTAGATAGAGTGAAGTCTGCTTTTAAGTCAGATGAAAATGTGTCTGTGATGGTTTATAATGAGCTGACAGCGGATTTAGCAAAAAAGACAGACGCCTCTTTTCTTATTCGGGGATTGAGAAATACAACAGATTTTGAATACGAAAACAGTATTTCTCAGGTGAATAGATACCTAAATGCTGATTTGGAGACAGTCTTTCTAATTACTTCTCCTGAATACGCACACATCAGTTCGACGATTATAAGGGAGGTGCACAAATACGATGGAGACATCAGCCCATTCATTCCCTACGAGCTTTAATTAGCTACTTTCTTTAAAAGTTTCCTATATTTTTCTACGACTTGCTCGATAGTTTTGAATGAATGGAGCATGGCTACATCCACTTCGCTTTCCGTCATCCAAACTGTCTTTTGAATGTTTTCTTCTTTTTGCGGCTTCATTTCGCTATCATCCAGACAGATCATTCTGTACCAAGTCGTCTTCTTTAATACATATTTTTTATTGCGAATGTAGGTGTGCCAGGTAGAACAGATTTTTTCCTCCCGTTGTACTTTTACTCCGGTTTCTTCTTCGACTTCTCTTACAGCGCCTTCAGATCTTTTTTCTCCTTTTTCTAGTTTTCCTTTTGGAATATCCCAAAGATCGTTTCTGAGGATCATTAGTGTTTTTCCATCTTTTTCCACCACGCCTCCGGCAGCTTCTACTATATCAAATTTTGACTTGAGGTACTGCTGCGCCTTTACTTTGTTTTTGACTCTGATTTCGATTTGTTTGATTTTGCTGTACTTCTTATCCGTCATGATGTGAAGCAATCGATTGATAGCTTCATGAGACTTTTCATTGATGAGCACTTTGCCCTTGAGTCTGATAGCCTGGATGTCATCTACCTCGCTATCAAGTATCACATCAAATTTCTTGCTGGACTCATTTTCTCGATCGCGAATCCTAACTGGTATATCGTTAATGTATATCTTCATTTCTATAAAAGTACTTGGCGAACATGGATAAAAATTCGTGAGATTCACAATTTCAGTGATTAATTTTTCTTCAATTTTTAGAATTCATTCTTTCAGAGAAATCTTGATTTAAAATATTATTAATTTCGCCACATGACGAACAATGAATCAAATCTTCCGCTTAGCGCGCAAATCGCAACAGAGTTATTAGAGATCAAAGCGATCAAACTTCAACCAAAAGACCCTTTCACTTGGGCGTCTGGATGGAAATCGCCGATCTATTGTGATAACAGGATGACGTTATCTTATCCTGAGCTGCGTACAGTTATAAAAAATGCGTTCGTCAAAGAAATCAAAGCCAGATATCCTAAAACGGAAGTGATCGCTGGTGTAGCAACAGCTGGTATCCCACAAGGTGCATTGATCGCCGAGGAAATGGGTTTGCCATTTATCTACGTTAGAGACAAAGCCAAGTCTCACGGTAGAACCAATCAGATCGAAGGGCAGGTGCAAGAAGGTAAAAATGTATTTGTAGTAGAGGATTTGATTTCGACTGGAGGGAGCTCCATCAAGGCCATAGAGGCACTGAGAGAGGCTGGTATGAAAGTGCTAGGTCTAGGGGCAATCTTCACCTATGGCTTCCCACATGCCGATAGAAACTTGATGCAAGCGAACGTATCGCACTTTACCTTATCTGATTACCATTCTTTATTGGATATCGCTGTGTCTTCTAATCTGATCAAAAGTGATGAGCTAGATTCTTTGAATTCTTGGAGAATGGAGCCAGAGAATTGGAGGGGGTAATCTTCGTTTAAAGTAGAAAGTTTAAAGTGACAAGTTCATTGCTCTTCTTTCAACTTTTTTCTTTCCAACTTTCAACTCTTAAAACTTCTCCATCACACCTATACCAAATAGGGCAAAATCGTATTTCACTGGATCTTGAGGGTCTAATTCTCTTAGATTATCGCTTAATTCCACAGCGGCTCGCCAATCGGTTTGTTTACGTTGTAAGAGATCTAATCGCTTAGCCACACGTTCTACGTGCACATCTAATGGGCAAATCAATTGGCTTGGTTTAATGGCATCCCAGATACCGAAATCAACCCCTTTATTGTCTTGTCTTACCATCCATCTCAAATACATATTGAGTCGTTTGCAAGCAGACTTTCGAACTGGAGTAGCCACATGTTTTCTTGTTCTGTCAGGTGCATCTGGGTGCTCAAATAGGCCATTGTGGAAATTAGTGAGGTAAACTTCCATATCACCCTTCATGCCATTTGTGAATGCTGTTTCTAATGAGTTATGTTTTTGAAAGTGTGACTTTAAAAAATCAATGAAGAAAAGCGTATCGGTGGGGTTGAAGGTTCTATGTTTGAAGTTTAAGAACTGTTTGAGGTCATTTTCGCTATGATTCAGAATGAAATCATGCGGAGCATGATCCATCATTTTCATCAATTCATTGCACTTGTTAATAATCGTTTTTCTTTGGCCCCAAGCTAAAGTGGCTGCAAATAATCCGGAGATTTCGATATCCTGTTTCTTAGAAAATTGGTGAGGAATAGAAATGGGATCGTCTGGAATGAATGAAGGTTGATTGTACAATTCCACCTTCTCATCCAAGAAGCTTTTCAGGTCATTCTGCATCTGGTGCGTAACTGACAATAATCGGTGTTTTGAGATCGATGGCGCCCATAGCTTTGTAGGCGGCCGACGACAGTCTCAAAAGCAATTTTTGATTCAAAGCACTTTCAGGCAATTTGCCTACCACTTTTGCCTCTATCATTTGATTGGTCATTTGATTTTTTACCTGAATAGTAGAGCCTAATGGTGCAGATCGGTGGAGTGCGAGATATTTTTGTGTATAGTCCGTGTCTTCGATTCTCATGGCAAAACCTTCTTCTACAGTTTGCTGTTTACCTTCAACTTCGCTTGTCTTGCTTTTAAATTGGCTATTGTCTGTTTTTACATAAAGCGTGTCCAAAGCAGGTTTTTCTGGTTTTACATAAATGGTGTCTACTTCCTTTTTGACAATTGGCGCCACCGGTGATTCAAGCTCGGGTTTGGCTACAGAATCACCAGATACTATAAGCCTTTGGCCAATAGACAAAGTATAGTCTGGAAGGTTATTCCATTTTTGGATGTCTTCAATTTCCACCTGATACATTCTTGAAATTCCGAAAAGCGTTTCCGAAGGTTGTACCACATGGTATTTTTTATTGTCGTTAGAAGAAGGTTTAGTGATTGTTTTTGATTGAGGCCTTGTGAAAAGTGTGTCTCCAATATTCAAGGATGCATTTTCTAATTTATTGATAGCAATAAGTGAGTCGACAGTCAATTCATATTTCCTTGAAATAGCAAACAAGGTTTCTCCCGCCTGTACAACATGATAATTTTCGGATTCACTGGCTTCAACCTCGGGTTCTTGCTTTTTTCTTTTTTTGACCAAAGGCACCTGAATCGTATCATACATTTTCAATCCATTTTCTTTAAGTGAAGGATTGTATTCATATAAATCTTCCAGTGTAACGCCATATCTCTTAGTAATGGAGTACAGCGTTTCCTTAGGCTCTGCTCTGTGGATGATGTATTTTTTGCCCTTTATTTTTTCCACACGGAGACTATCCATGGGTGCATATGAATATCCAAATTGAGTCAAACTCATGAAAAGGAAGAAAACGAGCAGTTTATAATTCATATAGATTAAGGGTCTTTTTATGAGTAACAAATATGGCCTTATTTTGATAGACGAAAAATGTGTCTTTGCCAATTCCGTTGAGCTTTTCATCTAAAACAATCTGCTCTAAAATCGTGCCTTCTTTATCTAGCAGAGTGAGACTATTTGATAATTTCTCTTCTTTATTTTCATAATAGGAAATTAATACAGCGTGTTCGGTTTTTAGGTATTCAATTTGTCTACAAGGAGTAATGCCATGTTTCGCAAAATATTGTACGAACCATTGGAAATACTCGGACTCTTCGAGATAAGCAGTTGCATATTGTATGTTTTGAAAGAGGTCCTTTTCTGTTTTTGGTTTTTCTCTCATTTGAGAGCCAGACTTTACATCAATGTAAATTCCCTTGTTGGCAAAATGAGGATGCGGTACTTTAATCCAATTTGGGCCAGATTGAATGATTCTTGTGTTTTGGAGTGTAAAGGTAGGCTCTCCTCCAGTCCAATTGAAAGTATAGATATTGGTCAGGTCCGGATTGTTTTGGTCAGAATATTGAATGAAAAGGAGACGACTTTTATCATATGATTTCGTCACCAATCCGGTGTATTCATCATCGAACGAAATGGCCTGAATAATTTCTAGTGGCTCAAAGGACAAAAGAAGAAAAGTTTGTGATTTGGTATTCAAATCATGAGTTTCAATCAATAGCAAATTTTCATCTGATCCGGGAATGATTGATTGGATGGGAAAATCAAAAGTGACTTGGTTATGCTTATTTTCAGCGGTCAAAATTCCGTATTCGTTTAATGGAAGTGACAAATAATAAATATCTTTCGGGCAAATCTAAATTTAATCCTTGATGTACAAACGTCTCCCACTCATATTGTTTCTTTTCTTAGGATTTAGCACAAATCTTTTGGCCCAGGATAGCACACGAGTTAAGCCTTTGGTTTTCTTGATGAAACTGGATGCTGATATTGATCCACGCACCAATCGTTATACGGAATTGGCCCTTGAAGAAGCTGTAAAACAAGAAGCCGATTATGTCATTATAGAAATGGATACCTATGGCGGAGCACTCAATGATGCCGATGATATCAGAACAAGAGTACTGGAGTTTGAAAAGCCTATTTATGTGTATATCAACAAAGACGCTGCATCCGCAGGGGCTTTGATTTCGATTGCTTGTGATAGCATTTACATGGCCAAAGGCGCAAGTATAGGCGCAGCTACAGTAGTGACACAGGACGGAGCAGCAGCTCCTGACAAATACCAATCTTACATGCGTTCGATCATGCGTTCTACTGCAGAAGCTAACGGGCGAGATCCGAAAATAGCCGAAGCAATGGTAGATCAGGATGTAGAGGTAGATAGCATATCTACTGAAGGTAAAGTGATTACCTTTTCGACATCTGAGGCCATCAAACACGGATTCTGTGAAGCGCAAGTCAGTGGCATAGACGAAATTATGAGTCGATCTGGTGTGGAACATTATGATACATTTGAATATGAACTGACCGCGTCAGACAAAATCATAGATATTTTCATTAATCCATTTGTGAGTGGAATTTTGATACTCATCATCTTGGGAGGGATCTATTTTGAATTACAAACCCCTGGTGTAGGCTTTCCAATATTGGCTTCTGTGATTGCTTTGATTTTGTACTTCACGCCGTACTACCTCAATGGATTAGCTGAGAACTGGGAAATCATCATATTCTTCTTAGGTGTTGTGTTACTGGCGCTGGAAATCTTTGTTATTCCTGGATTTGGTGTGGCAGGTGTATCTGGTATCACCATGATGGTTACTTCTTTGATTCTGGTTATGCTCAACAACGATTACTTCGACTTTTCATTTGTGCCTACTGGCCATTTGACCACCGCTATTCTAGTCACATTCTTAGGGCTTATTGGGTCTTTCATTATTATGTTTATTGGTGGTGTCCGATTGACAGAATCCGGAGCATTCAAAAGAATAGCACTGGAAACTACTTTAGACAAAGCATCAGGGTATACATCCAATTTCAAGAAAGACTCGTTGATGGGTAAATCAGGTGTGGCCTATACTATTTTACGTCCAAGCGGAAAAGTAGAAATCGAAGGAGAAATCTATGATGCTTATACCAGAGGGAGTTATATCGAGCAAGGAGCGAAAATAGAAGTAATTGGTGAGGAGGGTACTTCTTTGAAAGTAAAAGAATTAGCGTAAGCATGTCGAGAGAAAAATTATTGAAAATCATCTATTGGGTTCTATTCATAGGAGCTATTGTGTTTTTATACTTTAGCCTTCGAACTCAGTTTTATCAATTAGAATATTCACTTGTAGCTCTGGCATTCTGGGGTGGAGCCTTCTTGTTAAATCGATTCGTAAAAAAAGAAGATCCGTCTGAGTAAATGCGAGCACTGCGAAAGACCAAAAACTGTCTAAACTGTGGTACTCCACTAGATCAGGTGTACAATTACTGTCCGATCTGTGGTCAGCAGAACGATGATAAGAATGTTTCTTTTAAGGAATTGGGTAGGGATTTATTTGAGAATTTTTTCTCATTCGATTCCAGATTAGCACATACTTTTTTTCCATTCTTTTTCAAACCTGGAGAGCTCACTAGAAAGTATAATGAAGGGAAACGCTTTACTTATGCCAATCCAATCCGTCTATACATCATAGTCAGTTTCTTTTACTTCTTTATTCTCAATATCATGATGGGGGATCTGACTCGTGAGCTTAGTCAGGCCTTAGATACGCCTGAGGCGGATTCAGTGAAAGCCGCTATTCAGAATGAAGTTCAATTCAATTTGGATTCTATGAAGAATGCCCCACCGATCATGGTTAAAATGGACAGTGATTCTATATCTGAAGGTGACGAAAACTCCTGGCCGTTGAAAAATTGGCAATGGGAATTACTCTACGACAAACTCAATGATAATAGTATAAGTGAGCAGGCCCTTTATGACTCTCTAAAGATTGAAGATAGAAGTGCTCTTACCAAACTGACTATAAAGCAGGTCATACGCATATATAAGCGTGATAAAGAAACATTGGTTTCCGAGATAGTACAGAATCTGTCTGTCATGATGTTCATTCTGATTCCAGTATTTGCCTTACTACTCAAGCTGATGTATATCAGAAGAAAAACACTCTACGTCAATCACCTGATTCATACGATCCACCTACATACGTTTGCTTTTTTTGTCTATGGTGTGGCTATGGGACTGATTCATTGGGCGGTGGAATCTGATAACGTTCATAGTTGGATTATGTTTACAACTTTGTTTGTTGTATTCATTTATTCCTTTTTGTCTTTCAAAAGGGTTTATAACCAGAGTTGGAAAAAGACAGCATTGAAATACTGGATTACCTCGTGGTTATATTTCTATATCCTGGTATTTGCCATCATTATTGAGCTATTGGTTTCGCTTTTGATTTTTTGAATTTCATATAATGACAGCACTACTTTCAATTGTACAATTCTTCTCTAGATTTGCCGACTAATCCTGAAGTAATGCTAGAAGCAGTAATATTTGATATGGATGGGGTAATCATGGACAGTGAACCCATTCATCATGAAACCGAGTTTGATATCCTTAAGCGTTTTGGCGTCACAGAATATCCGTTTTCGGAGCATGCGCAATATGTAGGTATGCGCACCTGGGATCTCTGGACCGGCCACATTGCCAAATACGGTTTGAACGCTTCGGCAGAGGAGTTGACCATAGAAGGAGACGAGGCCTATATCGCCGCGCTAAAAGAGAAAGACTTTGGTCCAATAGAAGGTTTGATTGAGCTATTGGATCGAATTAAAGCCAATGGCACCAAAATGATTGTAGCTTCTTCGGCTTCGAGGGAGAATATTAAACTGGTTTTGGATAAATTTGCCATTACCCGTTACTTCGAAGGCTATGTGAGTAGCCAAGATGTAGAAAAGACAAAACCCAATCCTGATATTTTTTTATTGGCTGCCAAAACATTGGGTGTAAGCCCCAATAATTGTGTGGTTATAGAAGATGCTAAACATGGCGTGCAGGCGGCAATTTCTGCTAGTATGAAATGTATTGGTTATCGAAATTTGAATTCTGGAAATCAGAATTTGAGTAAAGCACACTTTATCGTGGAATCTCATCATGACATAGACCTGAAAATGCTTGATGAATTGATTATTGATACACTAAAACACTAATTTACATGGAGTCCATGTGACCAATTATCACAGTCTGTTTTTTGTAGACTTTGTGGTGAGAGGAACGTGGTACTCCGAATAGACTTTAACTAATATGTTTCCAAAAGTAAATCCCGCAGAAACCAATGCGTGGGAATCCCTAGAAAACCATTACGAAGACATTTCGAAAGATCCAATCATCGACATGTTCGAGAAGGATCCAGAGCGATTCAATAAATTTTCCATCGAATGGAAGGACTTTTTATTGGATTATTCTAAAAATATCTTTTCAGACAAAACCAAGTCACTTCTTGTTCAGTTGGCTAACGAATGCCAACTAAAGGAGGCGATCGAGGCGATGTTTACCGGGGAGAAAATCAACGAGACGGAAGATCGTGCGGTATTACATACTGCCCTTAGAAGTAATAGCCAAGAATCTCTGGAAGTTAATGGCGTGAATGTGCGTCCTTTGATCCAAAAGGAACTCGATAAAATGAAGGCCTTTACCGAAAAGCTTCATGCTGGAGCATTAAAAGGGTTTGATGGCAAAGTCATTAAAAACATTGTGAATATCGGGATTGGAGGGTCTGATCTTGGCCCGTATATGGTCACTGAGGCTTTGAAACCTTACCAAAAAGAAAACATCAATTCTTATTTTGTTTCCAACGTAGATGGCTCTCACCTGCATCAGGTGCTACAGAAGGTAGATGCGTCTGAAACGCTTTTTATCGTTGCATCTAAGACGTTCACTACGCAAGAAACCATGACCAATGCCAATTCTGCTAAGGATTGGTTTTTGAAGGAAGCCAAAGACGAAAGCGCCATAGCTAAGCATTTCATTGCGCTCTCAACTAACCAGAAGGCAGTAGAAGCATTCGGTATAGATTCAGCCAATATGTTTGAGTTTTGGGACTGGGTAGGCGGTCGCTATTCGCTGTGGTCATCGATCGGTATGTCTATCGCTTGTGCCATCGGGTACGACAATTTCAAAGCATTGCTCGATGGGGCAGAAGCCATGGATATTCACTTCCGTGAAACCAAATTCGAAGACAATCTGCCGGTGATTCTTGCCATGCTCGGCGTTTGGTATAATAATTTCTTCGGTGCTGAGTCACATGCGATTCTGCCTTACGACCAATACCTTCATCGATTTGCCAGCTACTTACAGCAAGGTGATATGGAGAGTAACGGTAAGTTTATTGATAGGAATGGAGAACCGATTTCGATCCAAACAGGACAAATCATTTGGGGTGAACCAGGAACTAATGGGCAGCACGCTTTCTATCAGCTGATTCATCAAGGCACGAAGCTAATACCGTCAGACTTTATTGCCGCAGCACAAAGTCAAAATCCAATGAGCGATCATCATGAGAAGCTTTTGGCCAACTTCTTTGCACAAACTGAGGCTTTGATGAAAGGCAAGATGGAAGAAACGGTAATAGACGAATTGTTGAAGACAGGGATGGAAGAAGAGGACATTGATTTCTTGTTGCCATTCAAGATATTCGAAGGCAATCAGCCGACTAATTCTATTCTGATCAAGAAAATTACGCCTTTCAATCTGGGTGCTTTGATCGCCATGTATGAGCATAAGATTTTCGTGCAAGGTGTGATTTGGAATGTATTCAGCTTTGATCAGTGGGGTGTGGAACTTGGAAAGCAATTGGCTGGACAAATTTTACCAGAACTGCAAGGCGACGAAAAAGTAACTTCTCACGATGGATCAACCAACAGCTTGATCAATCAGTGGAAGGAGTGGAGAAAATAAAATCATTAACACTCCTAAAGTTTATAACTTTAGGAGTGTTATAACCAGATAGATATGAAACTAGCAGTAATTGCCCACGATGGCAAAAAAGCCGAGATGGTTGGCTTCTTACTTCAGAATAAAGATCGAATTGAGAAAGCTGATATTGTTGCCACAGGTACTACAGGTTCGCATGCCGAAAAGGCGGGTTTGAAGGTCCGTAAGTTGCTGTCTGGACCCATGGGTGGGGATGCGCAGATAGCTACTATGGTAGCCGAAGGCAATATGGATTTGATTTTTTTCTTTAGAGATCCTCAAGGCAAGCATCCACACGAGCCAGACATTCAAATGCTGATGAGATTGTGCGATGTACACAATATCCCGTTTGCAACCAATCCGGCTGGAGCGCAGTTGCTGCTGGATGGATGGCCTGCTGAGTAGCTTTTAAGTATGCTGATCCGTCAATGCTTGTATGGCTTCAGAGCAAATACATGATTTAAGGTATTGACTCTTTTGGGCATTTGCTCTAAATTGGTAAAACGAACCAAGACTAACCTACCATGAGCAAACTTCTTCAAGTGGCTTTTAAGGAATTGGGTCAAGCCGAAATTCCTGGAAGTGAGCACAATCCACGAATTGTTGCCTACGCCGAACAATCTAATTTTCCTGGGGTTAAAGACGATGAAACACCTTGGTGTAGCATATTCGTCAATTTTTGTTGTGATGAATTGAATTATGAGCGAAGTGGTAAAGCAAATGCCCGAAGTTGGTTACAAGTAGGGGAAGAACCAACTGCTGCAAAACCCGGTGATATCGTAATATTTTGGAGAGAAAGTATCCATTCTTGGAAGGGACATGTAGGTTTTTATTTGGGGCATTCTGCAGACAAAAAGAAAGTTTTTTGTATCGGAGGTAATCAGGGCGACTCAGTGTCAATAGCAGGCTATGATGCTGGAAAAGTGCTTGGTTTTCGTAGGGTGGGAGCAGAGGTTTTGTTGGATATCCCTGAGCCTGTTTTACAAAAAGGTGACAAGGGTCTGGATGTAATTGGCCTACAAAAAATACTGAATAAACTGGGATACAATTGTGGCGATGCAGATGGAGACTTTGGAAATAAAACGCTCAAAGCGCTGAAATTGCTGCAGGCCAATAATCAACTGACTGTAGATGGGGTATATGGCAATCAATCTAGATCCCTCATTGAAACCTTATTACAATCCTGATTTTTTCACCTAAACCTAAACTATTATGACTGGAAGTGTTGCTTTGGATGTAGCCATTGGATTGGTGTTCATCTACTTATTGTATAGCTTATTGGCATCGCTGGTAGCTGAAATTTTTGCCACTGCCATTACGCTACGAGCCAGAAACCTGAAAGAAGCTGTCAACCGAATGATCAATGATGAATCTTCGGGTGAGTTGTCCAAATTTCCTCGTCTAATGGAACTGATTAATTTCTTCCCGAAAGATTTTAAGGGAAGCCTGATCGAGCGATTTTATAACCATCAGGAAATTAAATATTTGGGTAGAAAAGGTAATCTAGGCCCATCGGCCATTCAGGCGGCCAACTTTGCCAAGGTAATTATGGATAATGTGAAAGCCCAGGCCTCAGTTTCGGGTGCTGGAGTTTCAGAAGTAGATAAAATAAAGTCGGGATTACAGCGCCGGGCCTTAAAAAAGACGGATCCAAATCATGTACCAGACACGGATCGGATCTTGGGTGAGTCCACAGCCGCATATATATTGAGTGTGCTGGAGGACTGTGAGGTCACCACTGATAAGATGACAGAACAGCTACTTGCATTTAAAACTGCGCTCGAAAACTGGTTTGATCGCACTATGGAGCAAACTACAGAGTGGTATCGACAGCGCATGCAGAAGATTCTATTTGTAATTGGATTTTTTATTGCCTGGGGTTTTAATGTGAATACATTTTCTATTGTGAAAAAACTTTCTGTAGATACAACTGCCAGGTCCGAAATGGTCGGTCTGGCCAGCGCCTATCTGGAAAACAACAGCTATGATAAATATGCTATCCTGTTGCCCGATACGGCACAGGTCAACAAAGACTCCACTGCACTCAAACTCAATGAAAACGATTCTGTGTTAGTAGCAAGGTACAATGCACGTCTGGATTCGGTGATGATTCTGAAGAGCGAATTAATGGACGACATGGAAGCGGCTAATTCCATCTTGGGAATGGGCGTTTTTCTTCCCGATTCATTGCCTATCGATACCCTGGGTCGCGCCCATTACCCCGCTCATGTGGTCGCTGACGCAGCTGACTGGGCAATTGGAAGTTATTGTACTGGACAAAAATATTTACAGATAGACACGATCACTGAATGGAAGTATATCATTGGGTTGCTGCTTAATTGGCCTCGCTTTTTTGGCTTTGTGGTCACCGCTTTGGCCTTATCGCTGGGAGCTCCTTTTTGGTTCAATTTGCTACACAGGCTCATGAATTTAAGAAAGGGTTCAACCGACTCTCCTTCTAAATAAAACTTATAAACTAAATTCAAATGGCGAAATCAGTATACGATGTTTACTTACTTGATAAAAATGATGATCAAGTAAAACTAACGGTTTTCATAGGACAGAATCAACAATGTACTTCTCATGTGAAAATTGACAACGAGGAGCATATTTTGGACGAATCTTTTCAGTTGAACCTAGGTACAAATCAGGAATTGATTGGTAAAGAACTGCGAATTACTTCTTCTTTAACCGATATACAAACCGACTTTGATATGGTGAGTCAGCAAGTAATCCTCAAGGGAGGAGAGGAGAAAAAATCCTGGGCATTGGAACAGGATTCAGAAGATGGGCAATCTTATACTTTCACAACAGTAATAGGATTTTACGACTAAACTAAGAGTTATGAAATATTTATTCAGTCTTATGATTTTGCTTTCTTTTCACTGCGCAATGTCACAGGACAATAGTGAAGAAAAAGAAGAGTTGGATTTAGAAATGCTTCAAGCGCCTTCTTCTCCAGCAGCCAATTTACTTGGGATATCTGATTCGGATATTCAAAAACCCTCAGATAGAAATGAATTAGTTGGTTTAATAAGACAATCGTCTGATAATTTCTCTTCATTGCCAACCAGTTTTGCATTCGATTATTCACCTTTCAAAAAGGGTTTGTATGATTTTATGAATTACGACCCAGAGAAGAAACAAGGTAATAGCAAGGTTAATTTGAAATCAAATCTCCGACAAAGTTTCGTGCTTTCTGTGGCCACTCAAAGTTTAGACTCAGCCAAAGATGAAGTTCTAGTTTCGTCTCAACAGTTTGGGATTGGTATAAAGTTCTCTTTGGCACGTGGTACTCTTGATAAAAGTTTTCAAGAAAAGATCATGAAAATGCAGTCCATCAAACGGCGAGTGCTGCCCGAAATGGTACGCCTGAAAGAGGAAAGAATAAGAATGAAAAATGACTCTTTGAAGTTATTGATCGATGCTGAAATGAAAAAGTCACCTCCTCAACGGGATATGAGCAAAGTACAAGAATGGAATATGCAGCGTTCAAAAATAGATAGTACTGAGACTTTGGTTGTAGATAAAATGTTTGAAAAGCAATTTGATGAGATTAAAACCCTAACAGAAAAATTATCTTATGACCGATTCGGTTTTAAATGGGATGTGGCTGCTGGTTTAGTATTAGATTTTCCGAACAGCAGTTTCGATGATGGAAATTTGACCAAAGCCGGAATATGGACGGTGTTTGGTCATGAAGGACAAAAATCCGGAATGTCATTCTTGGGATTGATACGTTATATGTATAACCCGGATAAAATCTATGCTGATGAGAATAACACCAATGTTCTAGAAAGTAATGTTTCGACTTTGGATTTGGGAGGTAGATTTATCTTAGGTAATAAGAATAAACTCTCGGGCAGTTTAGAAGCTATTTATAGAAGTGCATCTGTGTCAGAAATTGAAAGCTCTTGGAGGTTTACGCTGAATACGTCTTATGATGTGAGTAAGAATCAGAAACTAACCTTCATTTTCGGTCGGGACTTTGACGGGACGATTACCAAAAATGGAAACGTAATTGCTGCCTTATCCTATGTTCGAGGATTTGGGTCGAAGCTTCAACTTTAATAGTACTAATCTCAATTAGGATAGTTTCTAGCTCCGAAAATGGTGCTCCCAATTCTGACCATAGTACTGCCTTCCTCAACGGCTATTTGATAATCACCACTCATACCCATAGAAATCTCGCTGAGGTTTAAATGAGCATGAGTGTATTTAGATTTTAGAGTTTCGAAAAAGGATTTCAAGCCAGCAAACTCTCTCCTCACTTGAGTTTGATCTGAAGTATTAGTAGCCATGCCCATCAACCCTATGATATTTACGTGCTCAAATTCATCCAATTGATTAGAGCCTAGAAACTCTTCGATTTCGTTTTCACTGAACCCGAACTTGGTGCTTTCCTCAGCAATGTGTACTTGTAAAAGGCAAGAAATTACCCGATCGTTTTTGCCACCCTCCTTATTGATTTCTTTTAATAATTTGATGGTATCTACCCCATGAATCAAGTGCACAAATGGAGCGATATATTTTACCTTGTTTCGCTGAAGGTGACCAATCATATGCCATTCAATGTCTTTGGGGAGAGTTTCTGATTTGTCTACCAGCTCTTGTACCTTATTTTCTCCAAAAGCTCTATGTCCGTTTTCATAGGCCTCTACGATCAGCTCGTTGGGTTTGGTTTTGCTTACCGCAATGAGTTTGGCTGGCGAGCCTTCTAGTTCTTTATTGATGGATTTGATTTGATCTGCAACAGCCATATGTATTACTTGATTTCTTAATCGTGAATTAACAAAATAACAATTAACTTAGAATAGTTCAGTGTATTATTTCTGCTAATTTGATGAATCAATTTTTTCAATCAGTTGTTCAATTCACATGGCTATTTTAGGGACATTGCTCAAACGTGGTATTCGGTTAAGAGAAAGCTTGGAACAAGATTACACTGCTCCTTTTGACCTGCAGAAGGCAGAATTACGAAAACTGCTGATTGCTGCAAAGGATACCTATTTTGGTAGATACTATTATTTTAAAACCATCCTCAACGGTTTTAAAGATCAAGATCAGAACCTATTCTATAATTATTATAAGAGCAACGTACCCATTCATGATTACAATTCCATCAATGACGAATGGTGGTCCAAATCAAGAGAAGGGATCAAAGGAGTGAGCTGGCCGGGTAAAGTCAAATATTATGCACTAAGCTCGGGTACCTCAGGAGCTCCATCCAAATACATTCCAGTTACAAAGGAGGCGTTAAAGTCGATGCAGAGGACGGGTGTCCGTCAGTTGCTGGCCTTATCAAAGCTTGAGATTGATTCAAAATACTATGAAACAGATATTTTGATGGTAGGGGGCAGTACGGATCTCAAATTCAATGGGACCTATTTTGAGGGTGATCTTAGCGGTATCACTACCGGACAAATTCCGATATGGCTTCAGGGGTTTGCCAAGCCAGGAAAAAAAATTGCTAAGGCGGCCAGCTGGGAAGCAAAGTTGGAAGAAATAGTTCAGCGAGCCAATGACTGGAACGTGGGTGTGATAGTAGGCGTGCCGGCGTGGATTCAATTGTTGATGGAGAGGATAATTGAACATTATCATGTAAAGACTATTCATGATATATGGCCAAATTTGAAAATATTCGTTCATGGTGGTGTTTCATTCAAGCCATATAAAAGAGGTTTTGAGAGGCTCCTAGGCGAGCCTATTCATTACATGGAAACTTATTTGGCTTCAGAGGGATTCATTGCTTTTCAGGATAAACCCAATCACCCTTCGATGAAATTGGTATTGAATAATGGCATATTTTATGAGTTCATCCCATTTACTAATCAAAACTTTGATAGAAATGGACAGTTAGTAGCTGATCCTGAGGTTTTCCATATTGAAGATGTGAAAGAAGGCCAGGAGTATGCTTTGTTACTCAGCACCAACGCAGGAGCATGGCGATACTTAATTGGTGATGTAATTGAGTTTACCAATAAGAAAGAATCAGAGATCATTATTAAGGGTAGGACGAAACATTTCTTGAGTTTGTGTGGAGAGCACTTGTCGCTTGACAATATGAATGAAGCACTGGAGTTGACAGCTAGTCAGCTAGATATGACGGTCAAGGAATTTACTGTTTGTGGGGAGCCGTTGGGTTCGCTCTTTGCTCATCGCTGGTATATTGGAACGGATGATCCGGTGAACAAAGGCAGATTCAGGAAACTGCTGGATGAGAATTTGAAGCAGCTTAATGACGATTATCGAGTGGAAAGATCTGCTGCACTTAAAGAGTTGTTTGTTGATTTCCTCCCTTCTTCGATATTTTATTCCTGGATGCGGAGCCAAGGCAAGGCAGGAGGGCAGCATAAATTCCCTAGAGTATTGAATGAAGAGCGACAGAAAAGCTGGAATCAATTCATTGCAAATAAGACTAGTGTTACGATCTGATTGACCTTTTTAAGATTTAAATAAAATATCTACAAATAGTTATATTATTTCTTAGTATAGTTCGTTTTGAATCATATTTAAGATAATATTGTATTAGGCATTCTGCCGATATTGGAAACTATAAATCACCTGCTATGCCACTAACCGCTTTGGCTGGAACGCTAGGAAGAAAGCGAGCCGCACATTTGCTCAGAAGAGCTACTTTCGGAGCGACTAAAGCACAAATTGACCAAGTGGCGGCTTTGACCGCCAGTGAAGCGATGGACTTGCTGTTCATTACAGATGGTCTACCAGACCCTGAACTCCCGATCGACCCAGCAACAGGTGAGGAGTGGATTACAACACCAAGAACAGAGGCAAATTCTACTGACAGAGGGTTGAATGCCTATTTAAAGTCCTGGCACTTTGGACACTTACTTGCCATAGGCGTGGCTGATAATCAGGCGCTGTCCTATGCTACAAGAGAGAAAGTAACTTTTTTGCTGCATACAATATTTACGACTTTAGAATCCAAAGTAGCGAACAGCACATCAATCTACTACCAGAATGCCCTTTTTAGAAAGTTTAGTTTTGATGACAATGGTGACCCAGATTTCAACTTTAAGACGCTTTCCAAAAAGGTATGCGTCGAGAATGCTATGCTGCGATTCCTGGATGGTGATACAAATGTATTAGGTAGTCCAAATGAAAACTTCGGACGAGAGTTTCTGGAATTGTTTTCTATCGGTAGAGGACTAGAAGGTACTTTGTCTCCACTTCCTGCACCTGGAGATTATTTCAATTATACAGAGCAAGATGTGCAAGCTGCCGCCTTGGTATTTTCCGGGTTCAATATTGATGATACCTATAGCAATATAGATGAAGACACAGAGTTGCCTCGAGGTATTGTTCGTGGAGGGACTATTGCTTCATCTCACGACAATAGTATTAAGCAGTTCAGTTATCGATTCAATGATGCTACTATAACTCCCAACCCTGATTTGTTGCAAGGTGGCTCTCCAACTGAGGAAAGTGCCTTGGATGAAATTGATCAACTGGTGGAGATGATTTATGGCGTATCTGATGAGGCTGCACGAAACATTTGCCGAAAGATTTATCGGTTTTATGTTTACTACGACATAGATCAAACCCTGGATGATGACATCATCGACAACCTAACGCAGACTTTTATCAATGGCGGTTATAAGTTGCAGCCTGTGCTGATGGACTTGTTTCAAAGCGAGCATTTCTACGAAGATGGTGCAGGTACTGCTAATGATCACTTCGGGTCTATCATTAAATCGCCATTGGACCTCACTTTGGGTACATTGAAAATGTTGGAAGTAACTATTCCTGATTACACGACTGATCTGGAGAACTACTACACCTTTATGGGAAGTATCCAGCAGGCCATGAATAGCCAGGGAATGGTGTATTATGAACCACCGGAGGTCGCTGGTTATCCTGCTTACCATCAGTTTCCAATCTTCAATAGAAGTTGGATTTCTACAAATTATCTGGCAGAACGTTACCAATTCGCTCAGCAATTGGTGAACAATATGGATGCTGACGAACCGGGAGGTGTTGGAGTAGATGTGGTTCAATTTGTAAAAGATAATTTTTCGGCCGTGGCGGCTGATGCCAATGACTTGATTATTGAGCTGTGTAGATACTTCCTTCCAATGAATGATAATCTAACCTTTGATGCAGCGGGAGATGATTCATCTGAAATCACCGCAGAGCGCTTGAACTATTTCCTAATGGCATTTTTATATTCTCCACAGATAGATGCTGACCCTGAAGGATCGTGGAATTTTAGATGGACCAATTTAGAAGATGGAGAGGTGGTAGAAACACAGCTGAAGAATCTTTTCAATGCCATCTTGCAGTCGCCTGAATACCAACTCTCTTAACCCCAGCGTAATGAAAAGAAGAAAATTTCTAAAGAAAATACCTTTGGCCGCTGGTCTACCTTTTGCCATCAGTGGTGTGCCAATCAATCTCATAGCAAAAAATAGCTATTATCAGCAGATGGCTGCCAGCAGTACTAATGATCGGGTGATTGTCATCCTCCAACTTTCAGGAGGCAATGATGGGGTGAATACAGTTATACCGGTAGATCAATATGATCAATACTATAACCGAAGAGCAAATATTGCCATTCCAGCAAAAAGTGGAGCGAGAAGATACATCCCATTAGATAGTACGCTAGCACTAGAAGATCAAATTGGTCTACATCCTGATATGCAAGGAGTGAAAGATCTCTATGACCGAGGGCGAATGGCTATCGTCCAAGGCGTGTCCTATAAGAATAACAATGGATCTCACTTCCGTGGTAGAGACATTTGGAATATGGGTGGAGGAGTAGATGATTTTTATTCTTCTGGTTGGGTTGGGCGTTACCTGCAAAGTCAATATGCTCCACAGGTTTACCCGGATGATTTTCCTAATGAAAATATGCCAGACCCTTTGGCGATAGAATTGGGTAGTGATGTCTCGTTGGTTTTTCACCAACAAGGGAATATACCATCTTCGATTTCTTTAGGAGGGAATCCGCAAGGGTTTGCTGATTTGATTGAGAATTTGGATGGGTTTGTAGACCAGGGAACTGACCCTAGGGGCCGTCCTCCAGAGTACCTATTGAACTCTCCCTATTGGAAGGAAATGAATTGGATTTTGGGGCTGGAAGATAAGTCGGAGGATTATGCAGCGCGACTGTTGGAAATCTACAACAATGCTTCGGCTACTTCGGTGACATACCCAGAAGTATATCCATATAATGCGCCTGATGGCGCCAAAACCAATAGATTAACACCACAGTTGCAGTTGGTGGCGAGGCTGTTAGATGGCGGAGGGCCAGGCCTCGGGGCCAAAACGAAAGTATTTCTTGTAAAGGTTGGTGGCTTTGATACACATGCGGATCAAGTAGAATCATATGATCCTACAATGGGAAACCATGCATCGTTACTTTATCATATTTCATCCGCCATGAAGGCCTTTCAAGATGATTTACGAGCCAGAGGTATTGAAGATCGTGTGTTGACGGTGACCATGTCTGAGTTTGGAAGAAGAATTGGGTCAAATGGTAGTTATGGAACCGACCATGGCACCGGCGGACCAATGTTTATTTTTGGCAAGGGGGCTAATGCAGGTGTTTACGGGACGAACCCTGACATGACAGAGAATAATGTGGGTATGCAATACGATTATCGCCAGATCTATGCGAGCATATTAGAAGATTGGATGCAAGTAGATAAAAGTGTGATTACAAACGATATCTTCTTCAATAACTATATAGATGGGACCAATGATGATGGTCAGGCTGTGGAGAAAGTTGAGGTATCCAAATCGGTAATTGACGGTGTGGAGGATTTTATTACTCACCGTTTCCACTTAAAAGAGTGTTATCCAAACCCTGCTCAGGGCGAAACGAAAATCGGATTCTATCTCAATTCTCCTGCACAAGTCAGCCTTCGACTCTATGATCAAAAGGGAAAACTCGTTAAGCAAATTATGCAAGAGCAAAAAACTATTGGAGAACATGAAGTGACGCTGGATGTATCCCAGCTCAAGCCGGGAACCTATATCTATCGAATAGATGCTGGATTACTAAAAGACTCAAAAAAACTCATTGTTAAGAACTAAACTTATGAATCGCTCATTTCGATTGCTATTACTTTTTTGTTTGCTCATTACCTTTGATGGTATGGCACAACGAAAGGGTCAACCTAAAAAACCACCAAACCCACTCAAGCAGTTTTTGCAAACTCAGTTTTGGATTGGTTTAAAGGGAGGCCCTAATTTAACCAAAGCCAATCCGTCACAGCTTTATTCTACATTTGAAGGCGTCGACTTTCTAGATGCTGAATTAGATAAAGACTACGATAATTTTAAGGCCTTGGGCTCTCAGGTAGGCTTGGAGTTCGTGTTTTATCACCGTGGTTTCTCTTTAGCCTTCTTTCCCAATTATGCGAGGTTCAATTTTACCTATCATAATTCATATACTTATGAGTCTGCGAGTAATCCGGATGACATGGTAATTCTGAATTATGATCAGAAAAATCATTTGGAGTATATCGATTTGCCCTTGATGTTTAAATATGATATTCTTCAAGAAAAAGTAAGGCCTTTTGTCCAGATTGGAGCTTATTATAGTCGGTTACTCAATGCCAATAAGGAGGTGACTATTGAAAATAATGATGTGGCAGCTGGTGCGGTTCAGCCTTATCAGCCACCAGCGATCATTGTGGGAGCGAAGGATGTATTCATTGGTTCTTCTTTGGGGATCATGGCGGGTGTAGGTGTGCATTACGACCCAGGAAACATTAGACTTTCCTTAGATATCAACTACCGATATGGGTTAAATAATATTGCTAGCGCATCCAATAGGTATTCTGAGAATCGCTTGGCAGCATCGGGAGACGCCATGGATGATCTTACCATTGATAACATTACGATGAATGTGGGAGTCTTTTTTCCTATGCGATTTATTAGCAAAAGTTTTAATTCTGATTTTTAGTCTCTTATGAAAATACAATTAACAAATCTAATTTATGGAATAGCTGTTGTTTTGGCTGTTTCATCTTGTGATATAGGAGATAATAAGGAGGTTAATCCTGCGGATTCCTTTTTAAGAATCTATGATAGTCACCAATTTGACCATGCCATCAGTCCAGTCGATGTTACTCAGACCGTCGACGATGGTTATTTGCTTTTGGGAAATTATAGAAGAGACGATACGGATTTTTTAGGGACTTATATAGCTAGTACAGACGAAGAAGGCCAGTTTATCAGAAATACCTATATGCGAGATAATAATGTCCATCCAGTAGGTGAATTTTTGACCTTAGGTGGCCTGCACTATTTTGTGAGCATGGATGCGGTGAGTCTTCAAGCCTATTTGAATCAAGTGGATGACTCCGCTCGAGTATTGAGCACCATTGGAATCGGGGTTACTTATCCTATGTATGCTCAAAATGATGGAGAAGACCAATTTGTGCTTTTGAGTTATAATTCAGTCGATAGAACTACAGACTTGACTGTTGTCAATATGGATGGTTCTATCGCACAGCAAAGTGCCTTTGGAATAGGAGCCGGACAAGAAGTGGAAGAACCGATTATAGATCATTTTACAAGAACGGGTAGAGAGTTGCCTTTCTTTGCAGGCAAAACGGCAAATGGAACCTACTATGCTAATGGGTTTTATAATTATACGTTATCGTTGCTTTTTACAGACTTGAGTAGCAATTCTCCATCTGGAGTGGTCCAAGGACAGCAAGACGAAGGGGGAATCAGCGGCTTGCTTCCTTTGAATGGAGATGTTTTCGCACTATCGAGATTTAATTATGGAGATCAGTTTGCGTCTGGTCAGACTACACTCAATACTTCAGGAACCACTTCAGCTAGCGACATTGACAGCAATGCGATGCTCGAGTGGGAGGTAGATCAAAAGGTGAAAATGACCACGGTTTCTTTAAATGAGTCTGATTATGTGATAATAGCTACTACAACTAAAAATCAGCAGATTGCACTTCATTTTTATGACAATACGGGAGCTTATGTAGGGGTTGATTACCTTGGTTTTTCCAGTCCTTATCAGTTAGGAGCGATTCAAGTAACTGCCGACAATGGATTGGCTATTTTAGGTTCTATTCAAGTGGCAGGTAAATTCCAAAGAATGTGTTTGTTTAAAAAATCAGAAGGGGAGTTGGTTGATCTAGTTCAATAGTTAGTGTTAAATTGAGGGTTAATTAAACGTATTAAGCTTTGATTGCATACCTGATTGGCCTGTCTGCAGGCCTGGTCCCGGCACTGTCTACCGGACCTGTATTTCTTACACTCGTTCAAAATTCGATTGATCATGGTTTTAAAAAAGCCGTGTATTTTATCATTGGCGTAGCGCTGACAGATACTTCCATTATCTTATTGACTTGGCTGGGGCTAAGTCAGCTGTCAGAAGGGAGTGAACCACCAGCAGAATTGTCAATAGGTGGGGGAGCACTCCTCATACTGTTTGGATTGGTATTCATTTTCAAAAAGCCACAAGACCAGCAACCTGCTACGTCATCATCGGGTCATCTGCAGAAGTTTGGATTATTTACTCAAGCCATTATGCTCAATGCCATCAACCCGATCATTTGGGGATTCTGGGCAGCGATATCAAACTATGCCATTACTGAATTTAACAACACAGCCAGTGAGTTGTTGTTTTTTGCTGGAGTTTTGAATATGGTTTGGGTTACAGACTTTTTGAAAGCGTATTATGCTCAAAAGCTGAATAAATACTTGAATGAGAAATTTAAAAAGTATCTCCGAATCGGAATAGGTTCAATTCTAGTTATTCTGGGACTAAAATTGATCATTGAGTTCTACTTGCTGTAACTAATCACAGGATTGGTTTCGTGGTAGATATCTTTTGAATATATTTAGGATAAACTATCTAAAAACGAAATAATAAAGTTATCAATCATGAGAAAATCAATCTTTTTTGCTCTTCTATTTGCATTGCCACTACTTTCTTTTGCGCAATACACTGGGCCTAATTCTAAAAAAATCCATTACACTGTTGAAGAAGTGAAAGCTAATGGTCCACAATATGACAAGGAAGATCACTTGGTTACCTTGCATGGATATATCATTGAAGCACTGGCTGAAAGAAACATGTATGTTTTTCGCGATAGAACAGGGAAAATAGATGTTGAAATTGATATAGACGGTTTGCCTCACACGCCATTTGATGATCAGGATTTAGTTGTGATTATAGGGCATGTGAAATCAAAGAAAGAGGTAACTAAGATTTTGGTAAAGAAAACTTTAGTACTTCATGTGGACTTGGAAGAACTAAGAAAGCAGAATCAGCAACTTAAGATGAAAGCGGATGGTAAAACAGCCGCTGAGCCAGAAAAACAAGAAAAGCCGGCTAAACCAGCAAAGGGGCCAAAGCCAATGGGAGGTAAGTCTGAGAAAAAAGACAAAGATATGTCCGAAGAAGAAATGGATGATTCTGAAGAAATGGAAGAAAAGTAAAAGGAGATTACATAATAAGTTAAAAAGGGTCAGCTTGCTGATCCTTTTTTATTTCTCGGCCTTTAATTTTTCCAATGCAAGCATCTCGTCTCTCAGCCGAGCCGCTTCCATGAAATCCAAATCTTTGGCGGCCTTTTCCATAGACTTCTTCGTTTTCTCTATCATTTTTTCAATGCCTTCTTTGTCCATATAAGCTACGACTGGATCGGCCGCAATATTCACTTCTTCACTTTCAATGTATGGTTTTGGTGTCGCTTGCTTCTTAGAATCGGCTACTGAAGTTTGTCCCATAATGGCTTCTTTAGATTTTTTTACCGTGGTTGGAGTGATACCATGCTTAGTGTTATATTCGATTTGTATGGCACGCCTTCTATTCGTTTCATCTATGGCTAGTTGCATGGAACCAGTGACCTTGTCTGCATACATGATTACCATGCCTTTTTCGTTTCTAGCCGCGCGACCAATGGTTTGAACCAAGGATCTTTCATTCCTCAAGAACCCTTCTTTGTCGGCGTCAATAATGGCTACTAAAGATACCTCTGGTAAGTCAAGACCCTCTCTCAGCAGATTCACACCAACCAATACATCGAATACGCCTAGTCGCAATTCTCTAAGTATTTCCACCCGATCCAAGGTGTCCACTTCGGAATGTATGTATCTGGTTTTTACGCCAGCATTTATCAAGTACTTAGATAGTTCTTCTGCCATGCGTTTGGTCAGAGTGGTAATCAAAACTCTTTCTTCCAACCCCACCCTTTCATCGATTTCATCCATCAGGTCGTCTATTTGATTCACACTTGGACGTACTTCGATAATTGGGTCTAGTAGGCCAGTTGGACGTATGACTTGTTCTACCACCACACCTTCTGACTTTCTAAGTTCGTAATCACCAGGAGTGGCACTTACATAGACGCTTTGTCCTACCATCCCTTCAAATTCATCAAAAGTCAAAGGACGGTTGTCCATAGCCGAAGGAAGTCTGAATCCATGATCCACCAAGTTTACTTTTCGGGCACGATCTCCGCCCCACATAGCTCTTACCTGAGGTAAGGTGACATGACTCTCATCTATAATCATTAAGAAATCATCTGGAAAATAGTCAAGCAGACAGAAGGGTCGTGCTCCTTTTTCTCTTCGGTCAAAGTAGCGAGAGTAGTTTTCAACTCCAGAGCAATAGCCCAATTCACGCATCATTTCAATATCAAATTCAGTACGTTCTTTTAGTCTTTTGGCTTCAAGGAATCGACGTTCTTCTTCGAAGTATTGTACTTGTTTGACCATATCATCTTGAATCTGATTGATTGCCTGATGCAATAGATCTTTTCCTGTTACAAAAAGATTGGCAGGGAAGATGGTAACTATTTTTTCGTCAGAAAGCTTTTTGCCTGTGTGAGGTTCTATTCGCTGAATAGTTTCTATTTCATCCCCCCAGAAAATGATACGATAGGCAAAGTCTCCATAGGCGATGAAAATATCTACTGTATCGCCTTTCACCCTGAAATTCCCTCTTTTAAAATCAGCTTCTGTTCGGCTGTATAAGATATCTACAAATTTGAAAAGCAATTGGTTTCTCGATATCTGTTGACCCACCTCTAAAGTCACGATGTTTTTACCAAATTCATCCGGATTGCCGATACCATAGATGCAAGATACGGAAGCCACTACGATCACATCTCGTCTTCCAGTCAGCAAGGACGAAGTAGCCGCCAGGCGTAATTTTTCAATCTCTTCATTGATGCTTAGATCTTTCTCAATATACAAACCTGTAGTAGGAAGAAAAGCCTCCGGCTGATAGTAATCGTAGTAACTGATAAAGTATTCTACAGCATTTTCAGGAAAAAACTGCTTCAATTCACCATACAGCTGAGCGGCTAGAGTTTTATTGTGGCACAAGACTAAAGCAGGCCTATTGGTTTCAGCTATTACATTAGCCATGGTAAATGTTTTGCCTGATCCAGTGACCCCAAGTAAGACTTGAGAAGGTTCTCCATTATTGAGTCCTTTGGTTAATTCTGCAATGGCTTGGGGTTGATCTCCGGTGGGAACGTATTCTGAAGTGAGTTTGAAATCCATAAGCGTAAATATCGACTAGTCTATACGGATGAACAAATCAAAGGTGACGCATTGGAAGATTACTTATGGTGAAATTAAATTTTTCTTTCGAAAGCTGATTTGACTATAATTGTTCGGCAATAAACGACTCCCATTCATGACACCATCTCATTTACTGAAAGTAGCCATAGCTCAAATGTCCCCTGTTTGGCTCGACAAGAAAGGAACATTAGAAAAAATTTATGATTCGATAGAAACTGCAGGAAAACAATCTTGTGAGTTGGTAGTTTTTGGCGAAGCACTTCTGCCGGGATATCCTTTTTGGATAGAACTCACAGATGGTGCGAAATTTAATTCTCAGATGCAAAAGGAGCTTCACGCCCACTACATACGTCAAGCAGTAGAAATTGAAAAAGGTGACTTAGACGTAATCTGTGGATTGGCCAAGAAGCATCGGCTGGCCATATACTTGGGTACGATTGAAAGAGCTATGAATAGAGGAGGACATAGTGTTTATTGTTCTTTGGTATATATTAATCAAGAAGGAAGCGTACGGTCTGTGCACAGAAAGCTACAGCCCACCTATGAGGAAAGGCTTTCCTGGGCACCAGGCGATGGACATGGATTGCAGGTGCATCCGCTGAAGGAATTTACAGTCGGTGGGTTGAACTGTTGGGAGAACTGGATGCCGCTTTCCAGAACTGCTTTGTATGGGCAAGGAGAGAACTTGCATATTGCCGTATGGCCGGGTAACGAGAAGAATACCTTTGATATCACCAAATTTATGGCCAAGGAAGGACGCTCATTTGTGATTTCTGCTTCAGGGTTGATGAAGAAATCTGATATTCCCGAAGACACGCCTCATTACGATCAAATCATTAGGTCAGCACCTGAAATAATGGCGAATGGGGCTTCTTGTATTGCAGGGCCTGATGGTGAATGGGTGGTGCCTCCAGTTTTGAATGAAGAAAAATTGATTGTTGCAAATTTAGATTTTAATAGAGTATTAGAAGAACGACAAAATTTTGATGTCTCGGGACATTATTCACGGCCTGATGTGACTCAGTTGACTGTGAACCGAGAAAGGCAGAGCATCTTGAAGAAAGATTGATTATTTGCTTCTAATTATGGCGATTAAGGGAATGACGAGCAAGGGAATAGTAGTGAGCAACATACTTTCCCAGCCTAGGGCATGAACCACAAAGCCTGCTGATAACGCCGCAGTAGCTTGTGTTCCGAAAATCATAAACTCATTCAAGGCTTGTACTTTGAACCTTTCGTTGTCATTATAGGCCTGAGGTAGGAGCGTAGTCCCTCCAATAAAGAGGAAATTCCAGCCGATACCTAATAGAACCAGAGATCCCCAATAATGCCCCACATGGTGCCCGGAGTAAGCAATGCCTATACAAACCACAAAGGCTGAAATGCCAGTCAACATCATAGCCTTAATGCCAATCTTTTTGATGATCCATGCAGTAATCAGACTAGGTAAAAACATGGCTACAATGTGACTTTGAATGACCCATTTAGTGTCTTCCAATGAGTGACCATCCATAACATGCATGCTGACTGGAGTAGCTGTCATGATAAAACTCATCACGGCATAGCCCATCATGGCACAGAGAACCGCTGTCCAGAAAACCGGTTGTTTGATAATTTCACCTAGTGGTCTTCCGGGAATTGAATTCTCTTCGTTTATAGGTTTTACATTCTGAAAAAATGAAATGATGACAAACCCTAGAACAAATAAAACGGCCAAAAGAATAAATGATCCGGTGAAAGGTTGCTCTAGTAAGTCTTTTCCATTGACGGCTATTTCAGGTCCAATGAAAGCCGCCGCAATGCCTCCCAATAATACCGTCGAAGCTGCATTTGGAATTCGCTCTCGCTGCACACTTTCCATGGCTGCAAATCGAAACTGATTCAAAGAGGCAACTGAAATACCGATTAAAGCCAAGCTTAGGCAGAACAAATAAAATGACTGCACATGGATGCTGTAGGCCGCCAATAAAGAAATGAAAATTGAAAAGGTGATGATGGTAAGGAATGCCTTTTTTCTTCCCCATTTTCTCATAAGCAGAGCTACCGGCACGGTAGCCAGTGCTGTGCCTATAATGATAGCTGCCACAGGCAAGGTGGCCAGGTTCGGAGATGGTGCAAGCGTAGTGCCGACTAGACCACCAACAAATACAACCAATGAGCTGGCAGACATCATGAGGGCTAAACCGAGTGTTAGAACCCACACATTTTTAGGAAGTGAAAGCATGTGAAAATGTTAAGTCAAGATAGGAGATACGTGAACCTGGAAAGAAAGATGGTTAATCGTTCCAAATTTTCCAAGAAGCTTCCGCTTGACCGATCAGCATTTTATGACCATTCTTGATTTTTGCTCCTCTGTTTAAACCTTCTTGTAAAAAGGCTGTGACCTCAGGGTTGTAGACCAAATCAAACAACAGATGCCGATCTGTTATTTGATCGTAGGGAAGAAAAGGTTTGGTTTCTATATCAGGGTAAGTACCTAATGGTGTAGTATTGATGATCAAATGATGAGTATGTACCCAATTCTTTCCATTCAAATCTTCGTAACTGATATTGCTTTCTGAAGCTTTTCGTGAAACAGATTGAAAAGGTATGTTCAAATCTGTAAGTGCCCTTTTAATTGCCTCAGACGCCCCGCCAGTGCCTAATACCAAGGCTTTTTTCCCTGAAAGGTCCCAGCCTTCTTGAAGTGAATCAATGAATCCCAGGTAGTCCGTATTGTAACCTTTGAGTTTTCCTTCTTTTGATATTTTGATCGTATTTACTGCACCAATTTCCTCTGCTTTTGGATCAAGCTCATCTAGATAAGCCATGACTTCCTTTTTGTAAGGAATGGTAACATTCAATCCTGCTAGTGAATCAGAATAGTAATCAATAAGATTCTGAATTTCTGAAATCTCAGCCAATTCAAATAGCTCATAGTGACTATTGGCTATTTCTTCATTTTCAAACTTCTCACTGAAGTATTTTTTAGAAAATGAGTGTTTAAGGGTTTTCCCAATGAGTCCAAACTGTCTCATGGTTGACTTTTTTCTTTGGCTTTTTTGATGGCAAAAGCAATCTTTTCCATGATGACTACCATCATAAAACCCAATGCCATATATAGTATGGCTTGTATGATTAATGGAGACTGGCCGGTCTCAGCCATATAATCTGTAGGTAACAAGTTTCTTTCGAAGATTGGGACTTGTTCGCCATGTGAGTTGAATCGGAATAATTCAGCTTTTTTCCAAGGCCAAATCTTATTCAACGAACCGATCATGAAACCAGCTAATAAGGCGATGGCATAGTTGTGGAATTTTTTCAGAAACCATGCAATCAATCTGGAAAAAGTAAAGAGCCCAATAATACAGCCACTACCAAAGACAGCAATTACCGCCGTGTCAAGGTTTTTTAAAGCCGACATGATGAAGGCGTATTTTCCCAGTATAAGTAGAATAAAGCTCCCTGAGATACCCGGCAAAATCATGGCGCAGATAGCTATAGCTCCACTAATAAATACGAACCATAATTCGTTGGGAGTAGTGGATGGAGTTACTACTGTGATTACATAAGCAATTAAAACCCCACTGATGCACGATAGTGCGGTCACCAAATTCCATTTTGTTATTTCCTTGGCAACAGAAATAGAGGAGATGATAATTAGTCCGAAGAAAAACGACCAAATCTGAATAGGGTGTTTGTCCAGCAAGAAAGTGATGATTTTTGCTAATGAAACTGCACTTAACAGAATGCCAGAAACCAAAGGCAGAAGGAATGAACCATTGATTTTACTCCAAAACTCTTTCAGCTTAAATGAAAACAGTAATCTGAAGGCTTCAGCATCAAAAGAGTTGATAGAGTTCAGCAACTCTTCGTAGATGCCGGTAATGAATGCGATGGTTCCTCCAGAAACTCCGGGTACTACATCTGCACTACCCATACCAATTCCTTTCAGGAATAGTAGAAAATAATCTCTAAACGAACGCATAAGGTGGTTTTGGTTCTTTAAAGTTTGACGTCACCATTAAGGAAATAATCAAAAGTATCTCCTCTAAGTCCGAGTCTAAGTGTTTCCAATGGAATTACTTCGTTTGGCGCAATATTGCCCAAGTTAACGTTTGATCCTAATAGCTTAATGAAGTAAACCTGTTGTGATTTTTGAGGTGCTTCCCAAATTACTTTTTCCATTGGGATTTTGGTCAAAATTTCCTGAACCAACCCGGATCTAACTTCTCCGTCAGATCTGAACAGTCCTACATTTCCACCTTCACGAGCTTCACCAATTACTTTCCAGGCACCAGCGTCCAACTCTTTTTGCATCAGTTCAATCCACTGATAAGGAGGGATGATTTCTGCAGCATCTTTTGAGCCTACTTCCGAAAGGACAGTGACTTCTTTGGCCAGCGTGCTGATGTATTCACATTTTTTAGTGTGATCCAGAGTGATCGATCCATCAGATACTTCTGCATGTTTGATATCATACTTTTCAAGAACCCTTCGGTAATCATCGAACTGATCTCTAATGATAAATGCTTCAAACAGTGTTCCTCCTAAATAGACCGGTATGCCTTCAGACTTGTAGAAGTCTAATTTTTTTTGAAGGTTATTGGTGACATACGACGTAGCCCATCCTAATTTTATTATGTCGATAGAATCCCCGCAGGTTTCTAACATATCTTCTGCCTGTCGGACGCTTAAACCTTTGTCCATCACCATGGTGAATCCTTTTTCACGTGGTTTGACCGTTCTCTCAGGTATATTATTAAGGGTATAATTCATTCTAAGTATTCAATACGAAAATCTAGCTGGTCGATTTTTTCAACCTGCAAATAAATTGATAATAGCCCTATTTGCAAAGGCTTTTCGTGAATGATTTGGGGTAAGTGATTAATGTCCTATTTGTACTGCTGGATGATCTTGTACAACGCCTTTTGTGTTTCGAGTTTTGGGAAGTGATCGTAAAGAACGGTATGTCCATCATAGTCCAAAAACAAACCTTTCTCCAGATAGGTGAAGGCTAACTTGTATTGACCTTTTTCAATCAAATAGATAACTGCCTGATAGAATAGCGCAGCTTCGTCTGGAAGTTCTTCTAGCCCGTCATGGATAATGTTCATGGCTTGTTCATGGTCTCCTTGTTCGTGATAGATCAAGGACCATTTTTTCCAGACTTCCACATTTCCGGGATCTAGTTGACTTACTTCATCGTAAGCATCAATACTGGAAACTACATTGCCTACTTTGTATTCGGCTTCTGCAAGTGCCATCCAATAGTCCGCATTTTCTACACTAAGCTTAAGGGCTTTATTGAAGAAATGCACAGCCTCGTACCACTTGTTTTGGTGTCCCAGACAAATGCCTGTGCAATACCAGGCTTCATCATAGAACTGATCCAGTTTTGTTGATTTTCTGTAGTATCTAATAGCCAGATCATATTGTTCCATTTGTTCATAGACAGAACCAATGCTGAAATAAATTTCGGGCGTAGGGCCCTCTAATTCTAAGGTAGTTTTAAAAGCATTGAGTCCTTGCTCATATTTCTTAAGCATCATGAGCGAATTTCCCATGTTGAAATAAGCAGAACTGTACTTTTCATCAATAGCCAAACAATACTCATAGGCATTGATGGACTCTTCGTATTTTTCGAGCTTGTTGTAAACAATACCCAAATTGAACCAAGCGTATTCGGAATAGGGGTCTTTGTCTATGAACTCTTTGTAATATGAAATGCTGGTTTCTAGCTCACCCGTTACATCTAAACAGTAGGCGAGTTCGTAAAGAGCATTTTCATTATTCAAATTTTCTTCGAGAGACTGCTTAAAATAGGTAATAGCTTCTTTGTAGTCTCCACGGTTCTGATAGGCCAGCCCAATGCTATAGAAGATTTCATCTTTATCCTCTGATTGCTCCAGTGCTCGGTCAAAACTGGCGAGCGCATCATTGATGTCGCCATTTAGGATTTGAATGTTTCCTTTGATGAGGAATATGTCTGAATCACCGGGGTGAAGATTTCCAGCTTTTTCTAAAATATCTATGGCTATGCCATATTCTTGAAGGTTAGAATAGACTTGAGCCTTAAGTACCATGAACTCTACTGCATAGGGATATTGCTCTATGGCAAGATTTGCCGCTTTAAGTGCTTTTCTATGTTTGTTGTTGTCCAGGTAGGTTTGGATGATCGATTCGTATTCATCCGAGGTGAAATAAAAGGCCTCTTTATTCTCGCGAAACGATTCGTACTTTTTTATAAGTTCTTTCTCCTCGTTTCGTTTTTTAAAATTCTCCTCCATTATCCAATAGCATTTGGTTGCAAAGATACTGAATGCTTCATCTGCAGCATCATTATCATTTATGAAATATACTCATTATGATTTAACAAAAGTGCGGTCATGTTTGATTTTTGTTGGTCTCAATGAGGAAGGCGATTATTCTATTTCTTTATTTTATGAATGTATTGTTTTGATAATCAGTTAGATAAATTCTCCGTATTGAATTTTTAATTAAGTTATTGTTTTTTTCATTATTCAAAATGATCAAAGCAAAGAATTGGAGCAAACCATTTTACTTTGGGAAAGTATGATCTAGGTTTGAATAAACCAATTACTCTTACCTAAAGTGATTTTAAAAACAGATGAGTGCAATTAATTTTGTTGGAATTGGACTAGCGTTGTTTCTTGCTTTTCTACTTATTCAAAAAAATGATAAAGGAACTTTTGATTTTATTTTATTAGCCTGGCTAGTTCTTAACGCTGTATTGCTTTTCTTTTATCACTTAAACTTTGAAAGGAATACAGATCAATTCGTGCCGATTTTGATCGCCATGAGTCTTATCCCTTATTTGATTTCCCCACTTCTCTTTATCTACGTATCGTCTTTGGTTCAAGGTGAAAAGTTCTCCTGGTATGCACAACTCATTCATTTTATCCCATTCACTATTATGGTCCTTTCTATGTGGTGGTTTTATTGGGTACCGAGTGAAAAACATCTGATCTGGGTTTCCAATGGATATATCAATATGGAAGGGCAACTTCCTTTTCATATTAGAAATTGGTCTTTGATCATGGCTTTTTCGGCTTGTATGTATCCGATATTATGTTTGGTTAAAATTCTTCGCCATCAAACAGATATTTTAAATGAGTTTTCTAATCTTCAGGAAAAAACACTCAATTGGATGAAGTACTGGATAGTAATTGAATTCATAGGTTTTTGGGTGTCTTTTTTAATCATCATTGCCGGGGATATGGATGTGGTCAATATCCTGACTTCTTTTAAAATTATATCAGCATTGATAATCATTAATGTATTCGTGATAGGATATTTCGGTGTAAGGCAGTCGAACATTTTTCTCGATTCCCTATCGATGAATAACATCAAAAGAGATGAGAAGTATAAATATTCGAACCTTACTCATCTGGAGACAGAAGTGTTAATCAATCAGCTTAATGAGAAAATGAAAACGGAAAAGCTGTATCGAAACCCTACTTTGAGTGCAGTACAATTGGCTGATATGATGAATATTTCAAAACATCAATTATCACAGCTTATTAATCAAAAAGCCTCTGTCAATTTTTATGAATATATCAATCATTACAGGGTTGAAGAGTTTAAAAACAGAGTGAAGATTGGTGATGCTGATAAACTATCGCTGCTGGGTCTTGCGTTGAATTGTGGTTTTAATTCAAAATCAACGTTCAATTATCTTTTCAAAAAATATGAAGGAGTAACTCCATCTCAATACAGAAAACAAGTGGCTCAATAAGTCCAACTCCATCGAATCGGACGAAATGTAATATTGTGACTCACATATTTGAACTAAAACTCAAAAATATGTGGAAAAATTATTTACTCACTTCAGTCCGAGCTTTGAAGAAGGAAAAGTTCTATGTGCTGATCAATTTGTTAAGTATGGCTATGGCATTTGCTCTTTGCACGATAGCTTTCTTTAATTACATGTACAACAGTACTTATAATCAAAGTTTCGAAGATTATGAGTCGATATATAAGATTAACGCGGAGCAGCAATCAGCATGTTCATCTAAGGCTCTTGGTGTCAGTCCTGTGGCATTGATGGAGAGTGTGTTGAATGAAATCCCTGGGTTAGAGATAGGTCGATACCATAGAAGCGTTGTAAGCCTAAAATCGAAAGATGTACTATTTCAGGAATCTGCCGGATTTATAGATCCAGCTTTTCTGGATATCATTTCTTTTAATCATGGGCCTATGATTCTTAGAAGAAATGAAGTTATTCTGACTAAAGAAGCTGCCCAAAGATTGTATGGAAAGGATGACGCGAAAGGTGAACTACTCTCCGTATTATTTTCTAATGGGGAAGAACGTTCTTTTCAGGTGGGATATGTTATCCAGAAACCGAGTGAAAATACAAGTTTTAAATTTTCTGTGCTGCTTCCCATCGATCATTACTTGGATGTAGAAGGGATCGATTACAATGATTGGAGTTCATGGGTCAGTGGGACATTCCTGAAAACGAAAAATGAAAACCTGAAGGTCATAGAAGATGCTCTGCAGCGGTTCATTCCAATACAGAATACGCAAAATCCAGAGTTGCAAATAGCAAGTTATCGATTGGACCCTATTGTTGAATGGGCTCATTTTGAGAAGGATTTACAGGGTAGAGCTTTTGGAGGGGTATTGCACCCGGCCTCTGTTATTGGAACAATTAGTTCTGCCTTAGCGATATTGCTTTTGGCCTGTTTTAATTTCTTCAACACCACCATAGCTACTTCTGGGAAAAGATTGAAGGAGATAAGTATGCGTAAGGTGATAGGAGGACGAAAATTGGATATTGTCATTCAGTTTTTGACAGAAAGTGGGTTGCAAGTGGTTGCTGCTTTTTTAATTTCATTGTTGATTGGAAAGCTACTCATAGGTCCTTACAATGCCATGTTTAATTTTGAGTTGGTCGAGTTTCAGCCAGCTTATTTGCAGCCATATCTTTTTTTCTCAATTGGTATTTGTTTGCTGACGATTTTACTTTCTAGTACTTATCCGGCCTTTTATATCAGTAGGTTTGGTTCATTAGATATTTTGAAAAACAAAGCCAGATTGAAAGGGAATAGTCTGTTGACAAAAAGTATGCTTGTAATACAGTTTTCTGTTTGTGTCTACAATTTATTCGCTCTGGGTGTATTTGTTGAAAACGCTTACTACCAGGAATCCCTGGATCGGGGATATGATGTCAGAAAATTCATCAATATTCCATTGCAACCACAACAATTTGATTTGTTTAAAAATAAAGTATCTCAAACTTCAGGGTTTGATGTGATGACAGGAACTCAACAATTGGTTGGTTTTTCTAATCAGGAAATTGGCATAGAGCATGAAGGAGTGGAGTATGCTATTGGGAAGTTAAATGTAGGGCCAACATACTTGAGTACTTTAGGTGTGGAGTTTGTTGAAGGAAATGATTTCATGGATCATTCTTCCAATGAACAAACAGTTGTCGTCAACCAAATGTTTAATACACATTTGGGTGCAGATATGATGAATCAATGGATAACCGTGTTTGATAAGAAATACAGAGTCCAAGGGGTTACTCAAAATTTCAATTTGCAAAATGTGATGTTGACCAACAAAATAAAACCAACCATCTTCTTTTTTAAGCCTGATTCGTTGAGTGAATATCTGGTTGTAAAATCTGAAGAATCAAAAATTATTGAAGATCAAGAGAGATTAGAAAATATCTGGTACGAGATGTATCCTGATCAGCTTTATGGTGGATTTTATCAAGAAGAGGTTTTTGATAGTGAAAATAAAACGAACCAAATTATGATAAGAATCAATGTATTTATTGCAATTGTCTCCATTCTTATCTCCATTCTGGGGCTTTACGCTTTGATATCGTTAACCATTCAACGTCGAATAAAGGAAATAGGAATCAGAAAAACTATTGGAGCTTCATTTGGCCATGTCATAGGCTTACTGCTAAAGGAAGTAGGGTGGATGATGATGATATCAATAATTCTTGGATTGATTATGGGTGCTTATTTCATTACCATGCTGTTGAATATTATTTATGCCTACCACATTGAAATCGACTTTTTGAATTACCTCTTTTCGATTGCGGTGATCCTGTTGGTAGCTGTTATTTCAATTGGTTATAAAGTGGTTGTGACTGCCAGGATGAATCCTGTGAGCCAGCTTAGAGCTGAGTAACAATAAAAAAGGCTCTTTGATCTGAATCAAAGAGCCTTTTTTATTAAAAGACGCTTAGCTATTAGAATGGTAAGTCATCCGCTTCGCCGCTGTTGTCTGAATTTAACCATTCTGGCTCAGTCAGGTTGGCACCTGCTTCATCTGTTTGGCCTTGAGCCGGAGCTGCGCTTACGTCATTGGCTGCACTAATTCTCCAAGCCTGAAGTGAGTTGAAATATACTACCTCTCCTTTAGGGTTAGTCCATTTTCTGCCTTTAAGATTAAATGCAATGTTCATTTCCTGCCCAATGTTGAAACCGTCTAGTTGCTCACATTTATCTTGGATTAATTCGAATTTGATAAACTCTGGGTATTGAGGATTTTCAGAATACTCAACGACAAATTCTCTCTTCTTGAAACCACTGGCTCCAAAAGATGCAGTTTCATATTTTTCTAGCAGTTTAGCTTTAATTTCCATGGTGTATATTTTCTTCTAAATGAATGGGGCACAAAGATGTGAATTCAAAAGGGAAACTTCAATGATGTTTATGAAATTTTGAAAGCAAAAAGTAATATGTTGAAGAATTGCAATATTTAACGACTAGCTCTACTCTGAAAGGTTAGGGCAAGTGTTTTCATATGGAAAGTTGTGACCGACGTAATCGTGCCATTCCTCTGGTGTCATGTTTCTATTGATGTATTGGCAAAGCCGATCAGCCATCCATTCGAAATCAAGGTTGAATATTCTAATGGTCTTATCTTTCGAGCCGGTGAGGATTTTAGTACCAGATTGGTCGAAGCAGGCGGTCATCACCCAGTCGTTGTGATCATCGAGTACAATGGGAAATTTTTTAGAATCGAAGATATCCCAAACTCTTACCGTCGCATCTCTACTGGCTGTCAAGATTCTCTGATTGTCAGGGCTGAAATCGATGGCAGTAATCGCTGATTGATGCCCAGATATAATTCGAACGATTCTTTTTTCTTCCAAATGCCAAATGATGGCGTCACCTTTTTCTCTGCCAATAGCTAATAGTTTGTGATCCGGGCTGACGGCCAAGACATTGACCGCAAACGTTTCTGGAATGTCTAGATAGGCTTCTTCAAATCGTTCATTCCATACTTGTACTACCCCTTTGATGGTGCCAGCATAGATTTCACTTTTTTCTACATCCACGGCTAGTGCTCTGATTTCGTAATCCGTTTTTCCTTGGACAGAGTCCAACTCATAGCCCTTGATTTTTATTTTTCCCTGTTTGTTGACCGTGAGGTAGTTGAGTTGATCAGGAAGGAAAATGGCGGCTTGAACGTTTTCTGAATCTCGACTTACTTGGGAAACTGATAGCTCGCTCTTTTTAGAGTTATTGGATTGGGTATTAACAATTAAAACCCCATTTTCTTTTGTTGCTGCCAGCAACCATTTGCCATCTGAACTCAGGTCCAACGACCGGTAAAGAACGCGATCTTTAAATAACACGGTAGGTTCTTTTTTGATATCCGATTCGTCCCATTTTAAGATTTTGCCATCGGAAGAAGCGGAGTAGAAGATGTTGGGCTCAGTACTGTATACAATCGAAGTGACCATTTCATCGTGTTCGAGAATGTGGTTGTAGAAAGTGTTTTCAATACTATCATACTCATAATACTTATTGGCATCGTAAAGCGCTGAATAGACGTTGAGGTGTGAGATGAATTTGCTAGCGGTATTTCTAATCCAAAAGTTGTAGGCCTGTCTGGCGGTGAGTGATTTTCTGTCAGCGAAATACCGTGGCGTCAGAATTGATCGCTGAGACATAGACTGAATGAGTTCAGTGGTTTCCAATGAAATGACCAATGCACTGAGTGAGTCTAATTGGTTTTGTAGTTTTTGCTCTACTTCAGTTTGAGCTAATACTGAATAGGTGAGAAGTAAATTTAGCAGGAGGGCGGTAGCATATTTCATATTTAAAGATATGAATTTTATAACATGAAAAAAGCCATTCCGAATAATCGGAATGGCTTCATATATGATAAATAGTCTTTCGACTATGGCTTCATGATTACATCATGCCTGGCATTCCGCCACCCATTGGAGGCATTGCGGGAGCACCTTCTGGCTCAGGCTGATCTACTACGGCCGCATCACTAGTCAAAAGCAATGAAGCAATGGAAGCAGCATTTTCAAGCGCTAGTCTAGTTACCTTAGTAGGATCGATGATACCCGCTTTGAACATTGACTCGTAAGTGTCATTTGCAGCGTTGTATCCGAAGTCAGCTTTGCCGTCTTTCACAGCATTTACTACTACAGATCCCTCACCTCCAGCGTTAGCCACGATAGTTCTCAATGGAGCTTCGATAGCCATTCTTACGATGTTTACACCAGTGTTTTGATCTTCGTTTTCTAAAGTCAAACCATCCAAAGAAGAGATAGCTCTGATTAATGCAACACCACCACCAGCGACGATACCTTCTTGTACAGCCGCTCTAGTCGCGTGCAATGCATCGTCCACTCTGTCTTTCTTCTCTTTCATTTCTACTTCAGTAGCAGCACCGATATAAAGGATCGCTACACCGCCAGACAACTTAGCTAATCTCTCTTGTAGCTTTTCTTTGTCATAGTCAGAAGTAGTATTTTCTACTTGTTGCTTGATCTGGTTAACTCTAGCCTCGATATCTTCTTTCTTACCAGCACCATTTACAATGATGGTATTGTCTTTGTCGATGTTTACTTTCTCAGCAGTACCCAAGTACTCCAAAGTAGCATTTTCTAGTTTGTATCCTCTTTCTTCAGAGATTACAGTACCGCCAGTCAAGATAGCGATGTCTTCCAACATAGCTTTTCTTCTGTCGCCAAAGCCAGGAGCTTTTACAGCAGCGATTTTCAGAGAACCTCTAATTTTGTTTACTACCAAAGTAGCCAATGCTTCACCGTCTACATCTTCAGAGATGATCACTAGTGGCTTGCCAGTCTGAGCAGTAGCTTCCAATACTGGAAGTAATTCCTTCATCGTAGAGATCTTCTTGTCGTAGATCAAGATGTAAGGATTCTCCATTTCAGCTTCCATTTTCTCTGTGTTAGTCACAAAGTATGGAGAAAGGTAACCTCTATCAAACTGCATACCTTCTACAGTTTTCACTTCAGTCTCCGTTCCTTTAGCTTCTTCTACAGTGATCACACCGTCTTTGCCCACTTTGTCCATCGCATCAGCAATCATTTTACCGATTTCAGCGTCGTTGTTGGCAGATACGGTAGCTACTTGAGCTACTTCACTGTTGTCTTTGATTTCTTTGGATTGCTTCTTCAAATCAGCTACAACTGTAGCAACTGCTTTGTCGATACCTCTTTTGAGGTCCATTGGGTTAGCTCCGGCAGCTACGTTTTTGAATCCGTTGCCAAACAAAGCTTGGGTCAATACAGTAGCAGTAGTAGTACCGTCACCTGCATCGTCAGCAGTTTTAGAAGCTACTTCTTTCACCAACTGAGCACCCATGTTTTCTAAGGCATCGCTCAACTCGATTTCTTTTGCTACAGAAACACCATCTTTGGTTACGGTAGGAGCACCGAATTTTTTGTCCAGGATTACGTTTCTACCTTTTGGTCCTAAGGTTACTTTTACTGCGTCAGCAAGCATGTCAACACCTCTTTTGAGGCCGTCTCTTGCGTCTGAATTAAAAAATATGTCTTTAGCCATCTTAAATGATCTTTTAAATTCTAATTGAAAAGGTTATTGTAATTATAGTGTTCCGAATACGTCAGAATTGCGCATGATAAGGTACTCAGTACCATCCAAAGACAACTCAGTGCCAGAATATTTGCCGTAAAGCACTTTGTCTCCAACTTTTACAGTTACAGGTTTGTCGGTTGTACCTTCTCCAACAGCTACGACTATGCCTTCTTGTGGTTTTTCTTTGGCAGTGTCAGGAATGATAATACCGGAAGCTGTTTTTTCTTCTGCAGCAGCAGGTTCAACCAAAATTCGATCTTCGTTTGGTTTAAAGCTTACTTTTGACATGTTCTTATAAATTTTATTTGATTCTATAAATAAAGAAATTTCTACTAGGCTAATAGCATTTCTTATGCCAAGTCAAAGAGTTGTCAAAAAGTCGGTCAAACTTGCAGGAAAAGTGACAGGAGAGAGGAGTTGATGATTTTTTTATGACAGGATTACGCTTCTTTTAGTCATAAAAAAAGTCCTGAACGAATCGTCCAGGACTTCAATATTTTAAAAGTAACTCGAGATTTACTCTTCGTTATCTGATTCTTCTACTTCTAGTGCTTCATCAAGAAGTTCTGCATCACCTTCCTCAGCATTTAAGTCTAAGTTTGGTGCGATTGTTTTTTCTTGTGCGCTTTCAATGTTTGGACTAGCAAACTCTTCACCAGCTCTAGACTCGGTGATTAAAAATTTTGTAGAAAGTGTCAATGAAATCAAGGCTATAGCCAATCCCCAAGTTAGTTTCTCTAATAAGTCACCAGTCTTTTTTACACCCATCAACTGAGAAGTGCCTGATCCACCAAACTGGCTAGTCAATCCACCACCTTTTGAGTTTTGAGCTAAAACAACCAATACGAGCACTACAGCTACAAAAACTATCAATACAACAATCGTAGTAAACATCTATTTCTTATTTAATTTTTCGATTTGAGACGCAAAGTAAGCCTTTTTTTGAGGATTTTTCAAAATTAATTTTTGATAGATATCAATGGCCTTTTCTACCTTACCTTGGCTTACTAAAATAGAAGCTAAATTTTCTGTGACGAGGTGGTCAGGAAAAGCATCATATCTTGCTGCGAGATCTTCTACAGGTCCTTCATCTTGCTGTTTGTCTTTGGAGACTTGAATAGAAGGGTTTAACTCAATAAAGGAATCAATAATGTTTGATTGATCAATTACTCCTTTTTTGGCCTTCGATTTGGATTGGCTTACTTCTTTAGGTTTTTTTTTTTCTGACGAAGGTTCGTCGTCTTTTTTGGTTGATTTCTTAGGACTAGATTTCTTTTTGGTTTTAGCTCCTAGTGTTGCCGACATCCTGAACTTAGGAGCTGCTTTTTTGGATGTTTCTTTTTTAGCAGATTCCTTTTTTGGTTTAGCCTCGGTTTTTGAGCTGGAGGTCTTTTTAGCTGCCGTCTTAGTGGTAGTCTTTTTTGCAGCAGGTTTTTTGTCGGCTTCCTTCTTTTTAGTTGTAGGCTCCTTTTTTGCTGAGACCGATTTTTTGCTGGCGGTTGATGTTTTTTTACTAGTAGTTTCTTCTTTTGCTTTTTTTGTTGTTTTTGAAGCTGTGCTTTTAGTCGTAGCCTTTTTCTCTGATTTTGGAGTAGTCGTCTTCTTGGTGCTCGTTTTTTCTACAGCTGTCTTGGACTCTTCTGCGGCAGGTTTTGCTTTGGTTGCAGGCTTTTTGGAGATAGCCTTTGCTCCAGTTTTCTTTACTTTTTCCTTTGTGAATTTGGTGCCTCTTTTCAGTACGCCTAGTCTGAATTTCTTGCCGGTCTTAGAACTTCCAGGAGTTAATTTAAGCTCTTGAATTTCTTTGTCAATTTGATGGAGTTCTTCTTCTGTCTCCTCTGTGGACTTATCAGATGTGGTATCAATACTAATTGCAAGCTCTATTTCTTCTTCAACTACAGTTTGAGGTTCTTCTTCTGATTTGGTCTCAACCTCCTCAAGTTCAGCTGTGATAGACTGCTCTTCTACTGTAGCTTCAATTTGCTCTTTTACCTCAGGCTCAGGAATTGATTCTTGAATTTCTTCTTCGATATCAATGCTTTCGTTAACAACTTCAGTGATCTCGGATTCCTTGATAGGAGGAGCAGAGTCAATCGACTGTTCAATTTCCTCAACAGTTTCTTCTTTTTCTTGGGTTGTTGAACTTTCATCATCAGACGATTCGGCGTCCACTATAGCTGTAAGTTCATCTGATGAGATGGTAGGAGGAGAGGTTTTCGGCTTTTCTTCTGATTTTGGCTCTTCTTTAACTTCCTCTGCTTCTGGGAGCGTATCTTCTTGTTTTTTACTCTTTTCAGTAATTTCTGATAGTGCTTTAGAGATAGTCTCTTCTTCAGCTTCTATTTCTTCGGCTACCTGATTCTTGAGCTTTTCTACTTCGTCGACTTTTGTTTTGTCTTCGACCGGCTTTGATTCTTCAATAGAAGGTGAATCTACAGTTGCTTGAGGTTCTTCCGCAGGAGCTTCTTGTATAGGCGTCTCAGTTGGGGTAGTAGTATGAGGGTCTTCTATTACTATTTCTTCTGGATGCTTTTTGTCATAATCTAGATAGTGTTCTCTACTAGCTTTCCATTTCTCTAGATTTTCATAGATTTCTTTTACAAGTGCACTTTGCTCTTCGTCAGTGTTGTGAGTAGGCGCTTTTCTAGGTGAAGTTTTTGATTGGTCAATTTTGGGTTGAGGGCTAGCCGTTGCACTCGTGGCTACAGCTTTTTTAGTCTGGGTAATTTCGAATTTTATTTTGCCCAGTATGTATTGTTTGAAAATATTTCTGTTGGTAGCATAAATAGCTGCAGTAGCCATTTCTTTCTGAGAAGACTGTTTTTTGAGTCTCCTGCTGGCGTTGGCCAACATGCTATGTCCGTTTTGGAAATAAGGGTTTGCTTTGACTAGGGTCTCCAGTTCTACAAAATCTGCCTCTGATATCTTTTCAGGGGCTTTCATCAACTCTAGAAATGTTTGCTTATTCAAGGATGGCTCTCAGTTATGCGTAAGCGTTAAAGATAACAAAATTTACCAATTGGCAACAGAAGAGTTGAAAATATCAAGAATGATTTGATCGAAGATCTCATTCACATATTCCTCCTCATTTGCCGAAAGGTCTTCTCTGTTTTGATCAAAGTCTTTAAAGAACGAAAAGGTCTGATCAAAATCAAACTGATCGTCTTCCAGGTTGGTATAGGTGGCTGATACGTAGATAGTGATTCTGGTCAAACTTGTCAGGTCAACCTGACTTGGGTCCTCGGAGGCAGATACCGCCACTGGCGTAAGTGTATAGTTGTCTATGCTACCTTCCAATTGCAAATCACCTTCTCCATCAACCAAAGTAAGGCTGGTGTTTCTTAAATAATAGTCTTTGATTTTTTCCGTGAATAGGGGACTCATATTGGAAGGTCCCAAAGGAGAATTATTGTAGAAAGTTTGAATCGAAATAGTTTTTACATTTGGAGAAATAGAAGCTCCAGTAAATGAATAAACACCACAGGAGGTATTCATTAAAACGAACGAGGAAAATATTAAAAGACTAGTCTTCCAATTCATAATGCTTTATTTTTCTATACAATGTTCGTTCAGAAATACCTAAATCTTGCGCTGCGTACTTTCTTTTGTTTCTGTTTTTTCTTAATGCTCTAATTATCAGCTCTTTTTCTTTTTTCTCAATCGAAAGAGAATCGTCCTGTTCAGTTTCATGAGCGATATCTTCCACCTTGTCAGTGTCAAAATCCTGATAATCATCTTGATTTAAAATCACTGGTGAATTGATTGGGTCTTCACTAAAATCAGCAAACTGTTCGTCTTTCAATTCCATATTGCTAAACAACTTGCCATGTTCTTTCATGATTTCAGCACGATCTGAGCTATCGCCTGCATTTTGAAGAACAAGTTTTTTGAGCTCGTTCATATCCTGTTTCATGTCGAAAAGAATTTTGTATAGGATGTCCCTTTCAGTAAAGCCATCACTTGAGCTATTACCTTGAGCCTTTCGATCGAGTAGTGCTGGTAGGTTGCTGGTGTTTTGTGGTAGGTACTTTTTTAGCGTGTCTTCATCCAGCGTTCTATTCATTTCCAACACTGAAATCTGCTCTGCTAGATTTTTTAGTTGACGAATGTTGCCTGGGAAGCGAAATCTCATCAAGGCTTCCTTTGCACTATCCGTTAACTTGATTGGGTCTACGTGATACTGCTCGCCAAAATCATAAGCGAATTTTCTAAAAAGTAATTCCACATCCGATCCTCTTTCGCGAAGTGCAGGCACATAGATGGGAACCGTATTTAATCTGTAGTACAGATCCTCCCTGAACTTGTTGTTTTCTACAGCGGTGATCAGATTGACGTTTGTGGCAGCCAATACACGAACGTTGGTCTTTTGTGTTTTGGAAGAACCTACTTTGATAAATTCTCCATTTTCTAGTACTCGAAGTAGACGGGCCTGGGTACTCATGGGCATCTCTCCAATTTCATCTAAGAAAATGGTACCTCCATCCGTTACTTCAAAATAACCTTTACGTGCTTCATGCGCACCTGTAAATGACCCCTTTTCATGGCCAAACAATTCTGAGTCTATGGTACCTTCAGGAATGGCTCCACAGTTGATCGCGATGAATTGACCGTGCTTTCTTTTGCTCAGTGAATGAATGATTTTTGAAAAAGATTCTTTACCACTTCCACTTTCTCCGGTGATCAACACACTCATGTCTGTAGGTGCCACTTGAGCCGCTACATTGATGGCTTGATTGAGCAATTGCGAATTGCCAATAATACCAAATCGTTGTTTGATGGTTTGAATTTCTGATTCTTTCACTAGGGACTAGGTTTAGTTTTCAACTACAGAAGCTAATAATGTACCGGTGGTCACATCATTCACTTTTACATTTACATATTCTCCTTTTTTGTGATTGCCGGCATCGAATACTGCCACACGATTACAGGTAGTTCTGCCTTGTAGTTGCTTGTCAGATCTTTTAGAAAATCCTTCGATTAATACTTTGTATGTTCTTCCTATTGTTCTTTTGTTTCTTTCAATAGAAAGCTCTCTTTGAAGATTGATTACTTCAGTTAATCTTCTTTTTTTGATGTCCATTGGGATATCATCCTCGTATTTTTTCTCTGCAAGGGTACCCGGACGTTCTGAGTAGAAGAACATATAAGAGTAATCGTATTTCACATATTCCATTAAAGACAAGGTGTCTTTGTGCTCCTCTTCAGTTTCCCCACAAAATCCTGAGATCATGTCGCTAGAAATCGCACAATCTTCACCAAGAATTTCTTTGATGCGATCGATTTTACTGATATACCAATCCCTATCATAGGTACGGTTCATTCTTTCCAGAATTCTAGAGTTTCCACTTTGGGCTGGGAAGTGGATGTATTTGCAAAGGTTGTCGTACTTCTTCATCGTATAAAGCACGTCATCGGTGATGTCCTTAGGGTGAGAGGTAGCGAATCGAACTCTTAACTCAGGGCTTACTTTAGCCACCATTTCCATAAGATTGGCAAAGTTCACAATCTCAGCGCTATCAATTTTTTCAAGACGAGCCTTGTTGTTTTGCTCTGCAGACCATTTGTAAGAATCTACATTTTGTCCTAGTAGTGTAACTTCTCTATATCCTTTGTCAAATAGATCTTGTGCTTCTTTCACTACTGAGAATGGGTCTCTACTTCTTTCACGACCACGTGTAAAAGGTACTACGCAAAAAGAACACATATTGTCACATCCTCTCATAATTGAGATAAAGGCTGTAACTCCATTTGAATTCAAACGGACAGGGGTGATGTCATCGTAAGTTTCTTCTCTTGAAAGGAAAGTGTTGACTGCTTTTTGTCCTGTACTTACTTCGTCGAGCATGTTAGGTAATTCTCTGTAGGCGTCTGGGCCTACAACCAAATCGACAATTTTCTCTTCTTCGAGAAGTTTGGACTTTAGCCTTTCAGCCATACAGCCAAGTACGCCTATCACCAATTCAGGATTTTTCTTTTTGTATTGGTTGATTTCGCTTAAGCGATTCCTTACAGTTGTTTCGGCTTTCTCTCGGATTGAGCAAGTATTCAGAAATGTAACATCGGCATCTTCAATAGAAGATGTGGTCACATAACCTTCCTTCTTTAAGATAGAAGATACAATTTCACTATCCGAGAAGTTCATTTGACAGCCATAACTTTCTATGTAAAGTTTCTTCTGACCTACGTTATTTTCATCTTTTGTAATATTTACAACCTCACAGCTTTCTTGTGTGTTGTCAATAATATCAATGTCGCCAATAATCTCTTTCACCTGTAATTAATTTTTGAGAACGCAAAGATAGAATAAATGCGACAAAATGTCAGTCCTTCTTGATGCCTTAATAGAAATTCTTTCGTGGCAACAATATGCTTCGGTTATTCATCAAATCAATGCATAGTCCAACCAATTTGTTGGAACAAGTGTCTTTGAAAAGAACAATAAATGAACGCTATGAAATTATATCCAATTATTGCCCTTTGTCTGATACTGATTTTAAGTGCTTGTCAAGAAGACACAGCAGACAATGATCCTATTCAAAACCTATCAACGGAAGAATTAAATATAGATCAACAAAGCTTTGATCAATCTTGGACACAGCTCCAAACAGACAATCCTGTCTCCGATCCGTTTGACTTGAATGGCCTTAGAAATGACAGTACCATGCTGATTATAGATGTGGCTTATGGAGGTGGATGCGAGGAGCATGCTTTTGAACTGATTTGGCCTGAGGTGATTACTATGATATACCCTCCTAGATATACAGTGATTCTAAATCATGATGCCAATGACGATGCTTGCGAGGCATATTTATCGACCACCTTGTATTTTGAATTAGGTCAATATGATCTGGGGCTAACGCCTGAAATAATGGAAGTTGTTGATTTAACTATAATCAATGGAAGTAATGGAGAAGAAATGTTGAAGTTGAATAATTAACATGAGAGATGTAACCACAAAGCTGATCGCGTAGTCTTATGAAAATAATATACCGGATGCAACCCTTTTTTTAAGATTTGCATCTTCGGTGTATTATAAACTCAAAAACTCTAAGGTCATGCTCAAAAACTTTATCAACATTGCTTTTAGGAATTTATTGAAACATAAGTTTTATTCTATTCTTAACATCCTAGGTTTATCTATTGGTTTATCCTGCTTCATGGTGATTTCACTATTTGTGATAGATGAACTTTCTTATGACAAATTCCATGAAGATTCGGAGAACATCTATCGTATAGATTTTGCGGCTAAACTCAATGGGTCTGATCACATATCTGCTAAAGTAGGTGCGCCTGCTGCTCAAGCTTTATTGAATGATTATCCTATAGTAACGGACGCTGTACGATTGTCTGCTACAGGCAACTGGTTTATCAAGGAGAAAGGTTTTGAGAAAACCTTCAAGGAAGAGCATGTGCTCATGGCAGATTCAAATTTCTTTTCCTTTTTTACGGTACCCATGATTCATGGCAATCCTAAAACGGCTTTGGTAAGACCAAATACACTTGTGATGGATGAGACCACTGCAAGAAAAATGTTTGGCAATGAAAATCCCTTAGGGAAGACACTAGTGTTAGACAATACTACGGATTATGAGGTAACTGGTGTGTATGAAGATTTACCAAAAAACTCTCATTTCCGTCAGAATATCATTTTGTCGATAGCTAGCTTTCCAAATAGAGCCAATAGTAACAACTGGGTAAATACCAGTTTTAACACGTATATCAAATTTCAAGAAGGGATTGATTCAAAACAATTGGAAGAGAATTTTCCTGAATTGATTGAAAAATATATAGGGCCATTAATTCAGCGTTTTTTTGGTCAGTCCTTGGCAGAATTCAAAGAGGCGGGTAATAACGTGGGGTTTTCACTTTTTCCCTTGGAAATGATTCACCTTTATTCTGACAAGGATGGAGACCTGGCTCCAAATAGCGCTATCAGTTATATCTACATATTTTCTGCAGTGGCTGTTTTTATATTGTTGCTTGCTTGTATCAATTTTATGAATCTCGCAACAGCAAGATCGGCCAGTAGGGCTAAGGAAGTGGGCGTGAGAAAGGTGATGGGAGCACTCAAAAATCAGTTGATTTATCAATTCATTTCAGAGGCTATGGTCATCAGCTTTTTCTCCTTCTTGTTTGCCTACCTGCTTACTATGGTTTTCTTGCCCTCATTCAATGAGTTGGCTTCTAAAGAACTCACTATTGCCCAATTGTTCAGTGGCTCATATGTCTTGTTGATGTTCGGCATTATGCTGGTGGTGGGAATGTTTGCAGGAAGTTATCCTGCTTTTTATCTATCTAGATTTCAGCCCGCAGAAGTATTAAAAGGGAAAGTGAAATTGGGAATGAAGAGTGGTGCACTTAGAAGCCTTTTGGTGGTTTTTCAATTCAGTATTTCGATCGTGCTCATGATTGGTACAGCGGTAGTTTTTGATCAACTCTCCTTTATCCAAAATAAGAAACTGGGTTTTAATAAAGATCAGATTCTGATGGTGGAAGATGCCTGGATATTGGATAAAAAAGTAGAGACTTTTAAGACGGAAGTCAAGCGAAATATTAATGTGGAAAATGCCACTGTCGCTAGTTTTACTCCAGTAGGAGGGAATGATAATAGTGATCTTTATTTTAAAACTCCTTCAGGGGAGGCGGATCAAAGTTTAGTAACCAATAGAGCTAGAGTCGATCATGATTATCTAGAGACCATGGGTATAGAAATGGCCGAAGGAAGGTTTTTCTCAAAAGAATTTTTGTCGGACAGTAATGCAGTGGTGATCAACAAAGCCGCTGTTAAAATGTTCGGTTATGAAAATCCCGTTGGAGATAAAATTTACACCTATGAGGGCAGTCAGGATGAACCAGAGGTTGTAGGACTTAAAATAATAGGAGTGATGGAGGACTTTCATTACAAATCACTACGTGATAACATCACACCGTTGATTTTCTCCTTAGGTAGAAGTACAGGATTTGCTTTGTTTAAAGTCAATACTGAGAACATTCAGCAGACCATAGCTGACATAGAGCGTACATGGTCTGATATCGCACCTGGACAGCCTTTTACCTATAGTTTCATGGATCAGAAGTTTGATAGTATGTATGAAGCAGAACAAAAAATTGGAAAGATATTTTCTGTTTTTGCTATTCTGGGTATTTTGATCGCTTGCTTAGGGTTATTCGGGTTGGCGTCATTTATTGCCGAACAGAAAACCAAAGAAATTGGTATCAGAAAAGCACTGGGAGCATCGATATCAGGGATTGTTTTTATGCTGTCAAAAAACTTTATCAAGTTAGTTGCAGTAGCTTTTGCCTTGGCAGTTCCAGCGGCCTATTTCGCCATGGGCTACTGGCTGGAAGACTTTGCTTATCGAACAGATATTAAACCCATGACATTTATAGGAATAGGGATATTGGCTTTTGCGATCGCCTGGTTGACTATGGGTTTCCAATCATGGAAAGCTGCCAGACTCAATCCAGTCAAATCCCTACGAGAAGAATAAGCATTGATTTCAAGTTGAGTTTTAAGCCGCGCCGGAGGGTGCGGCTTTTCTTATTCTTCAAATCCAATATGAATCAATGCATCTCCGCGGTTGACTACAGGTTTGTTGTTGATAGCTATAGCATATCCTGAAGTCGGCGCTTTCATTTTGTGTTCAAATTCTCCGTAGGGGCCAGTAATTAATCCTACTACGGTTCCTTTTTCTATAAATTCTCCCGTTCTACAAAATGAGTGATAAATACCTGCTGACTTAGCCCGAAGCCAAGAAGATTTCTTTATATGATACAGACCGCCTTTCGAAACGGGCGCCTCTTCTCTCATATTCAAATGCTTCATGACTCTGAGCAGCCCATTGACGCCTACATCAATCGCATGCTTTCTAAGCCTCAAAGATTCACCTCCTTCATAAACAAGAATTGATTTTCCCGCCTTTGCTGCTTCTTTTCGAAACGATTTTTCCCGAAAGGGGGAGTGAATCATGAACTTGGGAGAAAATGCCCTCGCCAATTCTAGATTTTTCGGATCATCTAATTGCGCTCTGACTTGAGGATAATTATTGATACGTGCGCCACCTGTATGGAAGTCTATACCATAGTCGATTAAAGGCAAAATGTCTTGAGTAAGTCGATAAGCCAATTGACTGGCCAAAGAACCGTTTCGCGTACCTGGGAAACTTCTGTTGATATCTTTTCCTCCATCAGACGTTTGTCTGGAGAAATTTATAAACCCGTAGACATTGAGTATAGGAATGCAAATCATGGTGCCGATAAGCGGGCGATGATAATTGTTGGCTATGATTCTCCGAACGATTTCAATGCCATTGATCTCATCGCCATGCATACCACCTGTAATGAGTAGGGTGGGGCCTGGTTTTGTTGATCGACTGACGATGATAGGAATGTCAATCGGTGTTCGACTGGGAAGCTTGGCGATTTGAGCATCTATTTGCTTTTCTTCGCCTGGGGCAATGGTTATGCCCGCAATTTTAATGTCCTGCGGTTCCATTATTTAAGCATCTACCTTTTTCCTTTTCTTTTGACTGCTGGTCTCGATGTATTCTACAATTTTCCCCGCAATATCCACTCCTGTAGCATTTTCAATACCTTCCAAACCAGGAGAGGAGTTGACTTCTAGAATTAAAGGTCCCCTTTTGGATTGCAGCATGTCTACACCTGCTATTTTAAGTCCCATAGCTTCTGCGGCTTTCAGAGCAGCAGCTTTTTCTGCACGCTTCAATTTGATAATATTGGCGCTTCCACCTCTATGAAGATTGGATCTAAACTCGCCTTCTTTACCTTGACGTTTCATGGCACCTACCACTTCACCATTCACTACAAAAGCTCTAATGTCTGCGCCACCAGACTCTTCGATGAATTCCTGTAGGATCACTCTTGCTTTTAGTCCTTCAAATGCTTCGACTACGGATGTGGCTGCCTTTTTTGATTCTGCCAAAACAACTCCCAGGCCTTGTGTGCCTTCCAATAGCTTGATGACTACTGGTGCATTGCCTACCAATTCAAGCGTATTATTTTCTTCTTTTGAGAAATTGGTAAAAGCAGTCTTTGGCATGCCAATGCCTGATCTGGATAGGATTTGAAGACTTCTGAGTTTATCTCTGGACCTGGTGATGGCCAATGAGCTAACAGCAGAGAATACTTTCATCATTTCGAATTGTCGAACCACAGCAGTACCGTAGAAGGTGACTGAGGCTCCAATTCTTGGAATTACAGCATCTATATCTTTGAGTTTTGCCCCTTCATAATACAAAGAAGGTCCCTCATCATCGATTATAATATCACATTTCAGGTGGTCAATAACTAGCCCTTGGTGCCCTCGTTGTTCTATCGCTTCCAGTAGTCTTCTGGTAGAGTATAATTTTGGGTTTCTGGATAATACAGCTATTTTCATTTTAATGTGTTTTTTAGTTTGAATGATAAATCCTTTTCCTGAACGTCGACTACAAAATGTCCTGCTAAAAGCTTTCTTCCCAGCAATATGGGAAACTTCATATCTGTTCGGTCGGTTAATGAAAAGGAAGTTTTAAAGCGCTTACCGAAAAGCACTACGGTCGTCTTTATAATATAACGCTCTTCCACATGACCTGACGAGCTTTTGATCTTTTTCTTGAAAAAATCTGCACTGTGGAAAGAGTTTTCCTCTCCGTTGCCAGCCAATGGAATACTAAAAATGATACTGTCTACGCCTTCAAAGTCTTTATGTTCAATTTTAGAACAATGGATCGACGAACGGTTAGCACCGGTATCTATTTTGGCCTCAATATTTTCTAATCCGAATTCGGGAAGATCAATTTTATCTATTCTCCCTATTTTGATTTTCTCCATAGTCAAAAGTCAAATAATTAATCAACTTTTTAATCAAATAAGAGACACAAGTTAGTTTGGAGAAATGATATCCAACCTATCCTTGAGATTTTATTTTAGTTAAGCCAAAAGAAGTAATTTGCACATAAAAGCAATAATTGAAAGCCTTGAAGATCCAAGTCTTAAAACATCATGATATAGATACGGCACTAGTGCTTTGGCAGCTGTTTCAAAGATCCTATAAGGTAGAGGCGGATTTAGTGGGAGTGTCAGATTTCCCTCCACTTCAAAGGAGCTCAGAAGCTATACAAAAGAGCGATACGTTGTTTTATGGTATTTGGGAAAAAGAAAGGCTGGCTGCTGCAATTGAAGTATCATTCAAAAATGAACTCTTGGATGTATGCAGTTTGGTGATTGATCCAGATTTTTTTCGGCAAGGTTTAGCTCGTCAATTGTTGGATTTTGTAGAAGACGAATTCAATCCTCAAAGTTGTGAAGTAGAAACAGCCTCCGCTAATATGCCTGCTATTAAATTATATCAGAAGCAGGGGTATGTCCTGATTGATCAGTGGATGACTTCTTTCCATATTGAAAAAGTAAAACTAGTAAAAACAAAAAACAGCTAAATATGACCACAGCTATAATTATCACATTTTGTTCCTTGCTGCTGATTGCCTATTTATTCAACCTGACTTCAGCTCGAACGAAAATTCCAACAGTGATTTTGTTGTTGATTCTTGGCTGGGCAATAAAAAGGGGTGTGGAATACTTTGAGGTGAATGTACCTAATCTATCAGCTATTTTACCTGTTTTAGCTACTGCAGGACTGATATTAATAGTGTTGGAGGGATCATTGGAATTACGATTAAATAAATCTAAAATCTCTTTGATTAAACAATCCATGTTAGGTGCACTTGTGCCGATGGTAGGCTTGTCTTTGATACTGGCCTATGTTTTTTCATTGGTTGGGGAATACTCCTTTCTTCAATGTTTGACCAATGCAGTTCCCTTATGTATCATTAGTAGTGCGATAGCAGTTCCCAGTGTTTCCAATCTCTCTGAATTCGATCGTGAATTTGTCATTTACGAAAGTAGCTTGTCAGATATTTTGGGTGTATTGTTTTTCAATTTTGTGATCATGTATGAGAGCATTGGAGTCTCTTCATTTGGTCACTTTAGTATTCAGTTGGTTGCTATTGTCATCGTGTCCTTTATTGCTACACTTGGGTTGGCCTTGCTTATTCGAAAAATTGATCATCATGTCAAGTTTATACCTATCATATTGTTGGTGATTTTGATTTACACGATTCTCAAAGTTTATCATCTACCGGCATTGATATTTATTCTAATATTTGGACTATTCATTGGGAATGTCGACCAACTCAGATGGTTTGCTTGGATAGATAGGTTTAAGTTAGAAGTGTTGAAATCTGAAAGTGAAAAATTCAAAGACTTGACTATTGAGTTGGCATTTTTAGTGAGAGCCTTATTCTTTATTCTATTTGGCTTTTTATTAGAAACGGCAGATATTCTCAATATTCAAACATTGTCTTGGTCGATTGGAATAGTGGTCTTGTTCTTTATGGTTCGAAGCTTACAGCTCAAATTATCGGGCTTGTCATTCAAGCCTTTGTTGTTTGTTGCGCCTCGTGGGCTAATTACCATTTTACTCTTTTTGAGCATATTGCCCGAACAGCAAATCCCATTTGTTAATAATTCTCTTATTATCCAGATTATTCTTCTTACTGCCATTGTGATGGCTGTTGGAATAATGATCACTGACACGGATGAAGAAAGTGAAATGGAAACAATTGAAGAAATACCATCTGGAGAAAATAACTGAGCTAAATTTAAAACCTAGAACTAAAATTAGAATGAAGCATATACTATTCGCGCTAATAGCGATCGGAACTTTTGCCTGTTCCACTAATGAATCAAAACAAATTAATACACCAGCTAAAAATCAGGTTGAATCCAATGTTCCTGAAGGGATGGTCTTTGTCCCAGGTGGTACCTTCGTGATGGGAAATGAAGGAGAAGAGGCCAATGCTATAGAAGGACCAGAGTTTACAGTGGAACTCTCAGGGTTTTACATGGATATCACCGAAGTGACTAATGCTCAATTTCAAAAGTTTGTAGATGCTACTGGTTATCAAACGATAGCTGAACGACCCATTGATTGGGAGGAACTAAAAAAGCAATTGCCTGAAGGTGTGGAAAAACCTGCCGATTCTCTGTTGAAACCGGGATCATTGGTTTTCGCACCTATCCCTAACGTGTCTAATCTATATGATATATCTCAATGGTGGGCTTGGCAAACAGGTTCTGATTGGAGGCATCCATACGGGCCTGAAAGTAATATTGAAGGAAAAGAAAATCACCCAGTGGTGCATATCGCTCATGAAGATGCAGAAGCATATGCTACCTGGGCAGGCAAAAGATTGCCAACGGAGGCAGAGTGGGAATATGCCAGTCGTGGTGGCTCACATCAGTCCTTTGCATGGGGAGAGGAATTGACTCCGGAAGGTCAATATTTAGCTAATTTTTTTCAGGGCACTTTCCCAGGAGGTAATACGATTCAAGATGGGTTTGAAAAAACCGCACCAGTAAAAAGTTATCCGCCGAATGCTTATGGTTTGTATGATATGATTGGGAACGTTTGGGAGTGGACAAGTGATTGGTTTCGACCAGACAGTCATCTGCAAGCGAAAAGTCAAACCATTACCATTTGCCGCAACCCAAAAGGCCCCGAATCAAGCTTTGACCCCCAAGAGCCTCAAGTTCCTAAGCGTGTGATCAAAGGAGGATCTTTTTTATGTAGCGATCAGTATTGTAGCAATTACAGACCAAGTGCTCGAATGGCTACGGCGATTGATTCAGGGCAAGAACATTTAGGATTTCGATGTGTTCAAGATGTTGTCAATTAATGCTTCTTATGATGGTAAGTGTTAATTGAATATTAATTCCTTTGAAAGGAACCGACATTCCTCATTTTAATTTTTAAGTTGATAAAGTTTTCTGTAACTTTTTTCATCAATGATATACAGAGTCTAAAATGCTTTGGGTCTATAAGACTTCAATTTGAGTTGTATGACTCGATAAAATCAAATTATCTAAACTTACAATCATGAAAATAAGAATCTTAAGGAATGCGCTGTTTTTCGCAGCGATGATTCCTGTAATTGCATTAGCACAAAAAAACAAGAAACCTAATATCCTTGTGATATGGGGCGATGATATTGGGCAATCTAATGTCAGTGCCTATTCTATGGGAATCACAGGGTACCGCACACCAAATATTGATAGGATTGCAAAAGAAGGAATGATTTTTACTGATTACTACGCAGAACAGAGTTGTACGGCTGGTCGGTCTTCTTTTATCCTTGGACAAAGTGTCTTCAGAACAGGGTTGAGTAAAGTTGGAATGCCTGGAGCGAAGGAAGGAATTTCCGAAAAAGATCCGACGATTGCGGAATTACTCAAGCCAGCTGGTTATGTCACTGGACAATTTGGTAAGAATCACCTGGGAGACCGAGACGAACATTTACCAACCAATCACGGATTTGATGAGTTTTATGGTAATCTCTATCACTTGAATGCGGAAGAAGAGCCAGAACTACCTGACTATCCAGATCCTGAAGAGTATCCTAATTTTAGAAAGAATTTTGGTCCTAGAGGAGTAATCCATTCGACGGCCGACGGGAAAGTAGAAGATACGGGACCTTTGACAAAAAAGAGAATGGAGACCATCGACGATGAATCGTCTGAAGCGGCACTAAAATTTATTAGAGATGCAGTAAAAGCTAAGAAGCCATTCTTCGTTTGGTGGAACGGTACAAGAATGCACTTTAGAACGCACGTGAAGCCAGAACTGAGAGGTATCTCAGGTCAGAATGAATACGGTGACGGAATGGTTGAGCACGACATGCATGTGGGCAAATTCTTGGCACTTTTGGATGAGTTGAAGATTACTGATAATACCATCGTGATGTATTCTACAGACAACGGGCCACATAAAAACACTTGGCCGGATGCGGGAATCAACCCATTTAGAGGAGAGAAAAATACCAACTGGGAAGGCGGTTGGAGAGTACCGGCTATGGTAAGATGGCCTGGTACTGTAAAACCCGGTACTGTTTGTAATGAGATCATGTCCGGTATGGACTGGATGCCTACTTTCTTAGATGCAGCAGGCCAAGGAGATGTTCCTGAAAAATTGTTGAATGGCTATTCAGCTAATGGCAGAGACTTTAAAGTGCATTTGGATGGATATAGCTTTATGCCATATTTCAAAGGTGAAGTAGACAAAGGGCCAAGAAAAGAATTGTTTTATTTTTCAGACGACGGTGATTTAACTGCATTGAGATATGACGATTGGAAATTGATTTTTATGGAACAACGCTCTCCGGGAACTTTGCAAGTTTGGGCAGAGCCATTTATTCCATTAAGGTTGCCCATGATTTATAATTTAAGGAGAGATCCATATGAGTTTGCTACTATTACTTCCAATACGTATTACGATTGGCTGCTGGATCACGCATTCCTTCTGGTGCCTGCACAAAAAATAGTAGGGGATTTTTTAATGACCTTCAAAGAGTATCCTCCAAGAATGAAAGCAGCAAGCTTCAGCTTGGATAAAGTGATGGAAAAGCTTAGTACCCCATCAAATAATTAGTCTAAATTATTAATTTTTTTAAAGCCGAATAGTCTCTATTCGGCTTTGTTTTATTTTTTAATTATGAAAAATCTTCTTGTTGTTTTTTTGGGATTGTACCTGTTAAGCTGCTCTGCTAAGAGTGATCAAATGGTGGAAGTAAAACAAGATCCTCTTCCATCCTGGAACGAAGGGGTTAATAAATCTGCCATTCTCAATTTTGTAAAAAGCGCTACAGATTCATCGAGCGAGTCTTTTGTTGAAATTAAAAATAGAATTGCAGTCTTCGACAACGATGGCACCTTATGGTCCGAGCAACCCATGTACTTCCAATTGGCTTTTGCTTTGGATCAAATTAAGAAATTAGCTCCTGAACACCCTGAGTGGAATGAAACAGAACCGTTCAAATCAGTTTTGGCAGGGGATATGGCATCTGTTATGAAGCAAGGTGAGGGAGCAATTATTAAAATAGTGTTGGCTACACATGGTGACGTGACCGCCGACGACTTCGAAACTGGAGTGAAGGAGTGGATGGCTGTAGCACGACACCCAAGGTTTGATAGGCCATATACTGACCTCGTTTTTCAGCCGATGCTTGAAGTATTAGAATATCTCAGGGCCAATGATTTCAAAACATTCATCGTATCAGGTGGAGGCATAGGCTTTATGAGGCCAGTCACCAATGAACTCTATGGAATTCCTGCTGAGCAGGTTATGGGTAGTATGATGAAAGTAGAATATGACAAAGAGAACAAGATCATCAATCGCTACCCAGAATTATCATTTATCGATGATAAAGCTGGGAAGCCTGTTGGCATCTATAATTTTATTGGTAAAAAACCGATCGCAGCTTTTGGTAATTCGGACGGCGACTTACAAATGCTAGAATGGACTTCTACCAACCCAAATTCATTTATGATGTACGTGCATCATACCGATGAGGAAAGAGAGTGGGCCTATGATAGTCTTTCTCATATTGGAAAATTGAAAGAAGGCCTTACCGTAGCAAATGAATTAGGTTGGACTGTAGCAGATATGAAAAAAGATTGGAAAGTAGTTTACCCTTTTGAATTGAAAGATTAAATAAATACAATTCCTATATTTTTGGCATTGGAGTTGCCAATGGTTTTTGAGTTAGGCTTTTTTTGTAATTCAGGTTAGGATAACTAGATTTAGAATTGTTATTTCAACTGATTCGTAATCACAAAATCAATCTATTACTATTAAAAAAATAAAATTATGAAATCAATTAGTTTGTTGTTAGCCGCAATGGCTATCTCTGTGGTGTCATTTTCTCAAGTCAAGAGTGATTATAACAACGATGCTGACTTTTCAAAATACAAGACGTACACGTTTGCCGGATGGCAAGAGGATAGTGAAAAGCAAATCAATCAATTGGACAAAGATCGGATTCAAAAAGCGATTCGCGCAGAATTTGATAAGCGAGGTATGGAATTCGTAGAATCTGATGGAGATGCGATTATCACGCTTTTTATTGTTTTCGACCAAAAGACGAGTACTACTGCTTATACCAACTACAATGGAGGTATGGGATATGGCGGCCGATGGGGCTGGGGATACGGTGGAATGGGAAGTTCAACTACCACCTATTCTGAAAGCGATTACATTGAAGGGACCCTAGTGATTGATATGTATGATAGCGAGACCAAGGATTTGCAATGGCAAGGAATCATAACATCGACCGTAAAAGACAATCCAAAGAAAAGGGAAAAAACTATTCCTAAGAAAATAGCCAAACTGATGAAGCAGTATCCCAGTGACTAGTCCTAAATAATCGTTACAGATTTTAGGATAAAATATTAGATAGCATCGGGTTTTAGCTCGGTGCTATTTTTGTTTCTATAGTTTCTAATCTTGACCTTGTCTTGCTGATGCATAAATGCCGGGGTATTCATCCAACAGCTCCAATGAGGTCGATCATGGTTGTAGATATAAATACTCTGCTCAATGAGTTTGTCCATTAGTGCTACATCTGATGTGGTGATCCCTAAGATAAATTCATGTTTCAATATCCCATTCACCCTTTCGGCTATGGCATTTTGATATGGGTCATAGCTTTCGGTCATGCTGCACCTTATATTATGATTGTTAAACACCTGTTGATAGGCATCGCAACAATACTGCAATCCTCTGTCTGAGTGATGGATCAACTTTCGCTCAGGATATATACGATTGGCAATAGCCATATTAAGGGCTGATATTGCACCTGAAGCATCCAGACTTTTCGATACATCAAAGCCCATGATCCGCTTTGAATAAGCGTCTGTGACCAACGATAAATACATCGGATTTTTCCGTGTTCCAATGTAGGTGATATCCGATACCCATACTTGCTCAGGCCTTTGTATGGAAAGCCCATCAATAAGGTTTTTATGTTTTCTAAATCGATGATGAGAGTCAGTAGTGATATGATATTGTCTCTTAGGTACGATCTGAAGATGATTTGCTTTCATAATAGCAAATAGCCTGTCTCTTCCAACTCCCAGCGGCTGAAGTTCATCATAAAGTAAATGATACAACTTTCTGGTACCTATACGAGGCATTTTCATACGCACCTTTTCAACCATAACTACTACCTTGGTGGCTATTTCTTGCTTTTGTTTACTTCTTCTGATAGAGCGGTAATAGATTTGCCTATTCATCCCCAACAGTCTACAGATCTGGGTTACCCCTTCTTTTTGTTCAACCTTGAATCGATCAACTGTTGGGGTAAAGACTTTTTTCTGATGGGGAGTTTGAATTCTTCTTCGGCTATGTCGATCATCATATCAAAGAAAATGGCTTTCTTATCTGCGTTTTCAACCTGCTGTTCAAGCTCTTTTTTTTGCTTTTCCAACAGCCGTACTTTCTGCTCAAGTTCGTATAGTTTTTGGTCTTTAGATTTTGGCATCCGAAGTGTTGATTTATTGACCCAATCAAAGTTACCAAATTTTCGAAGCCAATTGGTAACTGTAGAGTGTGACTGAATACCATACTTGCGAGCGGCGGCTTTTATGCCTAACTCTCCGCTTTCAACTTCTGACACAACTGACAATTTAAAAGCGTAGCTGTAGTCCTTCTGTGTTCTTTTAACATACTTGTTCTCTGTGAGTTCGTTCATAACGTCGTTTTTTGTGTAACGCTATTTCAGGACGGGACACAGAAATAATTAAAAAAAATCCCCAAGATATTGGGGATTTTTTTTATCTCCTATTAGATTATGCTTCGCATTAATCTATCTTCACAATTTAATATCAGATTGAATTAGTAGAAATGAAGATACTGGCCATAGGAAGAAATTACGCCAAGCATATAGAAGAGCTAAACAACGAAAGGCCAGACGAGCCGGTGGTGTTTAGCAAACCCGAAACAGCTATTCTCAAAAACAATGCGGCTTTCTACCATCCTGATTTTTCGAATGACATCCATCACGAAGTCGAGATCCTGGTGAAAATTTGTAAGGTTGGAAAAAATATTGATGAAAGATTCGCGCATAAATATTATGAAGAAATCGGAATAGGAGTAGACTTCACAGCCAGGGATCTTCAATCCAAGGCTAAAGCCAAAGGCCTACCATGGGACCTGGCTAAAGGTTTTAATGGATCTGCACCTATATCCAACTTTGTACCTAAATCTAAGTATGACTTGTCTAATCTCAATTTTAGTCTCAAAAAAGACGGAGAGGATGTGCAAGTAGGAAATACTTCGATGATGCTATTCAGTATCGATTATATTATAGCCTATGTGTCTAAGTTCTTTATGTTGAAAAAAGGAGACATCATTTTTACGGGCACGCCTGAAGGAGTAGGGTCAGTAAAGATCGGGCAGCGACTAGAAGCATTTATTGAAGGTGAAAAAATGATGGATTTTGAGATTAAATAAACTTCTCTTCGCTCTTGTGTTCTTTGGTGCAGAAGCAATCGCACAAGTAGCTCCACAGCGGGGTGATTTTATGTTTCCGGTCCGACCAAAACAAGAAAACTATCTGGCGGGCACCATGGCAGAACTCCGGTCTTCTCATTTTCATTCAGGTTTGGACATCAAAACCAGCGGGATCACAGGATTACCAATCTATGCCGCAGCAGATGGATACATTCAAAGAATAAGAGTGGCACTGGGTGGTTATGGTAATGCGCTTTATCTGGTTCATCCAGAAAATGGAACTGTAACTGTTTATGCTCATCTTAAGTCATTCAATGAAGACATTGCAGACTATGTAAGGAAGCAGCAGTACGCAGAAGAATCTTTTGCAGTAGATCTCTATCCTGAAAAAAATCAATTCCTATTTAAGAAAGGAGATGTCATTGCACTCTCGGGCAATTCAGGATCTTCTTCTGGGCCGCATTTACACTTTGAAGTTCGGAATTTGAGACATCGTGCCCTGGATCCGCTTGAATATGGGTTTGAAGAAATTGTAGATAAAACACCGCCGGTTTTGGCCTCAGTGGCTTTTGTTACCATGGATGAGCATGCAAGAGTGAATGGTATGTGGGGGAGAATTGAGTTTGATGTCATCACCGATGAAAATGGTAATGCAAGCATAGAAGAAGGTATTTCTCTTTTTGGCAATATTGGAATTGAAATTTATGCCTATGACAAATTCGACGGTGCTAGAAATCGAAATGGTATTCGGTACCAAACCATGCTTTTTGACGGAAAGCCAGCCTTTACTCAACGCATAGATCAACTCAGTTTTAGTACCCAAAGAAATATCCTGGTACACACCAACTACAAAAGATCCAGGGAAGGCGGAAGAAGGTTTAACAAGCTCTATAAAGACACTGGTAACAAATTATCGTTCTATGCTACGAATGATCAATCGGGTCTGCTGAGAATATTTGATCCCATGGAACATCAAATTGACATCAGATTGGAAGACGCTTATGGGAATATCAATCAGGTCAATTTAAAGATCAATGACAATGGGTTTGAACGGAGTCGGGACTGGAAACACACCTATGCGTTAGACAATGAAGGATTTGATTTGTTTAAACACTGGCTCGAGATAGAAAGTGTAGAAGGTTATTGTGATGCAAATTTTTATGTAAATGGAGAGAAACAAACGGTGGGCATGGCCTACTATACCAATACTAGCCATCATTTTTTATGGGATCTTCGGAAGGGATTACCAGATTCAGCCCAGTTGTGTGGTAAAACCTACGATTTTAATTTAGTTGAAAGTATACCGTCAGAACAGAAAATGAAATGGGAAGGAGAGGATATCAAGATATCATTCCCAAAATATTCGCTGTTTGATACCACCTATTTGCGCTACGAAAAAACCGAAAGGAGCGGGTTTGAAGTTTTCGATCTAAATAATAGGACCACACCATTAAGGCAATTTGCGACTGTTTATTTGAAGCCTGAAGGCGTATATGATTTAATAAAGTCGGGTGTATATTCCATAACTAGTAAAAATCAACTAGGCTTTGTAGGTGGAGAATGGGAAGGAGATGAATTAGTTTTCAAAACTCGTGATTTGGTACCCTTCACCATTGCTACTGACTCTATTCCACCCAAGATAATAAAGAAGCCTTCACGGGCAGGACGGGTGAAATTCAAAATAGAGGATGAAATGTCTGGCATACACTCAGTGAGAGCGACGCTTGATGGTGCCTGGTTGTTGATGAATTATGATGCCAAGTCTGGTTATATCTGGTCCGATGAAACCGTAGAAATTACTGGCCAATTTTCTCTGGCTGTGAAGGACAATGCAAGCAATATTTCTCGCTTCGAAGCGACCTTTTGATTTTTTTGGCATAATCTCTGATTAGTAAGCTCAAATTATGCCTAATTAAAAGGTGGCGTGTTTTGATATTCCGCTATTTGAGATTAATTTCATGCACTTATGACAAATCAGGGATTCGGTGCTGCATTTTTAATCATCAACCTGAATAAGGCACAAGGTAATTTTGATTTGATCACTTCTAAAAACTATTAAATAATGAAAAGAAAAATAGGAATAGCAATAGCAGCAGTACTTTATGCTGGTGTAGCATTGGCTCAAAAGCCAGTAGCAAGTTTTCCTTTTGAACAATATGGCTCTCATTCGTTCATTAAGGTTAAGGTCAATAATTCAGAGGAATTGGATTTTATTTTTGATACCGGAGACGGTTTGACTGTTCTCAACATTGATAGAGCTAAAGAGTTAGGAATGACCTCAGGCTCGAATGCGACTACTACAAGTGCCGAAGGTACCATTAGTGGTAAATTGGTTAAGCATAATGAGTTAACTGTTGGAGGAGCACCGGTACATAATATTAAGGTGTATGAGACTTCTTTGAATCACCTAGAAATCAGTATTGGAAGAAACATAGATGGAATCATTGGATATGACATTCTGAACAATTATGTAGTGTCTATGAACTTTGATGATATGATGATTGAACTCTATGATCCTAATAAGTACAAGTACAAGGGCAAAGGAAAAATGATGAGTATTAATTTGACCTCATTCATCCCGCATATTGCCGGACAAGTGACCTTAGCTAATGGCGAAAAATTGGCCGGGGAGTTCTTTGTTGATACAGGAGCGAAGGCTACTGTAGATTTCAACACGCCATTCGTAGAAACCAATGAATTGGCCTCAAAAATTGGAGATAGCTATATCTATTTAGTAGCAGGTCTGGGTGATACAGAATATGAGCACCATAGAGGAAGAGTTAAATCTTTTGCATTCGAAGGGTTCTCTTTTGATAATATGCCAGTAGGATTGAGTCATGCTAAGCATGGAATCCAAAACCATAAAAAAGTATCAGGCATTATAGGTAGTGGTGTATTGAGTAGATTCAATATTGTATATCACTACAAAGACAAAAAGATGTACTGGGAGCAAGCTAAATCTTATGGAGATGCTTTCCCTGTAAATGCTTCAGGTATCGAGTTGCAATTGAGCAAGGATAAGTCAGAGGTGTTGGTGCATAAAGTATTTGATAACAGCCCGGCTTATGAGGCAGGCGTAGAGGTTGAGTCCGTAATTGAATCAGTTGATGGCGAAAGCGCTACTGAATTAGGTCTGGCTAAGTTGAGAGAAATATTCGCTCAAGATGGAGAGAATGTGATTGTAACTATCAACGGAGAAGAGATTGAATTGGAGCTAAAGTCTATGCTGTAATTAGATAATTAGCCCACATCATCAATGGCTTGCAAAATTTTATTGCAAGCCATTTTTATTTCTTCTAATGTGATGGTGAGAGGGGGAGCGATCCTCATTGAGTTATCGCAAAATAAAAACCAATCAGAGAGTATGCCTTCATCAAGTAATTGGTGAATCACTTGATCCAGATATTCGAAAGATTCAAACTCAACAGCCATCATCAACCCTTTGCTTCTTACTTCTTTGATCTTTGAATGCTTGAGTAACGAAAGGAATAATTCAGCTTTTTCTGCTACAGATGCTATGAATTTTTCTTCTTGTAGAACCTTTATGGTTGCTAGAGAGGCCGCCGCACTCACAGGATGGCCGCCAAAGGTGGTGATGTGACCTAAGATGGGATCATGAGTTAAAACATTCATGATTTCTTTTGATGAGATAAATGCCCCAATTGGCATGCCGCCACCCATTCCTTTGGCACAAAGTAAAATGTCGGGAGTAACACCGTAATGTTCAAAAGCCCAAAACTTACCTGTACGTCCAAATCCGCATTGTATCTCATCCATGATTAGAAGGGTACCAGTCTCGTTACACTTTTCTCTTAGTGCTACAAAATAGGCACTATCCGCACATCTTACTCCTGCTTCGCCTTGAACGGTTTCTATAATGACCGCAGCCGTATCTGTGTCAATCACATCCAGGTCTTCGGATATTCCGAATCGAATCTGATGTATGTCTGGTAGTAATGGTCTAAATGGGGATTTCAACTTTTCATCTCCGGCTATTGACAAAGCACCGGACGTCGATCCGTGGTAGGCATTGTCAAATGATATTATTTTTTTTCTACCCGTATGTCTTTTGGCGAGTTTCAGGGCGCCTTCTGTGGCTTCACTGCCCGAGTTGACCAGAAACACATTATTCAGATGATTAGGTAGAGTTTCGGTAATCGCATGGGCGAGTTGAACCTGTGGAGCTGTTACAAACTCTCCATAGACCATCACATGCAAGTGCTTATCAACTTGCGTTTTTATGGCTTCAATCACTTTGGGGTGTCGATGACCGATAGAACTTACTCCGATACCAGAAATAAGGTCTAGATAGGCTTTGTTATCCTTGTCATACATGTATACACCTTCTGCTCTTTCGATTTCAAGAGAAAGTGGAAACTCAGAAGTTTGACCCAGGTGTTTGAAGAAGAGTTGTCTGTTGTTCATAAATAAAAAAGCTGCCTAAATTTAATATAATTCAGGCAGCTCAGTGATATTGTTGTTACTAGTCTTAAGCGTTCTTTCTGGCGATCGCTTTTTTAGCTGAGTCCACAATGCTTTCAACGCTCAAGCCATATTTGGCTAAAAGCTCTACTGGCTTTCCACTTTCGCCAAACGAATCATTTACACCCACAATTTCTAAAGGCTTAGGTGTGTTTCTAGCTAGGAGGGAAGCGATGCTTTCTCCAAGTCCACCAGCAATCTGATGCTCTTCAGCAGATACAGCACAACCCGTTTTAGCTACAGATTTCAATACTGCCTCATCATCCAAAGGTTTGATTGTGTGAATATTGATGATTTCTGCAGAAATGCCTTGTTCAGCCAATACAGCTTCAGCTTCGATAGCCAACCATAACATGTGGCCTGTAGCGAAAATTGACACATCTGAACCTTCAATGAAGTTGATGGCCTTGCCAATTTCAAACTTCTGATTAGGATCTGTGAAGATCGGCCATGCTGGACGACCGAATCTCAAGTAGGCAGGGCCTACATGATCTACTAAGGCCAAAGTAGCCGCCTTCGTTTGGTTGTAATCACATGGATTGATTACTGTCATATGAGGCAGCATCTTCATCATTCCGATGTCTTCAAGCACTTGGTGTGTAGCACCATCTTCTCCAAGTGTTAAGCCTGCATGAGAAGCACATATTTTCACATTCTTTTCAGAATAGGCGATCGACTGTCTGATTTGATCATAAACTCTACTGGTAGAGAAGTTGGCAAATGTACCGGTGAAAGGAATCTTGCCACCAATGGTCATACCTGCAGCAATACCCATCATGTTGGCTTCTGCGATACCTACTTGAACAAATCTGTCAGGAAATTCCTTGATGAAATCTCCCATTTTCAATGAGCCAATTAAATCCGCGCAAAGGGCAACCACGTTGGGATTCTTTTGTCCCGCTTCTAATAAGCCAGCACCAAATCCTGATCTTGTGTCTTTTTTTTCTGTGTATGTATATTTAGTCATCGTCAGTCAAGATTTAGTAATCACCTAAAGTTTCTTCCAATTGAGCCAAAGCCTTTTGCAAGTCTTCGTCGTTCGGTGCTATACCGTGCCATTTGTGTGTGCCTTCCATGAAGTCCACACCAGCACCCATTTCTGTTTTCATCAGAATCAAGATTGGCTTTTCTTTCTTAGAAAGTGATTTGGCCAATTTTAGGTTAGAAACAATGTCTTCCATTTCATTTCCATTGGCTTCGATCACTGTCCAACCAAAGGCTTCCCACTTGGCTTTTAAGTCGCCCATGTCATTGACTTCCGAAGTAGGTCCGTCGATTTGCTGACCATTGAAATCTACGGCTGCAATAAGGTTATCCACTTTGTTACTAGCAGCAAACATAGCCGCTTCCCAGATTTGGCCTTCTTGCAACTCACCGTCACCCATTAAAGTGAAAACCGTTGATTTGTCGCCATTGATCTTTTTAGTCAAGGCAGCTCCTATAGAAACTGATAATCCTTGTCCAAGAGAGCCGGATGCAATTCTGATTCCTGGAAGTCCCTCTTCAGTGGCAGGGTGCCCTTGCAAACGTGTATCCAATTTTCTAAAAGTCGCTAGTTCTTTTACATCAAAGTATCCGCTACGTGCCAATACGCTGTAAAATACAGGCGATATGTGACCATTCGACAAGAAGAATAAATCTTCATTTTTGGCATCAGGATTGAAACCTTTGTCGTGATTCATGATGTGAAAATACAAGGCTACCAAATAGTCGGTACAGCCTAAAGAACCGCCCGGGTGACCGGACTGTGCGCCATGGACCATACGTACGATGTCACGTCGGACTTGGCTTGCGATTGATTTTAATTTTTCTATGTCTGGATACTTATCCATGGGAAAGAGATTTTTGACGCGAAGATATAATAGAAAGCAGTGAGATGCCAGATGAAATGAAAAGATATCCTAAGATTCTTGCCCACATGGTTTGCCGCCTAAATAAAATGAAGACAAAATACACCCCAATGCCTCAAATTATCGTTGATATATTCCATATTTACCAATAGGATTTGGGAAAGAAAAATTGAATCTAATATGAATTTGAAGGAATTGAAGAAGTTATTTATTGTAGGGTTGTTGGGATTGGTTGCCTTTTCGTCTCAGGCATTTGTACTCAAGGATTCAGTTACGGTATTAGAGCCAGCCGAAAAACACGCCATGGAAATTGGGCTCACTATGGATATTTTGAATAGGTATCACTACCTCAAAATTGACATGAATGATTCCCTGTCCGGAGTGGTATTTGACAATTTTTTATCTTCTTTAGATGATAACAGAACTTACTTTTCAAAAGCAGATGTTGATTACTTCTCTAAATATAAATATCAACTAGATGATGACTTAGAGGCGCGTAATGTGGACGTGGCTTTTCAAATATTCAGAATCTTCAGAGAACGAGCCAATTCAAGAATTGACTATATCCAAACTTTAATAGACGGTGGGTTTGATTTTAGTAAGGACGAATCCATTGACCTTTCGGATGAAGAATTGCCTTGGGCTTCGAATGAAGCCGAAATCAACGAACGTTGGAGGAAAATTATAAAAAGCCAGGCTTTAAGTCTGAAACTCTCCGGTAAGGATGAAGAAGGTATAAAAGAGACACTCACAAAAAGATATCAACGCTATCGTAAAGGCATCAACCAGTACAATTCTGATGATGTTTTTCAATTTTTCATGAATGCGGTAGCCGAAACCTACGATCCGCATACCAATTATTTTTCACCGATCTCTTCTGAGAATTTTAATATCAACATGAACCTTTCCTTGGAGGGAATAGGCGCTCGATTGACCCAGAGTATGGACTACACGGTAATCAATGAAGTAATTGCGGGTGGGCCAGCATATAAAAGCAAGCAATTGCATAAGGATGATAAGATCATTGGTGTAGCTCAGGGAGAAGAAGAGTATGTAGATGTGATTGGCTGGCGATTACAAGATGTGGTGCAATTGATTCGGGGACCAAAAGGAAGTAAAGTAAGGTTGCAGTATTTGAAGCATGGTGAAGAGACTGTGGTGAAAGAGGTAAGTATCATCAGAGAAAAAATTAATCTGGAAGATGAATCTGCCAAGGCAGAAATGATTCCTATTTCTAAAGGAAACAAAGTGTATAATCTTGGGGTGATTACTATTCCAAGTTTTTACATGAATTTTGAGGAGGCCAGGAACGGCGATCCAAATTACCGAAGTGTTTCAAGGGACGTTGAAAACCTGATCAAAGATTTGCAATCAAAAAATGTTGATGGGATTATGATTGATCTCCGATATAATGGAGGGGGAGCGTTGCCCGAAGCCATTAATTTAACTGGATTGTTTATTGATCAAGGGCCTGTGGTTCAGGTAAAGCACAGCAATGGCAAGATTGATGTTCAAAGAAATAGTAATGCAGGAGTTTTTTACGACGGGCCATTGGCAGTTTTGGTGAATAGATTCTCCGCTTCTGCTTCTGAAATATTTAGCGCAGCTATTCAAGATTATCACAGAGGAATTATTATTGGTGAAACTACCTTTGGTAAGGGTACAGTTCAGCAAATGGCTGGCTTCAATCGTTATTATCCCAATTACCCGGAAAGCATGGGTAACTTGAAATTTACCCTGTCAAAATATTATAGAGTATCAGGAAGTAGTACCCAGAATATCGGCGTGTCTCCAGATATCGAATTTCCGTCGGCCTTTGATGCAGAAGAATTTGGTGAAAGCTCGAGACCCAATGCATTGAAGTGGGATCAAATCATTTCATCCTATTATCAGCCAACGAACACCATTTCTGATGATATAATTGAAAATTTAAGATCCCTTTACAAGGAAGATTTGAAAGTAGATGTGGATTTAAAGAATCTCCAAAAGGATATTGCTAAAATGAAGGCCAATCAGGAAAGAAATGAATTGTCCTTAAACCTCGAGGCAAGGAAAGCTGAACAAGATAAAAATGAAGAAGAAAGTGATCTCCAAAAGAAACTTTCGGAATCAGCAGGTAAAATCTATCAGGAGTACAGCACGTCAGAGGAAGATCAGAAAAAGCTCAGAGAGGATCCTTATTTGAAAGAGGGGCTTAGATTATTAGCTGAGTTGGTCAAATAGACAAGATGAATTACACGTCTCTAGGGATTGGACTAGCGATAGTATTTTCGTTGTTCTTGTTGTACAACTTATTTTTTGTGCTCTTTTACGAGAACGTCCTTTTTCAAGGGGATGAGTTGAACGAAGATCATGCATTTGATTTCAAATTCCCCTATGAGGAAGTGTCGATAGATACGGAAGACAATGCGCGATTGCATGGCCTACTTCTAAAAAGTGATTCTTCAAAAGGGCTTATTCTATACTTTCATGGTAATAGAGGAAATCTGGAGCGGTGGGGTCAAATAGCCAATGATATCCGAAATGGATACAATTATGATGTGTTGGTTATGGATTACCGTGGATACGGAAAGAGTAGAGGCAATCGTAACGAGCAGGCCCTATATCAAGATGCTACCGTTGTGTATGATTATGCTATTCAACAATTAGGGTATGATCAAATTGTTATTCACGGGAGATCTCTGGGGACCGCCATTGCCACTTATTTAGCGGCTGACCGAAAGGCTGCGCATTTGATTCTTGAGACGCCAATGACTAATATAAGAGCAGTGATTCCAGTGCTTGATTTCTTGTTATTTAAAAAAGCATGGTTGCGGTATGAATTCAATTCCTTATCCAGAATTGATGCAATTTCTTGTCCAATCACCATACTTCATGGCACAGATGATCGCATCGTTCCTTATGATTTGGGGTATCAATTGTACCTGGGTATTGACCAGCCCAATAAAAAAATAATTACAATAAATCAGGGTAAGCACAATAATTTGGATACTTTTGAAATATATCAGCAAGCTATGGAACGAATTTTGAAATAACGCCGAGGTGTTCCATTGGCTCTTGCTTAGTATGAATAGACGAATAGTAGCATTTCTTTTTTTCTTGACCATTAGTTTTTCGCTTTGTGCGCAAGACGTTACGATTTACAATAGTCCTCACAATCTGGACAATACCATTTCCAAGCTTTACTTCAGTATAGATAAAAATGGGTTTTCCTATATCAACACAGAAGAATATAAAGCCAGTCCAAGAGGTTCCAATGGACTGTTCAAGGGTCGAATCCAAGTGATTAGTTTTGAAACTGATGAGGTGACGCAGTTAGCTTCTTGTGAGCCAACAGTCATGCTTGAAGTGCCATTCAAAATTTTGGTTTGGCAGGATGGCGACGATACTTTTATTGCTTTTACAAATGCCATGAATTTGAAGCATAGGTACATGATTCGTGGCTGTGATGAGATCATTCATGAAATCAACAAATCTCTCATTCGAGTAGTTAACGACGCTATTCGTACCAATTAATTTTTTTGACCAATTCTATTCATTGTTCTGCAAAACAGAATGTTTAATTACTGCACTTTCTGTGATTAATTTCATTTATTTGCCAAGTCAGAATTTAATCAAAAATAAGCGTGGCCGTTACCTATCAGGACATCCTAAGTAATCTTAAGAATAATCAATACGCTCCTGTATATTTTTTACAGGGAGAGGAGTCTTTTTTTATCGATGAGGTGATCAAATACATTGAGAAGCATGCCATGGATGAAAGTCTCCGCAGCTTTAATCAGGTGGTGGTCTATGGTAAGGATGCCAATATTCCAGATATTCTGAATCATGCTAAAGGATTTCCTATGATGGCAGAGCGCAAGGTTGTCATCATTAAGGAAGCGCAAGAAATTGCCGGGTTCAACAAAGAAGAGAATGAAAAAATGCTTCTGAACTATTTGGAAAACCCCCAACCATCTACTGTGCTAGTGTTTGGCTATAAGTACAAAACACTTGACAAACGAAAAAAAATAGGTAAGAGTATAGATCAAAAGGCTGTACTCATGACGGCTACAAAGTTCTATGATAACCAGATTCCAACCTGGGTAGAATCCTTTGTGAAATCTAGAAATCGTCAAATTGACCAGAAGGCCTTGCAGTTGATTGTGGAGAATATTGGGAATAATCTCACACGAATCGCTAATGAGATTGATAAGCTACTGATCAACATAGGTGACGAGCCGAAGATTACTGCAGAGCATGTCTATAAAAATATAGGGATTAGTAAAGAATATAATGTCTTTGAACTTCAGAAAGCATTGTCCTTTAGAAATGTAATGAAGGCCAATGAGATTATTCATTACTTCAAATCCGACCCGAAGTCCAATCCTATCATTCCTATTATAGCGAATTTGTTTTCTTTTTTTAATAAACTATTGCTGTTGCATCACTCCAAAGACAAGTCAGAGAAACATTTGGCATCTTTATTGGGAGTTCATCCATTTTTCGTGAAAGAATATATTATGGCCGCAAAAAATTACCCTTTGGCAAAGGTAGTGGCCAATGTCAGGCATTTGAAAGTGGCAGACATGAAATCAAAGGGGATCGATTACCCTAGTCAGCCAGAAGGTGAAATATTGAAGGAATTGATTTTTAATCTGATCCATTAATTTCACTGTTTGAATTTAATAGTATCGACTATTGGACGTTATAGCTTAATCTATCTGTTAAAAGAATTAAAATATTCTACATTGAATTTACTGAATCCCAAACAACTTTCGTTCAGTCTGCTGCTTATCTCCCTGGTTTTACTTGGTCTGAGCGGTTATGCTCAGCCTATTTTGGATTTGCAACAACGATTCAATCATGCGAAAGATTTGTATCAAAGAGAAGCGTACAAGGCCGCAAGAGTTGAATTTAGCAAAACATTAATTGAACCTTATTTAGCGGAATCGAGCTACTTTTTAGCATCCAGTGCCATTAGGGCTGATCATGCGGATGGAGAGCAACTTATGAATGACTTTGTGAGTCAATTTCCGTTTCATGTTTATGCTCAAAACGCATTCTTGGATATTGCTGACTTCTATTATGGAAAAGGAGCGTATGAAGATGCACTGGCTAACTTCAATAAATTTGATGGCCATCTAAGTGCGGATATTTTATTCAAAAAGGGATACTGCGAATTCTATCTAAATAAGTATGACCAGGCATTGGCCACTTTCAAAAAACTGGAAGGGAGCTACTCGCCAGCTCAAAATGATGCCGCTTACTTTCAGGGTTATATTTATCACAGTCGTGGGGACGTCAAAACATCCTATAAGTTTTTGAAAGAAGCATTTGAATCTCAGCAGTATAGAAAACCAGCGATGGAATTGTACGCCAGTACACTTTATCAAAACGGTCAGTATCAGGAATTGATTCGATTGGTAGAGTCCGAACTCACCCCGGTTGACAATGGTGTAGTGCTGAATTTTTTAGCAGATTCTCAGTATGCTCTGGAGAAGTATCGCTCGGCTGCTGGAAGTTATAACGACTTGTTTAATTCTTATGCTAAGCATAGAAATGAAAGAAACTATTTCCGTGCCGGTTACAGTAGTTTCAAAATTGAAAATAAAGATGATGCCATCCAATACCTGAAAAGATCGGCAGTGGCTGACGATAGTGTAGGGGCTTATGCTTCTTACTATTTGGGCGTCATTTATACGGAGCAGAAAAATTGGCATTTTGCCATCAGTTCATTTGAGAATACTGCGAAGTATCCTACCGTCATTCGAGAAGATGCTTTGCTTCACCAAGCCCGAGGTTTGATGCAGCTGCCTAACTATCAAGAGGCTATTGAAGTGTTGAATATTTACTCGGCTTCTTATCCTGCTGGAAGATTCAAATCAGCAGTAAAGGAAATGCTGGGGGTGTGTTATGCTCAAACCAATGACTATGATCTGGCCATACAACATATTGAAGAGTTGGACCGATTGACTCCGGAATTAAAACAGACCTATCAAAGGGTATCCTTTTTGAAAGGTGTGAATTTATTTAACGACAAGAAATTTGAATTAGCGGCAGAAGTATTTCAAAAATCTCTTATTTATAATGAAGATGCTGGCCTGACCCAACAGACCTACTACTGGATGGGAGAAGCATTGACTTTGTTGGATCAGCAAGATGAGGCGCTGTTTTATTATAAGTCGGTGAGCCAGCAGCCAAGCGTAGAAGTCTATTTGAAATCCATTTACGGTAAGGCCTACTCGCACTTCAACCTTAAGGACTATGCCAGTTCTGTTGCTGCATTTAGAAAATTTGAATCTCAGTATACCACTGCAGTCAATAGAAAATATTTGACGGATGCCTTACTCAGGATGGGTGATTGTTATTTTGTTTTAAAGGAATACCAGCGTGGTATAGAGTACTATACAAAGGCTGAAAAGGAAGGAAATAGAAACAAAGACCATATATACTTTCAGATTGGTTTGTTGAACAGGTATTTGGATAAGGAGGTAATGGCTAAGCGGTATTTCAGCAAGCTGATTAAAGAGCTTCCTAACTCTCCCAAAGCAGATCATGCTTATTTTCAAATGGCCCAAATGGATTTTGAAGCTGGAAAGAGCAAAGAAGCGGTGGAGTCTTATCGTTTGTTTATGATGAAATACCCATCTAGCGATTTTATACCTTTTGCTTTATTGAATCAAGCGGTAGCCTTTGATAATGAAGGACAAGTGGAATCCAGTATTTCGAACTACAAAGAAATTTTGGATAGATTCCCGAGACATCAGACGGCCAACAGTGCTTTGTTGGGCTTGCAGGATAAAAGCACTGCAGGACAATTTGATTCATTCGATGAATATCTGAAAAAATATAAACAAGCGAACCCGAATAGCGAGGCACTAGAGAATATTGAATTCGAGTCGGCCAGAGCCAATTATTATAGCCAGCAATATGAAATGGCCATAAAGGGACTAGAGGACTTCGTGAAGGTTTATCCCAATAGCTCACTCATTACAGAATCTCAATACCTGATCGGTGACTCATACTACAGGCAAGAACATTACGAAAAGGCACGGGATAACTTCAAGAAAATTGAAAGTTTGGTGGATTTCTCTAAATATCCAAGGGTATTGTATCGTTTGGCCACTATAGAGAGCCTTTTGGGGAATTTAGATACCGGAAATGCTTATTTCTACAAATTGGCTGGTGCCTCTAGATCCTCACGAAATATAATCAAAGTAGATGCTGGTTTGATGGAAAATCACTTTGCTGCCTCGCAATATGATTCAGCTATTCATTTTGGCAATGAGTTGCTGAATAACCCTAAAGCTGGTGTATTGGTGAGCGCTCAGGCCAATTTGATCATTGGAAAGTCTCAATATGAGAAGGATGATTTGGAAGCCGCACTTCAGAATTTTTTACCGCTAGTTAGTAATTCGCCAGATGAGAGAGGAGCGGAGGCTTATTACTACATCAGCAAGATTTATTATGATCAAGCCAAATATGACCGAGCTTTGGAGAGTTTGTTTATTCTGACTGATAATTTCAAAACTTATGAAATTTGGCTAGGCAAGGCCTATCTACTAATGGCTGATATATACATTGAAACAAATGAATTGTTTCAGGCGAAAGCAACGCTTAATTCGTTGATTGAGCATTCTACTTTACAAGAAGTAACTGCCGTGGCTAAGGCCAAATTAAAACAGATTGAAGATTCCATTGATTCAAATGAATAAGGTAAGAAGTATGAAAATGGTAGTCAAAAATATTGTACTGGTTGGTTTCATTTTGGTGTTAAGTCAACTGGCAAAAGCCCAATCAGCCGATGAGCCAGATGGAGAAGTCCAAGATGCCGAAATCCTTATTGAGAAGGAAAGAAAAATCGAACTCAGCAAAGAAGTCAAATTGTATGAGTTTATCAAATGGAAACCCGAACGCATCACTCCAGTTTCTGATCCGAGTTATTTTAAATGGTATGTTTATGACGTAGCCAATGAGCCTATGCAGTTTGAGCCGGCAAAAGCTACTGTGGATCAAAAGGGAAATAGCTATCAGCATTATGGAAAAGTAGGTTTTGGCAACTACGCATCGCCTCTGGTAGATGTAAGTCTAAACTCACTAGATGATCCCAACCGAATAATAGGTCTGAATGTAAAACACGAGTCCTTTGCAAAGGGAGAAGTGGACGATGAAAACAGCGCGTCTGCTGCTTCGGAGGTAAACCTTTATGGGGTACTGATTGGAGAGCAGGTGAAATTGGAGTCTGCGATAAATTATCGGTTAGAAAACAACTACTACTATGGCTACCCAACCGGAACGTTCGTAGACCAGGCGGATATTAAACACAACGGAAACTTTCTGAATCTTGGTCTCTCAGGAAGAGATATGGAATCTGAAGATAGCTGGGCTTACCAGGCAGCACTAAACTTCAAACACTATTCGGACAACTTTGAAGCCAGGGAAAATACACTAGCGTTTGATCTTACAGGCAGCTACGAAGAAAACATCTATCTCGATGCAGAGGTTAAATTATCTGGATACAAAGACAATGGTATAGATGAATCCAGGGCTTACTTCAGATTGAACCCCTATTACCGGTTCATGTTGAATGAATTGACGTTGGATGTCGGTTTATCGTTTAGTGTGCAGAATGATGATTTGCCAGATCTGAGTTCCAGCAAAATTTTCCCTTTTGCAAAAGCCAGTTATGCCTTGAGTCCTGATTATAGCGTTTTTGCCCAGTTGGATGGAGGGTACACTTTTAATTCTTTGTATGCCTTTGCTACGGACGTTGGGATACTCAATCAGTCGGTAGGAATAGCCAACTCAGAACGTTTATTTGATTTATCTGGAGGGATTTCTGGAAAGCCAGCTGATCGCTTGAGCGTGAGTGCTGAAGTTGGATTTCAATCGATTAGATATTTGCCTATACTGGTGAATAATGTAACGGATCAATCCAGGATGGATATTACCTATGATGTGGAAGAATCGAAAGTTTTTACTTTCAAAGGAGTTGTCCAATATGAAATCAATGATCAGCATCAGGTGTCTGCTGGATTAAACCTATTTGGATATTCTTCAGACGGTTATGATCAGATCTATCACAGGCCTACTTCTGAGCTATTGATATCCGGAGATCATCAAATTATTCCTAAATTAAACGCCAAATGGAACTTCACTCTGATCAATGGGATTGTGGGGCAAGATTTGTCATTGACAGATGTGGATGTACCCTTAGATGCTATACCCAAACTTGATCTAGGGTTGCACTATCAAATCAAGGAGCAATGGGGAATATTTTTATCTGGAGAAAACCTGATCAATAAAAATTATTCCAGATATCTACATTATCCACAGCGAGGCATTCAGATCAAAGTGGGTGCAACATTCAGACTCTGATTTTTCGCAGCTTCTTAACTGCGTTTACTTGACTTTTTCTTCTTTTTTTCACTATATTGGCTATTCAGCATCATGGGAAAGTTATGAAAAAAGGTCTATTCACATTAGTGAACTGCTTTATTGGGTTCGCTATGTTTGCGCAGGACATCACCGATAACGGTAAAAACCTTCAGAGTTTGTGTCCAACTGAAAGTTGTATCTACATCACATTTACCTCTACTATCTATTTTCCATTCGAAGAGGATAAGCAGTGGGAAATTAGAAACATGGAAATCGCTACGAAGAAGAATGGCAATTTTCTAGCCACCGGCGACTTGTATGTCCATGGAGAAGATACAGCTGCGGCGTTAAAGCTTGAGTTGGTGTTTATTTCTGAAGACGATAAAGAGCTATTCAGATATCCGATTCCAGAGTTTGAATTCTATAATGAACCGGCAGGAGCAGAACCATTTCTGGCAGCTGGCAAAATGGATGAATCATTGGCTGCACAGGTGAGTTATGTAGATGTCGACATCGACGGTAGCAGACTGATGCCTTACTACGAAGTCAACTCAGATTGTTACCACGCCTGCAAAGAGCATAAGCTAAAAGAAGCTATGAAAGCCTTCAAGAAGGCGAAGTAATTACCCTTATTGACATTAGCAATCGGTTGTTTTTGATAAAGGTTCTGGATTAATAGTGTAATATTTTTCTGAGTCTGATTTTTAATCTAAGTAAAACAGACCTGAACTTCAGGAATTTAATTCCCTGAAATAATTGGTTTAATACTGATTTGAGTTTGAGTTTTTATACATATTTGAGCTGAAAGTTAACCCATGTTATAGATTACACTACCAGCCAATGAAGTTCATCCCTAGTTTTACATTTCTTCACTTTTTAGTTCTTGGACTTTTTTTATTTAATGGAAAATGCTTGGCACAGGGAAAACTAAGTAGTCAAGATACATTAGTAGCTAATTCTTTGTTCATAAAGGGTGATTCTGTATTACTCTCTGGAGATTATAAGCGTAGCAATGAATTGTTTATTCAAGCCGCTGACGGTTATGGTAAATCAAATCAATGGAAACGAGTTGCTATATGTTATAATAATATAGCTGATAGTTTTTGCAAGCTTAGGCAACTAGATCAGAGTAAAATATTTTCAAATAGAGTTGTTAATGAAGTTACACAAAAGTATGGACAGCATCATCTCGAAAAAGCTAAGGCTTATGCCAATCTTGGGTTTATTTATGCACTAAAAGGAGATGCAGGTTTGGCACTCCAGTATTATGAAAATTCCGAAGATATAATACAAAATTCACCTACTAACAATCATCCATTTCTGGTTAAGATTTATTCAGGTTATGCTCATGTATATTATATAAAAGGAAATTTGGATAAAAGTCTTGAAATGTTGCTGCTGGCCCTTGAGACAGGAAATCAAGTTTTAGAAAAAAATAGTTCTAAACTTGCATTTTTATATAATAACATCGGAGGTTTATATGGTGTTCGTGGAGATCAGAAAAAATCTCTAGAATTTCTTCAAATGGGGCTTGATATTAATATTAAAAGATATGGTTCGAATCACCCGAAATTGATGAATACCTACGATAATTTGAGTCAATCTTATAGAAAAATGGGCCAGTTCAAAAGGTCTTTAGAATATTCGAACAAGGCTTGTAATATTGCAGAAGAATACCTTCCCGAGAATCATGAAAAAATTGCCGATTTGTATTTATTTATCGGAAGCCAACTTATAGAAGTGGGACTAGTTGATTCGGCAAAGACGCTTACTTTTAAGGGAATTAAGATACTCGAAAGCAAAGAACAGATGTCAGTTTCCCTGATGCGCGCATATGCCTATGCTGCATTGTTATATGATGAGACTGAAGAGTTTGATAAGTCGTATGAATATGGGGCTAAAGCATTGAAAATACATAACGAACTAAATTTAGAAAACACCAATAACGGCGATATTTACAATTTGATGAGTAGAGTATATCTTGAGCTAGAGGATTTTGAAAAATCAATTGTATACTCGAAAAAAGCCATTAAATCGTTAAGAAATAGTTATGGGAGTCGGAGTAAGGTACTTACTCACGCTTATATCAATTTAGCTGATGCTTATGCTTATTTACAAACGTTCGATAGTGCTAAGGTGGCGATAGATAGTGCAAAGGTCTCAAACTCTTTGTTGTACAATGATGCTGGGTATTCAAACTATCAATTTAATGATATAGGGAATGAAATTAGTATTTATTTGCTTAAGTCTATTATTGAAGTAAAAGGGTATTTGGTTGATTTCAATTTAGAACATTTGGAAATAGCTGAAGCGATTAATACTAAAGGGGACTCCATTATCTCTCATTTCATAAAAAATTCAACACGGCATCTTGATGATAAATTGACGGTATCTAGAAAAATCAAACCATTTTATACAACGGCAATTACCACCTGTTTCAAAAAATACAAGGAAACTGGCAAGGTTGAAAATTTGGCAAGAGCATTTTACTATTCTGAGAAGGCAAAAAATAACCTCTTGAGAGGATCCGTTCAATTAGGACAAATAGAAAAATTTTTCAACATACCTGACAGTATTTTGGAGAAGGAGGAAGGATTACGTGTAGATATGGCTTATTTCGAGTCAGAACTCAACAAAGATTCAAATAATAAGACCGGCATTGACTCCGTTCATAGTGAATTAGAAAAAAAAATGTTTCAGTCAACAAATGCATTCTATGATTTGCAGGAGCACATCAAGTCTAATTACAAGGACTATTTCAATTTTAGTAGAAATGCCGAATTAAAGGGCTTAAGTGATATTAAGAACGCCTTGGGCGATGACCGATCATTGGTCGAGTATTTTGTTGGAGATTCGACTATCTACATTTTTTCTTTAGATAAGTACAATTTGTCAATTAAGGCTCAACCTAAACCGGATAGTTTGAGTTTTTTGGTAAAGGGTTTTAGGGACGCCATTGTTTCATCAGACTTCAATATATATCGCGACAATGGATGCAAATTATATGACCTTCTGATTGCACCAGTATCGGATAAAATGACTGGAGACCGGCTTGTAGTTGTTCCTGATGGCCCCTTATGGGATGTTAATTTTGACCTCTTACTGTCTCAAGATAGTGGTATAAAAGATTATAGATATCTTGATTATTTAATGAAAGACTTCGCTATCAGCTATTCATATTCTGCCGACCTTCTAATTGAAGAAAAAAATAGTCAAAGGTCCAAAGGAGGTGAGGTGCTGGCTTTTTCCTTTGGTAAGGAAAAAGAACCAGGGAATGTGATGAATTTTCAAAAGTATAGGAACAATTTAGAACCACTGCCAGGTAGTGTCAATGAAATATTTCAGGTGTCAAAATTGACTGATGGACGCTATTATTATGGAGATTATGCCAGTGAAGAGGCCTTCAAGAAAAATGCACAAAAATATTCTGTTATTCATTTGGCCGTTCATGGTCTAGTAGATGAGAAATTTCCAATGAATTCAGGGCTGCAATTTATGCCAGATTCCGACTCTATAGAGGATGGCTTTTTGCATGCTTATGAGTTATATAATTTATCTATTGATGCGGATATGGCTGTTTTGAGTGCGTGCAACACAGCGGCTGGTAAATTGATGGAAGGGGAAGGTCTGATGAGCCTGGGGCGAGCTTTTTCATACGCAGGATGCAAAAGTCTTGTGATTACTCAATGGCAACTTGCTGATGAGAGTAGTTCGTTACTAATGGATAATTTTTACAAAGAACTTACTAAAGGGATAACTAAGGATAAAGCCTTACAAAGGGCTAAATTACAATATCTTGAACAAGCTGACGTATCAATGACAAACCCGATGTATTGGGGAGCTTTTATCGTTGTTGGTGATGTAAGTTCAATCAAGCTTGCAAAGCTCAACGACCAAAACTATCTGTTATTGATTTGTGCAGTCAGTGTTATTTTGTTAATACTTGTTGCTAAGAGGAAATATCTATTTACTTAGTTTTTTGATGATTTTCTATCTTGTTCAAGAGTTCTTGGGCCTCTTTAAAGTATAGTTGTTTCTGGTCAATTATGCCTGTTAAAACTTTCTTACAGTCGTCTGTTTTTGCACTTTTTAAATAACTCAAAGCCAGGTACCATTTAGCATTGGCTCGTATATCTGCTTGCGGTGACTGCTCCGCAAGCTTGAAGAATTTAATGGCCTCATCCATATCATCTTGAGCAAGAAAGCAGTTGCCAATATATATAGCAAGATTATGATCTGATTCTCTTGAAAATTGCTCTAGTAAAAAAGGAAGAGCCCCTTGGTATTGCCCTCTTTCATAGGCTTGAATAGCCTTTGATAATTTATCCTTTTGGTTTAAATCTCGAAAGATAGGTCGTGCAGGGTATTCATCATAATACTCCATGAAGAGTGTTTGATGGATGTTACCAGAATCCCTATCTAAAACAAAAATGGAGCAGAGGATGAGTGAAATTACCGCTGCTAAAAGACTAAATTTTCTAAGTTTTGTCTTTTCTTCAATTCCTTTTTTTGAATCTTCAAATATTTCAAGAAGTTCTTTTTTTACTCTCTTTTCCTGTTCTGATTTAATATCACTAATAGCTAATTCAGCATATTTTATTTGTCTTTCAAATTCGTCTGATTGTTCTATTCTTTTTTCTAATTGAGTTCTTTCCTCATGAGACAATGAATTATCTAAGTATTTTTCGATTAGCTCAATATCCTGATCTGAATACGTAGTCATTATCCGTCTGTTTTAACACTTTCTTGTAAACGATTAACTTCCTCGAGGAGTTTTTTGAAACATCGAGACTTTGTAGTTTTAGCTACATTCCCGTCAGCAAAATTCATTATCTCAGCAATGTCACTCATTGATTTGTTATGAACATAAAAAAGTTTGATAATTTCTTGACATCGTTTACCGAGCCTATTCAAGGCCTCCATACCGATTTTAAGCTTTTCTTCTTTTTCAAACGAATCATTATGCTTATCATAAAGTTCATTAATTATATCTTCTGATTGACTACTTCGAGTTTTTTCTTGGTGATACTTTGCTAACCACATACGATAGCAGGTAGAAAAAAGATATGCCTTTATATTGGTTAGATATTCAATTTGCCCACTGATTATTTTTTCTCTGAAATTTAAAATCGAATCCATAAGTAAATCTTCAGCGTCGGCTTCAGAGCATCCTGTCTTTTTTATCAATGAACCTATACAATAGGACGCATAATTGTCAAAGATCTCTTTGAGGCAAGTATTTTTTCCTAATGATAATTCTGTTTTTAATTGGCTTAAGTTGCTGGTTTTCAATCTGATTGTTTTTTGCTGGTTGGAGGTCAGAATAATTTTTTCTAAAAAGTGAGAGATACCATGTTTACCTTTTTAACATTTTCTTATACCCTTCAAAAATATCTCTATTTCAATCAAAGATGCAAATGGAATAATGGGTTAGTTGGCTGTATCTGATAGTTGAGAAATAAAGACAATAACCCTAAGGAAGTATATCCATGTCAAAACAACTGAAACATATGAATTTAAATTTTTCACAACTGATGTTGACCTGTCTGCTAACAGTACAATTAAACACAGTTGCCAACCTTACGCATGCTCAGGAAGCACCCAAACAAGTAACCAACTATGAAGGTTTTGTTAGTCCATCTATTAACTCCTCAAACTCAGCGTCAACATCAGTTGGGAATAATGGAGCGGTTCGTTTGGGTATCCCATTGAATGCGTTTAGTACTGATTTTTACACGGTTCCAGTTTCACTGAGCTACTACTCTGGAGGAACCCTTGTTGCTCAGGAATCTTCTCATGTAGGGCACAATTGGTCTTTACAGGCCGGTGGAATGATCAGTAGAGAGATACGAGATCAAGCAGATGACATTAACTCACCTGTTGGAGTGAAGGAAAGTTTAGATATGAACGATCCTGTTGACAAGAGCTATGTGCAGATCGTAGCTGAGGATGATACCAGAGACAGTGAACCTGATCTGTTTTCATATCAATTTGGCGGGGCTCAAGGCACTTTTGTGTTGGATTCCACTGGCACATTTGTACCGTTGGAGTACCGAAATTGGGAAATTTCTGTTTCAAGCGATATGATGGTATTTACCATCAAAACTGATGACGGTATGGAATACAAGTTTGGAACAGTGGACGGAGAAAAAAACGAGCAGGTTGAGTCATCGGTAACTACTTCATGGTATCTGGTTAATGTGATACATCCTACCGGGCAGCAAATTGATTTTACTTATGAAAAGTATACAGTTTATAGTACTCAGAAAGGTTTCCAATACAAATTATCTTCCTTGAATAGCGCCCAACCATGCGGCACAGGCTTTAGTGAGTCAAGCCAGGAAATTCAGGGAGACACGGTAGAATATCAGACTCCTTTTGTTTCAACAATATCTAGTTCTGGATGGGGATCTTGTTCCTTTGATTATGATACTTCCGAAGAGGGAGTAAGACTATCCTCGGTATCTCGGTTTGATTCGAATCAAGACCTGATCAATCAAGTTGTACTGGATTACTCGTCTGTAAACGGTCGTCATTTCCTCGAAAAGGTTACTCATAAGGGCTCAGATGGAATAGAGGTTTCGAATTATGCGATGACCTACTATAACCCTTCAGGGCTACCTGCTTTTGGCTCCTTTGCTCAAGATCATTGGGGATATTATAACGGTGCCACAACGAACGATGACAATAATCAATTTGTCCCTAAAAACAATGTGCTGCTGGATGTACCCACTACACTACATTTTGGTTTGGACGGGGCAAATCGAGAACCCAATGCTCAATATGCTAAAGTGGGAATGTTGGAGTCTATTAAACATCCTTCTGGTAAGACGGTTTATTATGAATATGAAGGTCATGTAGTTGAAGACGTTATTAAATCTGCAGGAACCCCAACCATACTCTTCAGAGGTCTTACTGCTCCATCGGGAGCAGGAAGTAAAGACTATCAGTTTTTATCCTATTACGATCAGACGATTACCCTAAATATTGAAGTACAAGGAACTCCCGGAGTTGGTTCTTCAGGAACATTAAAGGTTAGAGATGAATTGTCTGAGAGCTATCTGCCTGGGCTGTCTAACTATAACATTGAAGCAAGTGGAGAGATTTCTTTTAGTGCAGCTCAAGGGGTATACTACAAACTGGAACTAGTAGCCAATAGCACCAATAATGTTGAAGTAACTTTTAGTCAGAAAGAGCCTACCATTGTTGAATCCACTGGATCTGTGACGATTGGTGGTGTAAGATTGAAAGTGGTTACGGCCTTGGATGGTTCATCCGGACGAGAATCATCCACCAGATATTATTACGGACCAAAAGAGTCTTATACTGTCAGTTCTGGCGTCACTTATGAAAAGTATCCTTATAGATCCTATTACAGCAATACCACACTTACTCAGGAAGGAGAAGAGTGCGAGTACCTTATTCTTAGTTCTCATTCTAGAAACTTGCTGCATAAAAGTGGCAATGAGGGAGTACAGTATGAGTACGTCACTGTTAGTCAAGGTGGTGATAATTTCGAAAATGGTGGGTATCAGATGCAATACAACATTGGTACTCAGAGTGCACCGGAAGTTATTTCAGGTAATCCTATCCAGGATAGCCCATGGTCTAATGATAATTGGAATAGAGGGCTTCTAAAATCCAGAGAAACCTTTAAAAAAGAAGAGGGAAGTTGGAAGGTTCTAAAACGTGATACGACTCAATATGATTTAAAGGCTGAGCATAGCAAGGTCATTCCGGCGTATGTGATCCGAAAGAGATTTGAGTCACAAGATGACCCTGAATACCAACGTTATGATGTTAGTGGATACAACTACCACGTATTCAAGCCGAAAGCACATCAGGTAGTTACCCAAATGTTTGACGAGAATGCCGAAAACCCTGTAGAAAGCACTACTCATTATTATTATGATAACTCAGAACATCCCTATCTCACCAGAATTGAGACCCTGGATTCTGAAGGCAAAACAAAAAAAACAACAACTAGGTATCCGCAGGATTTTGCTTCGCCCGGCAGCTTAATCTCTACCATGATAAGTGATAGATTTTTGAATACTCCAATTGAAATTATCACAGAGGAAGAAGGGGAGGTAGTAAATGCACGAGCGGTGGCTTATGAATATGATGCTGATTACAATTATTTCTCTGCTAAAGAGATCTTACAATATGAAGTTGGATCATCTTTTTCAGAATCTAACAACGGAGAGTCATTCCATTCCTCCTATCAGTGGCAAAGACGGACGCTGAAGCGAGACGATCAAGGTCATATACTAAGTGAAATATCTCGTGCAGGAGTGCCTACGACTTATATACGCGGTTATGGAGGCAAGTATGTGGTAGCAGCCATTGTGAATGCCACCTATGATCAGGTTATGAATGCCCTTGGGCTCAATGCTAATCTTCGTTTATCGGGTGAGCTTTCGGCTGAGCAAAATACGACACTTAGAAGTCAATTGTCTGACGCAAGAGTGAGTAGTTATACCTATGAAGAAGGCGTTGGAATTACCTCGAGTCAGGACCCTAATGGTAGAATGAGTTATCATACATATGATCCCGCCGGAAGACCCAAACACACCAAGGACCATGATGGTCATGTTCGGGCAACCCAATCCTATTATATCAAATAAGCAATTCCAATAAAGATGAAATACTTAATATCCTTCCTTTTATTAGTTTTTTGTTTAGTTTCTGCTGAACGGCTTTTAGCACAAGGCCCACCACCTCCACCTGAGGACCCCCCAGCTGTTGGTGGAGGCGGTGGAGGAGGCGGTGGTACAACGCTACCACCTGATCCTGATACGGAGGTCTCTCAGACTCACGAATGTGGTTATACAGTATTGAAGGCTACGAGTACACCGCCAGTTGGATACGCCTGGTATTGGCAGACTAGCCAAGATGGTATAAGTACGGATTATTCAGCTAGTAATCATTCGCCCTATAATGCTACAAGTACCTCGGCCACTTATTATATCCGCACTTACTATGCACCTAGTCAAACCTGGAGTGATGAATATGAATCGCTTCGAGTTCAAGTGAATTCAGGTTTTAAAGTAGATCCAAGCGAACCTACGGTGTCTGTAGAATATCACTGTGGTTCAACTACGCTCGTTGGGCAAAACCGTCCTTCTGGAGTAACCTGGTATTGGCAGAGTACGGAAACAAGCTACGAAATGAACAATTCTAACAATGCCATTTCCAAAACCTCAGGTGATAAAGCTTATATTAAAGCAAGGCATAATACTTCGGGCTGTTGGTCTGACACCAAAATCGTATACTATTCAGTTCATCAGATTCCAGAGCACCCACCGGCACCTACTGAAACAAACAATGGAGGAAATACGCTGCTGACAATGCCTGCGCCGTCTGATCCAAATACCTATTTCTATTGGCAGACGACAGAAAATGGAACCAGCCAGGCTAACAACGATTTAGAATATACAGTTTATTCGGGAGATAGAGTATGGCTAAGAGCCTATAATCGAATAAGTGAATGCTGGTCTGGTACCAGGGTGGTTGATTATTCTATTCTCTATAACCCCGCACCACCGACCTATACTATGGATGTAGAATGTGGAGTAACTACATATAAGATGGATTTGGAGGAACTGAATTCAAGGGGGAATGAAGAATGGTATTGGCAGACGACTGTGGATGGTATGGGTCAGGAGGACGATAGTCCTGAAAAAGTGGTTACTCAGGTGGAAGGTAAACCAGATCTATACTTGCGGGCAAAAGTAAAATATCATAATATATGGTCGCATACTACAGTTATTCCCAGGTATGTTAAGAAGAATCCGTTTAAACCGGCTCCTATTCATCAAGAGAACGTATGCTATGGTAAAGATGTTGAACTAAGGGTTAATGGTGCATCAGACGGTGGAACAATTGAATGGTACGCCTATCCCTCGGGTGGAGGGGTTATAGGAACGGGACCGACATATCTAATTGAAAATATAAAAAGCAATAAAACTTATTATGCCGGAGTATTGAAAGATGATTGTAGATCTGTAACCAGGACGGCTGTGAAAGCCACAATTGTAGAATACCCCGAACGTGAATTGGCTATCGACGAATTTCCAATGAACGAGGGGATACCGTGTAGTTATATATACGCCAGAAATATCGAAGGAGCCCAAACTTACCCATACTATTCATTGGGTAAGACCGGACAGAAAGCTGATGCAGAGGCGTTTGACTTACTTACCATTAGTTCATCGGGTACTTACTATTTTGCTATGGGAGATGGCGGTGCTGCTTCCAGCACGTGTCTTTCAAAGCCCGTTTCTAGGGAATTTGATATGGGAGCCCCTCCTGATATGAAGACAGTAGTAGGAGGAGGGCGTATCCTAGATCACCCTTATTCATATAACAAGATTCATGTGATCAATGCATCAGAAGACACCTATTATCAGATTTCTGATGGTAGCGGCCAGATAGATGTATTTAAAGGAAATACCAGAAGCGCTTCTATTGACCTGGAAAATGGAAATTATTCCGTTCAGGCTTCTTATTACCTGAGTATTTCACCGGAAGAATGTTTAACAGATTTAGGAGCGGTGGAAATAACGGAAGGACATTTGACGCTTTCAATAAGATCTTACAATGCGGTGGAGACTTATTTGACCCCTACAGAGGAAGCGGATATCTCTTCCAGTTTGGATTCAGATGTTATCAGATCAACAACCTATAGAGATGATTATGGGCGTCCTATCCAATCAATTGTGGAGAATGCTGCGCCTGATGGACGAGATATTGTTCAGTCTCAGAGCTATGATGATTTTGGACGTACCCCAAAGATTCGTATGCCTTATGCCGCAGCGTACAACGGAACATTTCACACAGGAGCTTCTGCATGGAATGATCAGGTTGAATTTTATGCTACGGAGTCAGATGTAGCCCATGACGCTCGACCCTATACAGAATTGACCTACGATGATTCACCCATGAATAGAGTGAAGACTGTGACTGGTCCGGGAGAAGACTGGAAGAACAATGATCGCAAGGTAAGAAAAGAGCAATTGAATAACACGCTTTCAGATGAGGTGATACACTGGGAGGTGATAGATGGTCAAATTGCGGTTGTCGGCAGTTATGCACCCGGCTTACTTATTAAACAAGTCACATACACCGAAGATAACCAGACGAAGATTGTGTTTATCAACAAGTCCGGTCAGGCGATACTGAAAAGAGAGCAGGCACCTTCCATAGATGGCGGATGGGCGGATACTTATTCAATCTACGACGAATACGGAAACGTCGTAGCTGTGATTCCTCCGAAAGCCTTAGAAAATTTAAATCAGCAATAGAAATAGCAATAAGATCATGAGATTACGACCAAATAACACAATTTTTTTCGGCCTTGTATTTCTTTTTGCTATGGCCTGTTTTAGCAGTTTTGCCCAGGGACCAGCACCTGATCCAGACCCAGGAGGTGGTAGTGGAGGAGGAAGCGGAGGCGGAGGTGGTACTAGTGGCACACCTGCCAGACCTAATACATCGTTTACCACAACTTATAATTGTGGGTCGACAAAAGTAAAAAGGAATTCTAACGCACCTGCTGGTACAGTATGGTATTGGCAAAGTTCATCAAGTGGCACCAGCAAAAGTTATCAGAGCAATACGTACACATTTTCTAGTTCTAGGAATGTTTACCTTCGTTCCTACAACCCTTATAATGGAGCATGGGGGAGTGCATTAAGTGCAGGATATAAATCGGTAAACCCTAATAACCTGAATGCTGGCAATACCAGCGGGGCTAAAACCATTTGTTATGGCGCCTCAGCAGGTACTTTGGGTAACTCATCGAGTGCAAGCGGAGGATTATCTTCCTATAGCTACCAATGGCAAGTATCGAGTAATAATTCCAGTTGGTCCAACATTTCAGGAGCAACGGGCACGTCGTATTCACCAGGTAATCTGACGGCTACCAGGTATTACCGCCGTCGAGTAACCTCCTGTGGATACACCAAGTATGCAGCCAGCGAAAAAATCACAGTAAGAGGTAATCTATCAGCAGGAAGCATTGGCAATGCACAAACGGTGTGTTACAATGGTAATCCAAGCGCCCTTTCGAACACAGCTTCGGCTTCAGGAGGAGCTACGCGTACCTATCAATGGCAAAAATCAACATCGAGCTCATCCAGTGGTTTTTCTAATATCAGTGGAGCGACTGGGAGTACCTATGACCCGCCAGCACTCACTCAGAGTACCTGGTACCGACGAAGAGTGACCTCTAGTTCAGGCTGTGGAACTAAGTATACCAATGTGATAAAAGTAACCGTAAGGTCTAATCTCAGTGCAGGAAGTATTGGCAATGCTCAAACCCTGTGCTATAACAACGATGCGAGTACATTGACGAATACCGCCTCTGCTTCAGGGGGTGCCACTCGAACCTACCAGTGGCAACAATCCACTACTAGTTCTTCTAGTGGGTTCTCCAATATCAGTGGAGCTACCAGCAGTACGTATAACCCTCCTGCTTTAACGCAAACCACGTGGTATAGAAGAAGGGTAACCTCTAGTTCTGGCTGCGGAACCAAATATACCAATGTCATTCAGTTGACAGTGTATGGCAATTTAAATGCAGGGAGTATAGATCAAGCACAGACCCTTTGTTATGGCAATGACCCAGTGGCCTTCAGTAATACATCGTCTGCAACTGGAGGCACAGGTCTGAGTTATGTATGGCAAAAGTCTACTACGAGCGCATCTAGTGGGTATTCCAATATCGCAGGTGCAACTAATAGCACTTATGATCCACCGGCTCTTTTTCAGTCCACCTGGTATAGAAGAGGTGTAACCTCTGGATCGGGATGTGGTACGAAGTACACTGCGGCTATAAAAGTCACCATTCATGATGAACTGCTGTCGGGTAGTATCGGCAATGGTCAAACCATCTGTTATAACACAGACGCTGCTGCTTTGTCCAACGAAGTGTCAGCCTCTGGAGGGGATAGCAGAGCATACCAGTGGCAGCTGTCTGCGACTGGTGCGTCTAGTGGTTTTTCTGATATTGTTGGGGCGACAGCCTCGACATACGACCCTGCAGCCTTGACTCAGACTACCTGGTTTAGAAGAAATGTGATTTCCTGTGGGTCCACTTTAAGTAGCAATGTGATTGCCGTGAATGTCTATGAACCGATGACATCTGGTACAATTGCCGGCCCTTCGAGCTTATGCTACATTGAGACCGGCGAAATTACGGCTACCAGCCCAACCGGAGCCGATGGTAACTATGGCTATCAGTGGCAAACCTCCACTGATCAATCCAATTGGTCGGACATAGCGGGTGCTACTTCGAATGCTTTGGCGCTGGCCGATTCGTCCCAATCGGCGTACTACCGAAGACAAGCCAGCACGAGCTGCAATAGTTTGCTTTCAAATGAAATATTTGTAGAAGTAAAGTCCGCTATAGATCCAGGATCTATCGGGTCTGATTTGGTGATTTGTGAAGAATATGTAGCAGACCCTATCGTGGGATCGGATCTTTCATCCTATGGCGCCACTTATCAATGGCAGGAGTCTGCAGATGGAAATGTTTGGACGGACATTTCTTCGGCTACCAGTCAGAATTATGTGCCCCAAGCACACAACAGTTATTACCGGAGGGCAGTAACCATAGAGGGTTGTACCGTTTTTAGCGATACCAAACAAATTGAGGCTATTGCTTGTGTGGCAGTAGCCGGAGATGATCAGGTGACTACATCGGATGATCAGCCCATGGCACTATCCGGAAGTCCGGCTGGAGGAAGCTGGTCAGGTGTTGGGGTTGTCGAGGATACTTTTGATCCGAGGGTTGCGGGAGAAGGTCTACACGAACTCACCTATGCCTACACTACCGCTCCGGGGGGTACTACCGAAGACAAACTTTTGGTAAATGTTTCATTTGCTTCGATTGCCCCTGAAGAATTGGCCAAGCATATTTTTCAATACAAATATGATCAACGCCATCGTTTGATCGCTAAGCTAGTGCCGGGATCCGGCTGGGAGTACATCGTCTACGATGCACGCGACCGGGTCGTACTGACCCAGACCCCTAACCAGCGTATGGAAGATAAATGGTCCTTTGTAAAGTATGATCAATTCAACCGACCAGTGATCACTGGAGAGAAGGTCATTACAGGAGATGTAGAAAGTATCCGTGCAGCAGTAGCCAGTAGTGACGGGGTTGAATCTTTTGATACTAATGGATTGGTTCAGTATACCAATACAGCCTATCCCGTAGGTATCACCATCGATGAGATCTTGTCCGTCACTTACTACGACGATTATGACTTCACGAGTGAAGAATTCCAATTGCCATTGAATGTATTTGATAATACCGAAAACAAACTCATTCCAGCCCAAAGTACGTTTGGAGTGAAAGGGCTGACTACCGGATCAATGGCTAAAATCTCAGGGACTACCGATCAGTTTGTGCGTACAGTCAATTTCTACGACAATGACTATCGTGTGGTGCAGACCGTAACTCAAAATCATAAAGGTGGTACCGATCGTATGACCGCCCAGTATCACTGGCGTGGCCTGCTCATGAAAACCTATGTAGCACACCAAAGTCCCGATGCGCAAATCGGGAATTTGAACATTACACAGGAATACACTTACGACCGTATGGGCAGACACCTGACCACGACGCACCGAATAGGAAGCGGCCAGGTAAAAGTACTAGTCAGCAACAGCTACAATGCGCTGGGACAGCTAAAAAACAAAATACTGGCCGATGGGTTTGATGAAGTAGATTATGCGTATAACATTCGAGGGCAAATTACCAAAATGAACGACCCGAATGATGAAGAGGAGCATCTCTTTGAGATGGCCTTCAAATATCAGGATGCTACTCATGCTAAGTTCGATGGCACCATAGGTGAAATAGAATGGAAAAACCCATTCGAAACCCAGACCAATGGCTTCGACTACCAGTATGATGAGATGAACAGGATCAGTGAAGCGACCGGATTGGGCGAAGCGACTAATTATGACCTGTCCGCCATCAGCTATGATCTCAATGGAAACATCAAGTCATTGAAACGTAAAGGCACCCACGCGGATACAACGAATCAAATGATTGATGATTTGGTATATGCCTACAATGAAAATACCAATCATCTAATGGGTGTGACGGACGCTTCAGATAAATCAACAGGTTTTAATGATGGAAATAAAGAAGGAGACGACTATGCCTATGATGCCAACGGCAACCTGACGATGGACAAAAACAAAGGCATCACAGCACTGACCTACAATCACCTAAACCAACCTGTCACTGTCAGCCTGAGCCACGTCGAAGGCGATAGTACCCGAACGCAGTATACTGAAAACATCTATGCAGGCGCACAAAAAATTGCACAAGTACATTATATCGATGGAGTGGAAACCAGACGCACCGACTACATCGGCGGGTTTGTGTACGAAAACGACACCTTGCAGTTTATGGCTCATGATCAAGGGCGTGTAGTCTGTCACCCTGAGGCTCTCGAAGGGTCAGACCGGTGGGAGTACCAATACCACCTGACCGATCACTTGGGCAACATCCGTGTGACTTTCAAAACGGAGATAGACGAGGATACCTACTTGGCGACCATGGAAGATCAGGACACTACAGCCATCAAAGCCTACTTCGAGAAGTATGAGGAGGTGACACGTATTAAGTCTACACTGTTTGATCACACCACAGACAGCACGGGCTATGCGATACATCTCGATGGAAGTGCTGACAGAAGAATTGGGCTAGCCAAGTCACTGATGGTGATGCCGGGGGATACCGTAGACATGGAGGTCTTTGCCAAGTACTACCACAATGACAGCTCAGCGAGCTGGACAGCTCTGCTCAATACAGTGGCGGCCAATATCGCAGGAGGAGCATCAGACGTGGTCTATGAAGCAGCCAACAATGCCTCGGGACTTCCTTTTGCAGACTTCTTCAGTGGCAACAGAAGCCCAGAAGGTGCGCCCAAGGCGTATCTGAATTATTTGGTCTTTGATAGCAACTATAAGGTAGATTCCACCAGATGTGGATTCCAACAGATCAGTACTGCAGCCGAAGAAAAAGGTAATAATGGAGATCATGAAAAACTCAGCCATCAGTTGACCTTCGATCAGCCGGGATATGTCTATATTTATCTTTCTAATGAAGAAGACACTCCGATGGACGTATTTTTCGATGATTTTAAGGTCACACAGAAGCATAGCCCTGTCGTACAGAAAGACGATTACTATCCTTTCGGCCTCTCGTTTAACTCCTACACCAGAGCAGCGATCACGGATCAAAACTTTAAGTTCAATGCAGGTAGTGAGCTAGAATCTATGACTGATTGGTACAGTACGCCATTCAGGAAGTATGATCCGAGTTTAGGTAGGTTCCATGGGGTGGATGCGCTGGCGAGTATGTATCCGAGTCTAACGCCTAGTCAATTCGGATTGAACAATCCGATAATGGGTAATGACCCGACAGGCTTGAAAACCGATCCTGTAGCTGATGCAAGAAGCGGAAATGGATGTGGTACGTGCTATATGCCAGAACTTAACAATGGTTATGGTTTTGGAGGATGGGCAGATGGAATTATTGCTTCTGCACGTGCTTGGATGAGACTTGAGCATGCTAAAAATGTAGCTAAAGATTCTGATTCAGGTCCTGATATAACCACTATTGACTCTGAGGGAAATAGTTCTTCATATGAAGACTTAGATGAATTGGCTGCTGATGGAGGTGGAAATGTTTTGCAATGGAACGAACATGGAGGTAAAGAAATTTCACGTGAGGAATGGCTGGCTTTAGGAGGTGACGAATCGCAATCAGCTGATAAGTATTACTCTGGGGCATGGGAGGTTCAAACAAATAAAGGAGTAGATAATAGTTGGGATGCAACTATGCAATATTTAACCGGAGATGGATCTCCTCAGGAGATAGGACCAAAGACTAGTCGGTCTCTTATGAATTCATCTAGGTTTAGAAACTTCCATAATGACATAGTTTTAGGTAGAGAGAGTACTTCTGGTCAATTCAATGTTAATATGACTGATAGAGTATTTCATATTGGAAGAACTAATGTAAAATATTCGTCTAATCCAGATAATAATTCTATTACCTACAAGCTCTTTGTAAACGATGGATTTTGGGATCCAGATTTTATTGATGAACGATACTTAGGAGGACCAGTGAATACACCAGATGGTATGGGACCTAATTTAGAAAGGTTTGGAGGAACTCCTTATCCATATGTTCCGAGAACCATAACGATTCCTGCAACTATAATTTATGCACCTTTTTAATCTATAAATGTGATGTACTTTAAGACTATAATTATTTTAATGATATTATTAGTTGTAGGTTTTGTGCTGTGGTGGAAGACTGTGCCTTCTATTACTGAAAACTTGATTGCTTATAATGAAACACTCGATTTACCTCCTAATTTGCAAATTGGGTATTGGGATGCAGATGTAAGCTTTCCTCCTATTGGAGTAGTTGTTGAAGGTAAAAATGGAGGGAAAGTGGTTGGGAAAAAGAGTCAGTTTTTGATTAACGATGATTCCATTGAAGTTAAGAGAGTAATTAGGTTTGGTTTTGACAGTGTAAGAATAGTTACCGAAGTTGAAGCTACTGATAACGGGATTTATTATGTTGAATGTATGACTAATGAAGATCCTAGGACCAGATTAAGATTGAAAGTAACTGTTTGGAATGATTCAAGTGTCATAGAACCTGAAAGTTTACAATGGGTTGATGCCAACGAAGTACCTCGTTATTAGTAGTCATGTATCCAATTATCACCTATTGATAAAAAGCATGATTTGAGTAGCGCAGAGACTGCTTTTTAAAATAGAACTTTGATAAAATGGCTGACCTTCGGGTTGGTCATTTTTGTTTTGTGGGGTGTTGGGTCACAGGACAGGAGAGACTGAAAGATAGAATTTTAGAAATCTTATAATGTAACACAGTGGTTTATTGAAGGGGCTGATTGTATATCAGGGATTTCTGGATTATTTGGTGTTTGATAGCAACTATAAAGTGGACTCTACCAGGACTGGATTTCAACAAATCAGCACTGTGGCAGAAGAAAGAGGTGAGAATGGCGATCATGAAAAACTGAGTCATCAGTTGACCTTCGATCAGCCCGGATATGTCTATATTTATCTTTCTAATGAAGAAGACACTCCGATGGACGTATTTTTCGATGATTTTAAGGTGACCCAGACGCATAGTCCGGTAGTGCAGAAAGACGACTATTACCCTTTCGGCCTCTCGTTTAACTCCTACACCAGAGCAGCGATCACTGATCAAAACTTTAAGTTTAATGCAGGTAGTGAACTGGAATCTATGACCGATTGGTACAGTACACCATTCAGAAAGTATGATCCGAGCCTGGGCAGATTCCATGGGGTGGATGCTTTGGCATTTTTGTATCCGAGTCTAACACCTAGTCAATTCGGATTGAACAATCCGATAATGGGTAATGACCCGACAGGCTTGAAAACCGATCCTGTAGATGAGGCTAGAAGTGGAAGTGGATGTGGTAGTTGTTTTATGCCTGAGCTTAATTACGGTTATGGCTTTGGTGGCTGGGCTGACCAAGTTATGGCTGATGTGGAGAGATTTTTTGCAGCTGATGAAGATGAAGAGGGTGATGAGAACAACGAAGAAACTGAATACGATCAAGAAGGAGGATATGTATTTGAAGGAGAAGGTGGTGCTGACCCTACTCAAACAACATCCAAAGAAGCATCTGCAATTGATGCAGAAGGATTGTTCGAACTTATCGGTGGAGGAGGTATGGGTAAATTTGAATCAGGGTTATTGGCCATTGCTGAATCATTAAGCAAAGTCGCTGATTTGATTGGCGTAGATTTGTCTGATGATAAATCAGGAAGTGAAAGACCAAATGATTATTCATCTTATGAAGAAAACATAGAAATGAAAATAGTAGATAAGGATAGTACAGTCTTGCCGGGAACAACAAGTGGTGGATTAGGAGAGGTTTGGAGAGTAAGGACACACTACCAGAATGGGTTTGGGCATAAAAAAACTACCAGAGAATACATTGAACATACAAATCGAAATTTGACGAAATAATGATAAGTACATATTTTAAGCATGTTGGATTTTTATTAATTCTTTTTGCCATCGCATGTTCAAAAAAGGATTCAATTACTACTGTCTTCAGTGAAGAGGGAAATAAAATATCAGAGGGATTATTAATTAACAATAAGAAAGAAGGTTTTTGGATTGAATTTGCTCCAAATGGAGATACCTTGAGTAAGGCTTTTTATAAGAAAGATACTTTAAATGGAATTTTTTACTATTATGAAGATAATGCTATAGATGAGTCAAGAACTTATAGAAATGGAATTGAGAATGGGAAAAGAGTTTTGTATTATCCCGATGGGCAGATTCTGGCTGAAGGAAATTTTTTCAATGGCTCACAGCAAGGAAAGTGGATTTCGTATTATGAAAATCAGAAAATTAAGGCGGTGAGTACATATGAAAATGGACGTCCAATTGATCAGTCAGTTAATTATTATATAAATGGTAAGGTAGAAACTTTTGTAGAATATAGAGACAGTATTATTTTTGTTAAATACTTTGATTCGCTTGAAAACGTGGCTTGGCATTTCAATCTAAAGGATGGGGTAATAGTGGATACTATTGAGTTTAACCAAGAAATTGTGGACCTTATTTATAAACCCTAGCTAGCACCCTGTAGTGTAAAAGGATGATTGCTACCCATTCGGCCTCTCGTTTAACTCCTACACCAGAGCAGCGATCACGGATCAAAACTTCAAGTTTAATGCAGGTAGTGAGCTGGAATCTATGACTGATTGGTACAGTACACCTTTTAGGAAGTATGACCCGAGTTTAGGTAGGTTCCATGGGGTGGATCTTTTAGCTAGTAAGTATGCAAGCTTAACGCCTAGTCATTTTGCTATGAATAATCCTATCATGGCTAATGATCCGACAGGGTTAGATATTATTCCCTTGCCTGGGGATGCTACTAGCAAAGGATCGACTCCTTACTATACTCAACATAACAATGGGTACAGTTTTTCTGGTTGGGCTGATGGAATAATAGCGTATGCCCATGCCCATCACGAAGCGGAGATGGAAAAGAAAGAAAAGAGGAAAGAAAATAAGATGGCATGGGACAATCTAATGAGCAATGCAATTGGAGTATTAAACGATCCTAACACTAGCGAAGTCACAAATTTTGCTGTCTTGGATGGAGAAGCACTCAATTTGAGTGAATTGGGTGAATTTACCATGCTTGATAATGTTGATATAACTCCGCAGCAAAGTAGAGGACAAATTGCACTTGAAATGGCCGTACAAATATTGAATAGGACTGCGGATTATATGGCGGAGAGAGATTTTGTAAGAAAAAATATTGGTAGGGCAAATGCGGATTTCAATCGTGAATATACTCACAATATGATTACAGGTGAGATAACTGGTTGGAAGTATGATACGGGGATTTCAATTAAGAAGCTGAGAGGCGGGAAGTATATAGATTCAGGATATAATGGAGCGAAAATTCAATTCATTGTAAATAATCCGAATAACTATTTGCACGGTTTTGATACTTTTAGACAGCACCCTGGTGATGGTAGTGATCTTGAAATGGCAGGATATGCTATTGCATTTTCGACTCTTCAAAATAATTCATTCACTTTGACATTTTCAGAGAAACTTATGAGAGATGAATTTATTGATGAACATTATACTCAGCGAATGAGTCAAAGATATAAGGCTTTTGAAGATGAATATCTTAAGTAGAAACTGAAATATTAAATGTGAATTTATGAAAAGTATTTTTTTGGTAAAAAGATTAGTTTTTGTTTTAGTCAGTTTTTCTCTGATGTTGTTTGGGTGTGCTAAAAAATCTGAAAAGAATGATTTTAAGCGTGAAATAATTCAGGAGTATTTGATTGCTCATTATGAAACATGGGAAGAGGTTAATTCTATGTATAAGGTGCCAAACCTGAAGTTTAAACTGGGTGATGTTGTTAAACTAAACTCAAGATTGAATTTTTCTCCGTTGGACAAAATTGATGAAAAAGGGAATATTAATTTAGATGACATATTAGTTCTGGAATTTGGAGCTGAGATTAAAATCCTTAGAGAAGAAGAGAACTATTATAATGTTGAAATATTAGATTCTGGAATACAAGGGAGTTGTTTAAAAGTAGATATAAATAATGCGCAGTATGGATTGGCAAATAGGGTGGGGTGTGAAGAGAGATTGAGAGTATTTGAAGAAAAATTTGATCTACGAACTAAGTTGATTTTCAAGAAATACAATTTGGACGGAAACCAAATAAAGGAAATGATTAATTCAGAACCCGCTGGTCGTAGCGTCCGCTAAGACCAGAGAAGGATAGGAAATAGATTAGAAATCCCACACTCTGTAAAAAGGGGGTGGGATTTTTTTATGTCTCCCATGGTTTAGCCGCCCCAATTTCAAGCAAGTAATCCGAGAGGTTTTTGTTTTTGAAAAAGAACCAACTGGTCGTAGCGTCCGCTAAGACCATAATAGTGGATAGGATATAATTATAATGACTGACCTTCGCGGGTTGGTCATTTTTGTTTTGTGGGGTGTTTGGTTACACTGTAGTAGAGATTGAAATGAAGGAGTTTGATATTGTGAGGTTGGGTTTTAGTGTAGGGTCTAATGTGAATTAGGTATTCTTTTCATTTTTGGTATTTCTGTCTCTTTTCAGAGTGTATAAGAAAGTAGAATCCTAAATCAATACTTATCCATATTCCATAGAGGAATATGTACAAACACGCTATACACTACCTAATACACGATTATTCAATGGTTGATCAAATGGTGGTACACTATAGGTGAGAGAATAGAGATGAAAATATAGAATTTCTAAGGAATTATATATTTGGAACTAACGTATTCGATGTTCCAGTTGTATCTGATTTGATACCAATTTTCGTTTGATGTTGAATCCATCAGGTAAACAGTATCTCCTTTTATTAGTTTTTCTATCTTTCTGTATTCAGTGCCAGGCCCTGTTCGCATATTTACTGCTGATACAGTTTTCATTTCTTTTACTTTCGTTGGATCAAATAGTTTGAAAGTACACCCAACCGATCGCCTAACTGATCAACCTGATCTATTCGGGCCATCCAGAAAGTATGAAAAACGACCTGTATGAAGTCATCTACCTGCTCCACTACGTAAACCAGACCTACATCAATAGGGAAGAACTGGAGCGTGCAGTTTTTACCCTCTATGAACTAGCAGAGCCGTTGCAGGAGATTCATGAGCAACTGAATAAGTAGAAGGAAAGAGGCTTTTGATGCTATGTATGAAAAAGGAAGTATTTTGAGTTTGTGTGATTTGAATAAAATACTTCTTATTTAGTGAAACATAACATTTGCGGAATTGTTATATATGTACGTAACTTTGAGAAAATAGGAATTATGAAACATCAGTTTACAGCACAAATAGAAAAAGATAGGGAGACAGGTCTTTACACAGGTTTTATTCCTAATCTACCAGGAGCTCATACTCAAGGGGAAACTTTGGATGAATTGTATCTGAATCTTCGAGATGTGGCGGAATTGTGTTTGGAAGAATGCACAGAAGAGGAGCTGAATCAATTACCTGAGTTTATTGGCTTTCAGCAAGTTTCGGTAGGTGCATGAGTAAATTACCATTAGTTTCCTCTAAGGTTTTTGAGAAGTTTGTTACATCTAGGCTTTGAGATCAAACGTCAGAAAGGAAGTCATGTATTTTACCGTCACCCAGATGGTAGATATACAACATTACCTCATCATAAAAATAGAGATATAGGTCGTTCTTTGACCAGAGAGATCTTGCGTCAAATCAATATTACTCCAGAAGAATTTATTGAGCTTATGAAGAAAGTTTAAGGCCGAGAGTTCAGTGGCTGGTCTCGCTCGTTCGCATTTCCAAATGCGACAGAGAGAGGCAATTGAGACCGAGAGAATCGGAAAATATGAAAGAAGAAAAATAACGGAATAAAATATGTTTACCTTTTGCGTTTTTATGGATTATAAGTGTAGACTATTCTATTTTAGCTGCTTAACTCAGTACAAGTGAAAATCAATTCTTACCTACTTTGCTTATTTCTATTAGGAGGTGCTTTTTCTGCTAGCGCCCAGACCTTCGATATCAAACTATTCGAAAATACGCATGGCAATACGATAGGCGAAGTAGAAAAGAACAAAGCAGAACTAGACCAAATCACCAAAGACAACAAAGCCTTTGTAAAAGCACAGCGCAAGGCATATAAGGAGAAAAGAGACAGTCTGGATGCTTTGAGAAACCAGAACTGGAAAGACAGTACCAATAGAGAAAGGCGCCTGCAGAAGCAGCATTTCATCTTCACCAATGAGTGGTATAGCATGGAAGAAATAGCCGCTTGGGACTCCACAGAAATGAAATCAAAAGAAGAACTGCTGCTCTACTCTAAAGACCGTCTGGAAGGCAACTACTACTACGACAAGTACAATGGCTTGAACAAGCAGATCATGGGCTATCACAGCGAACTGAAAGACTATCGCGATAGCTTGAAAGCCCATGAAGAAGATAAGGAGAAGCGGGAGTACCTGATGATATTGAAAAAGCAGGAGTTGTCTGACAAGTATGGGAAGGATCTGGAAGAGAGAGCCGCCCAAGAGGCGATGGAGCAAGGTCAGATCAATTTTCCTTCTAACAATCCAGAGCTGCAAAAGATATTGGGGTACAAAGAAATGGTAGATGAAGTACTCAATGTCAACCAGTCCAAGGTGAAGGGGGTGAATTACTTTGAAGGCAAGGAAGAAGTATTGGCTAAGGCCATGGAGCAAAGCGCGAAGCTCAAAGAAAAGTATTCCAAAGTGGTCAATTCCAATGATCTGTCAACGGCAACCAAACGATCTTCTTTGGAGGGAGATACCTTTTGGGAGCGACTGGTCTTTGGCGGTACATTTCAGATTCATATTGATCAACAGACCTCTATCGATTTGAATCCAGAACTCGCCTATCGCATCAACAAAAAGTGGGATGTAGGCATCGGAGGCAACTACAGATTAAACGGAGAAATAGATGACCTGCTAGGCCAGGCGCGGGAAACGCAAATTTATGGCTATCGCGTATTTACAGAGTATTTCCTTTTCAAGGGCTTTCATGCCCACCTGGAGTTTGAGTCCCTAGCTGCCAGGTCCACGGCTCCTACAGCACCATCAGATACCAACAAAGTAGAATGGAACAATAGTCTATTGTTGGGGATAGAACGTCGATTCAACCTCGGTGCTAATGCTCAGGCCCAGATTTCCTTGCTCTATAATTTCATGCACGCGGATAATCTGCTATACAATAGCCCCTGGAATGTAAGGTTTGGATTCAATTTCAAGAAAGGGAAGAAGGACTAACCCTATATCCTCGCCTGATAAGTATACAAGTCGTAGTACCTGCCTTCCTTGGCGATGAGCTCATCATGCGTGCCTGATTCTGCGATCTGTCCCTGCTCGATGACCAGGATTTGGTCTGCTTGTTTGATTGTGCTCAGTCTGTGAGCAATCACAAACGTAGTTCTGCCTTTCATCAATGTTTTCAAACTTTCCTGAATGAAGGATTCGCTTTCGGTGTCTAAGTTGGACGTAGCTTCATCCAGAATGAGAATTCGTGGGTCAGCCAATACGGCTCTGGCAATAGCGATTCGCTGTCTCTGTCCGCCGGATAGCTTTACCCCACGCTCGCCAATGACGGTGTCCAATCCATCTTCAAATCGATCGGTAAATTCTTGAACATGCGCTGCTTTCACCGCTTGTTGGAGCTGGTCTTCTGTGGCATCTGGCCTTGGGAAAAGTATGTTCTCTCGAATGGTACCTTCAAACAAAAAGTCGTCCTGAAGAACTACGCCCAGTTGATTTCGATAACTGCTGAGAGTCATTGTAGAAAGGTCAACATCATCAACCAAAATACGACCGGATTGCGGACTGATGAATGATGCCACTAAGCCAGCAATGGTGGACTTACCTGAACCGGAAGTACCCACTAAAGCAGTAACAGATCCCGGCTGAGCGTCGAAAGAAACCGCTTTGATTACATTCTTTTCTTCTTCATAAGCAAAACTTACCTGATCAAATTTTACCGCACCTTCGATGCGCGCCATGTTGTGGATGCGTGATGGATTCTCATCTTCTGTTGGCATGGACATGATTTCTTCCGTACGATCAAGACCAGCAAAGGCTTCAGTGATCTGACTGCCTATATTACTCATCTGTACAATAGGAGCGATCATAAAGCCAAGGTAGAGGGTAAAGGACAGGAATTCACCGAAGGTTAGTTCATCATTGATGATCATGTATCCACCGATGCCCATGATGCCTGCAGTAGCCAGCCCAAGCAAGAAGGTGGCAGAACTGGTAACCAAGGCGGTAGAGGTCAGGCTTTTCTTTACATTTTCATAGAGTTTGAGCGCGCCAGACTCAAAAGTCTTGATTTCTTGTTCTTCAGCATTAAAACCTTTAATCACACGGATACCATTTAACGTTTCAGTCAAGCGACCGGTAACTTCCGCATTGATCTTGCCTCTGGTTCTAAAGATCGGTCTGATGTAACCAAATGCTTTCAAAGAAATGACACCAAAGATGGCAACAGGCACCAGTACATACAGGGTCATCATAGGGCTAATCCTGATGAGCAAGACCAGGGAGAGGATGGCGGCTAATGATCCGCCAAATAGCTGGACTAAACCTGTGCCTACCAGATTTCTTACCCCTTCCACATCACTCATAATTCGGGATACCAGCGCTCCACTTTTGTTGTCATCAAAAAAGTTGATGGGAAGCTGGATGATTTGTTTTTGGACTTTGACTCTCAGCTGGGCGATCAGATGCTGAGCTTCTACACTAAGCAGACGAGTAAGCGCAAAACTCGTAGAGGCTTGAATCACGATCGCTCCAACAACCACAATAAGTAGAGTTTTAAGCATGTCAAAATCTTTATTGACTATCACATTATCAATGAGATACTGACTGGCACCTGGTAGTACCAAACCGGAAAGTCTGCTGATGATGATTAATGCAAGTCCAACAAGTAATAGATTTTTTCTTGGAAGTACAATGGTTTTAAAGACGTGGCCGAAGGAGGCTTTTTGCTTACTCATATGAAGGGGTCAAAAAAAATATTCTAATCTATTACGGCAATTTGCCAAAATAGATTAGAATATCTGAGTAAGTCTTCGAAAAGAATTAGTTGAGGAATATAAATCCTAAGAAGATCGAGAACGTTTGAACGTTCATGTCTAGCTTATTGGTTTTAAAGGATACATCATATCGTCCACCGATGTTCAGTCCAGCTCCTGCTACTCCTACTGGAATAAAAGCGCCGATCTCTGGTGCTAGTGCGAAATGAGTCGATGTTTCCGATACCGCCCAGAGTCCAATTTCAGTTCTGGTGTTAATAAAATTCACACCTGCATTTGTACCAATATAAGGGCGCATACCACCATCTTCTCCTAAGTAGAAGTGGATATTCGCCATGAGCGGGTACATATTCATATATCTGAATTGTGTGCCAGATACATCTATATTCCCATCAATGTTTTGAGTACCTCTCCAAGTGGTGTTGTAGACTTGCCATCCACCTTCTCCACCTACAGATAGATAGTCATAAATAAACGCACGACCACCGATTCGAAATCCTCTATAACTTTCGTCTTCTATGAAATCACTCATGTCGCCCATTGGAAAGCCAACGTTCCAATCGATTTTAAAGACTGACATCTGAGCAGATGCAGTTGAATGAACTAATCCAATAACTAGGGCTATTAATATATACTTTTTCATCTGTATCTACTTTTTTATTTTCTAAGATAATAAGCTGATTGATCAAACGCCTGATCAACATATCCATTCAGAAGCGTCTCATTTATTGAGCCTCTCAATAATCCGTTTACTCCACCATTCCAAACAGTCAATGCAGTACCGCTCACTAAACCAGTTTGAGCTGGGTCTACCATGTGCATCAAAATAGTTCCAGAAGAGTAAGATACCACGTAAGAAGGAGGGTAGTATGGAGGATATCCTCCCCACCAGCAAGTAGGGCAACCCCAACCCCAGCAGCCATAGTAGCATCCGCCACCACCTACAATGTAGTTGTCTGTAAAGATTATTTCTGGATGAATTACCAAATCAGGCATGACAGTTTCCGGATCTGTTTCTTCCACATATCCTAAGGCATTCATGTTTGCTTTGATCTGAGCGATAAGACTGGCATCATACTCACCATTATAATCATCATAGTCTTCGTCCCAAATCACTTCATCAGCGACCGCATAAGTTTGGTATCCTGAAAATGTAACATCTTCATTTCTGTAAGTGATGACAATGTCCAGGTCAGTAACAGGAATTTCTTCGCTTGGGTAACAGCTATTTAGCGCTAGAACTGCTATTACCAATATTATGTAGTTGGATAACTTCATTTATTTTATTTTAAAAGAGTGATAATTTTAATAGAGTACCCAAATTACTTTGATCCTCGTATGTATAGGTCAAATTTAGCCAATATTATAATTTAATGTTTATCCTAATATTAATTCATTTTATAGAATTAATAAGCAACCTTATTGAAGGATGAATTTGAGACTAATCTAAAGGGAATACTCGTATACGCTCCCTGGAAAAAGGTTTTCTGGCTTTGATTGTATTACTCTTCATCGATAACTACAGCCATCCATTTCAAGTCAGGGCTGATCGCTAACCTAGATGCGGTTGATAGATCAAATGATTCCATATCGGCCATCAACTTCCAACCATTGTCTACTTTGGGGTCGAATTTGTAAATCTTTTTTTGATCGCTTAGAAAGGCGGTTCCGTCAGATGCCCATACCATATCTTCAGCCCCTTTGATACATTCAGTGAGATAAGTGACTTTGTCTGTAAGAGGATCGTAGCTGTTTACATACCAGATGTCATCCGATTCTTTGTGAATAAAACTGATCGTTTTCTCCCCAGGTATTTTACTCAAAGATCTTCCTGGGTTCATCATAATGATTTTAAATTCAGAATTTTTAGTGTTCCATTCTTGTAAAGAAGGAGGAGAGCCTAATACAAAAGAGAAGACGGTCTTTTTGTCAAACCAACAGTAGTATCCGATTTTTTGTTCCGAAGGTATGGCTTTCGGTTCTCCACCTTTCAGTGGATATTTTACAAGCGTTTGACTCCCGTTTCGATCCAAAAGGATACATGAAATGTACTTGCCATCAGGAGTAAGTTTTGGGGAAAACTCGCTGCTTGGCGTATTGGTCATTCTTGTTTTTTCTTTTGACTCCAAATTGAGTCTTACAATATCTGTTTGGTTATCGTAAGTAGCGGCATACACCAATTCATTGTCATTAATAAAAGAGGGCTGGTTGTCATACCCTGGGTTGTTGGTGATATTCGCAGGATTGGCCATTTTGAAGTTGCCATTCTCTTTGGTTAATTCAAAAAGAAAAATTTCGGTTGAGGACTGAGCATACCCCACCGAAAATTTGGCCAAAAGCACAATTGTGGTTAGTACGGTTGTAATAATTCTACTCATAGATTAAAAGTACAAATATTATTTTGTTTTCAATTGTTATTTAGACTTAACTGCCAAAATTGCACCAGCAATTACTGCTAACGCACTAATGAATCCTTGTGGTGATAGCACATCCGGGGAGATCCAACTGACTTCAACGTAGGCCAATATGGTCATTACAAAAATCGTAATGAGCGGATTGAGCGTTATAATAATTCCTACTTTGTTGGCGTCAGCATGTTTGAAAGCCTCCCCCAAGAAGCTATATGCCAAAAACGTATTCAGACCTAAAAACAACATCAGAGCCCACATCCCTATACTCATCTGAAAAATACTTTGGTAATCGACCATTGGCGCCAAAGCAAAAGCGGAAAAAATGAAAAGGATGAAATTAACCGCCCTTACTGGATAGGTGTGAACTAGAATTTTTTGACATACGGCATACACTACCCAGCATATGGCTGCGAGCAAAACATAGAATGATCCTATGTTGTAAACAGATTGGCCACTCAAGGCTGTGCCACCTAGCTTATTCAGATAGAAAAAGTAGAATCCAATGGCAGCAATACCAATTCCTGTCAATTGCCTTTTAGACACTTTCTCCTTAAAGAAGACGATTCCAATAATTCCAAGAGTCAGCGGTGCAGATTGTATGATGATCTGTGCATTGCTAGGGCCGGTGAGTTCGATGCCAGTAATATAACCAATATAGTTAAGGGATAGGCCCGCGGCAGCTACCATCGCCAACCAGGGAAAGTGCTTGAGGGATCGGAGCTCTCCATTGTTTTTGGCTCTGATAAAAATGAGAAGTAAAACCGTGGCAATAGAAAACCTAAACCAGGAAACGGTAATCGGATCGATTTCTGTCACTGCTACTTTTAGAGCAATGGCAAGGAATCCCCAGAGGATAGCTGTGAGGCTAGCGTAAATGAGGCCTTTTTGTTGATTGTTGGATGTATTTGTCATGCGTTCAATTGGGAGGGCAAGATACCACTATATCATGATTTCCATTTCAATATCACATCTTTCGTACACGGATTTATCACCAAAATGCTGACCGGATTTGAAGCCGAGGGATTTGTATAAATTAATTGCTGGTACCAGTTTTTTATTAGATTCAAGAATTACCTTAGTTCCACCGAGTGTTTTAGCTTTTTCTAATACTGACAGGCCTAACTTTTTTCCAATTTGTAAACCTTGGCATTTTTCAGTGACCGCCATTTTGGCTAGCTCATAAACATCATGGCTGATTTTGATCAAGGCACAAGTTCCTACGATTTCGTCTTTGTATTTAGCCAACTTGATCGCACCTCCTGGCTTGATTATATATTGATCTGGATTTTCCAGGGTCTTTCTGTCTTCGCTTTCCAGCTTAAAGTATTTTTCAATCCACTCAGTATTGAGTCTGAGGAAGTCAGAGGCGTATTCGGGTTTGTAATCGATAATTTCGATTTGACTCATCAGACGAGCTTTACGATGCTTTTGTACTCTTTCGAACATCGGGATTTGTTCAAAATCGTCTTCACATTGTTCCAGAGCACAGAGGATGTTGTGGGTGTGCTGACCAATCATTTCATTCATGGCGTTCGAGATATCGGACCAAATAGATTGGATGCCTGGAAGCAAGTCCAAACCCTTTTTTGATAATTTTAGATTCCGTTTGCGAGCATCTTTAGTACTGGCCTCACTTTCTATAAGTCCATTTTTTTCTAATTCTTTGACTAACTGACTGACAGAAGGATGTTTGAATCCAATAGCATCCGAGATGTCGGTTACAGTTGTTTTCTCGGCTTGTGATATGGCATAATATACAGGAAACCATTTGGGTTCAAAATCTATTTTGTTAGCGGCATAAATCTTTTTGCCATCCTTCATGATTTCATCACTGAGTCTTTTGAGTCTACTTCCTAGGGCTAGTTCTCCGAGTTGTTTTACTGTATCCATTTTATAAAGTATTTATAAACGTAGTTAACTACGTAAATAAAATTTAAAATGTTTCAATCGAAGACTTATTACACTTATTGTAGATTGATTTCGAAGTAATCTACTTCTGTATCATAATGGTGCGCTTTTGATATGTATTGAAAGCCAGATTTTATCAATACATTTTTGGATGCTTCATTTTCCAAATCGGTAACAGCTACTAGTTGTTCAATGCCGAGTTCTTTATGGGCATATTCAATCACAGCCTTTGTAATTTCAGTAGCAAAACCTTGTCCCCAATAAAGTTTGTCAAAACGATAGCCCACTTCAATTTTATCTGTATCATCCAACAGCTTAAGACCGCCCCAACCGATAAAGGCATCGTTCTCTTTGAGGTAGGCGGGCATGAGTCCAAAGCCATCTCTTTTGTACTCTGCCAATCTTTTGGCTATCCAGTCTTTTGATTCTGCTTGTGATCTTGGTTTACCTCCTGTAATATATCTCATGATTTCTGGGTCGGAATCAAGTTTTCTGATATTAGAAAAAGCCAAATGATCTGGAGTACAGAGATAGGTTCTCTCAGTGGTAATTAGTGGATAGATGGTCATAAAATGAAATTAGTATATTAGCAAGTAAACATAATAAGTCTGAAAATGAGAAACACAATTATTCTAGTACTGTTACTTTCAATGACCATTTCTTGTCAAGCCCAGGTGCCCAATCAATTATCTCCAGTAGCGTTTAAGAGCCAAATTGAAAAGGAGGATGATGCTTTTAAGATTTTAGATTTAAGAACGGATAAAGAAGTCTCGGAAGGTATGGTTCCAGGTGCCGAACAATTGGATTTTTTGGCAGATGATTTTGATTCGAAACTCAGTGAACTCAACAAATCAACCACCTACTACATTTACTGTAGATCTGGAGGAAGAAGTGGAAGAGCATTGACTCAGATGACTGAGTTGGGATTCGAAAAAGTCTATGAAATGCAAGGCGGTATGAATGCTTGGAAGTCCGCTGGCTTAGAAACAGAGTAGAAAAATTATTTATAAATCAAATATTTTTTCCTGTTAAGCTTGAATTGATCAAGGTCATCTTGCCAGCTAGCTCGGATATCTTCCTCTGTCCAGCCATCTTCTATTTGTTTGCGCAATTCTCTGGTGCCTGCCAAATTGGTAAAGAAAGCATTGAAGTAGTCTGTTTTATTTTTTGATTTTTGGTAAAAATCTATGAGATAAAAAAGATCAATTTGATTTGGTGGTGTGACTGACCTAAGATCGTAGCCATAACAAACTTTGTTTTTATGCGGAGGATACTTTGAAGCGCCCGGAATGCTGATCGGCGTAAACTGAAAATCTCCAAAATCAGAATCGGGATATCCGACAGCCTGAAAAGGAAACTCCGTTCCCCTCGCCATGCTCACATGAGTTCCTTCGAACAAGCAAAGAGAAGGGTACAGGGCAATGGATTGCGTATTAGGAAGATTGGGAGATGGAGATACAGGCAGTGCATAGCTGCTATCTCTGGCCCAATTTTTTAGCTTAACCACATTAAGGTCAAGCATTTCGGATTGATTGACCCAGCCTTCACCTTTGACCATCAAAGCCAATTCGCCAGAGGTCATGCCATAAACGATAGGAATGGGGTGTACGCCAACAAAAGACGCTCGTGCGGTGTCCAGTACCGGGCCGTCAATATAATGAGCATTGGGGTTTGGGCGATCAAGCAACATAAAGCTGATCCCATATTCAGCGCAAGCTTCCATCATATAATGCATGGAACTGATGTAGGTGTAAAAACGTGCCCCAACATCCTGTATATCATAAATCACTATATCGATACCTTCCAACTGCTCCACGGATGGTTTTTTATTCTTTCCATACAGTGATATTAATGGGAGTCCGGTCTTTATATCTACTCCATCATCTACTTGTTCGCCGTTAGCCAAATCTCCTCGAAAACCGTGTTCTGGTGCGAATATTTTAACTACTTGTACACCTGAAGAAAGGAGGGTGTCTAGTAAATGAGTATTTCCGACGAGCGAGGTATGGTTGATGAGTAGTGCTACAGATTTACCCTTGAGTGTGGGTAGATATTGATCCATTTGTTCAGCTCCAGTAGTAATAAAAAGTGGCTCTGAGTCTTGTGCCTGACAACTGCAGATGATCAGACAGGCGCAGAGTGGAAGAACACGACTAAAGTATTTGATTAGGAACAACGGAATTGATTTGATTTAATTATTTTACACACTTTTTTAGAGTACTTAACGAAAGTAGTTGTAAAAATTGAATTTTCCTTATTTCATATCCAAACGCATTACATCAGAGGCCAATTCGTCCTTTTCATCTATCATATCTAAGCTAGCCATTATTAGTATTAGTGTGGGGTTGGCCGCAATGATCTTGGCATTTTTTATCCTTGGCGGTTTTCAGCAGACGATCAAACAGAAAATTTACAATTTCAAGGGGCATCTGGAGATTACGAAGTATAACATGGGCAATGCGCTGGATGAAAAATCCATCAGTTTTGGCTCAGACTTTTATGTGCAGAAAGATGAGTTTGAGTTTATAGATCATGTTCAGGCATTTGCTTATAAACCAGGTTTGATCAAAACTCAGGATGAAGTCGAGGGAGTGGTTTACAAAGGAGTGGATGATCAGTTTGATACGACACGTTTCGCGGTTAATATGCAAAGTGGTCGCTTTATACATCATAAAGCCGATGGGTATTCGGATGAGGTGATTTTAAGTAAGCATATTGCTAATAAGCTCAGCATGGAATTAGGTGATAAGTTCATGATTCATTTTGTTCAGAACCCACCGCGCTTCAGGAGATTGCAATTGGTAGGTATATATGAAACCGGCCTGGAAGAATTTGACAAAAGCGTGATTATCGGAGACCTTGGAATGATCCAAAGACTAAATGAATGGAACAAAGACCAAGTAGGAGGCTTTGAGGTTTTTGTCAAAGACAAATCCAAGATTGACGACGCCGAAAACATTTTGTTTAATGCCATCGATGCTGATTTATATGTGGATAAAGTAAGCGATAAATACAACCAAATCTTTGATTGGTTGGGTTTGTTAAATCAAAATGTGACTGTTTTCCTTGGTTTGATTTTGATTGTTGCCTGTTTCAATATGATTTCCATATTACTTATTCTTATTCTAGAACGAACTTATATGATTGGCGTACTTCAAGCGCTTGGTGCAAGTAAAAGACAAGTCAAACGCATCTTTCTTTTCAAAGGCATGTTGCTTGTTACCAAGGGACTTGTATACGGTAACCTAATAGCCTTGATCATCGCGCTGATTCAAGATCAATTTCAATTGGTGCCTTTGGATGCTGCCAATTATTATATGTACTATGTCCCTATTTCCTGGGATTATGAGTCGCTGATCGGGCTCAATGTATTGACTTTTCTAGTGGTCTCTCTGGCTTTAGGCATACCTATGACTGTAGTGTCTAGAATAAAACCGATCGCCGCCATTCGATTCAATTAATTTCGATCAACAGACTCGATGGATTCATCAATTCTTCCGATGGTTATCTTCATAATCAACATTTGATTTCTCGTTTCTTCGGGAAATAAAACTCAAATAAGATGAATTCAAATAATACTCGAATCCTTTCCTTAATCGGTAGTTCGCATAAGAATGGAAACACCACATTAGTGACCAAAGCATTTGCCGATATATCAGGAAGCTCCATAGCAGATCTTGGACAAAAGGATATTTCCTATTACGACTATGATCATAAAAACAGAAATGATGATTTTCTGCCCTTGATCAATGATTTTATTGATAATTATGACACATTGGTGATCGTAACGCCTATCTATTGGTATACCATGAGTGCAGAGGTGAAAACTTTTCTTGATCGCATTTCAGATCTATTGACTATCGAAAAAGAGACAGGTCGTCAATTGAGAGGGAAGTCCATGGCTCTGATCAGTCAAACCGAAGGAGACTTTTTCCACAAATGGTTTGCAGAGCCCATCAAGTTAACTGCGGAGTATCTCGGAATGGATTTTAAGGGACACGTACATGTGTCTATTGAGGATGGAAGCATTGGTGATGACTATATTAATAAGCTTAGGCAGCTGTCTACAGCAATCACCGAATGATAGAACTATCCCAAATTATTGCAGATTAGTTAGGTACATTATCTATCTTCCAAGATCAATAATTTCTAACTAAAGTTCCCATGATGCACTCATCAAAAATGCTTTTAGGCATACTGTCTTTGTTTCTGACCATTCAGACAGTAGCACAAACTAATACAAGTACCGAAAGCAATTACAAAGTAAAACAGAATAAATCTGGATACTATAAGACGGTTTATGACAACGGCTATGTCACGCTGCGTGATGGAACTGTTCTTGATGGGCAGATCTCTCTTTTGGGATCGTCTTATGAGAAGGTTTCTGGCGTACGAATTAAAACTAATTCAGGAGATAAATATTACTTCATGGTTAAAAGCTTGAAAGAATATGGACTTTCTAATTCGAGTATAAATGATACACCAACACTGTTTAGTTGGGGAGCTGTTGAAAAATCACCATTTACCGCATATAAAAATGTTCGAACTGGCTCTACCAGTTTTGGATATGTTAAAACCAGGTCTGGAAATGAAATAGAAGGGAGGTTGAGATTGAAGGAGGTGAATGGCAAAGTGGTGAGCATGGAGATCCGAGATTCAAAAAAGGAGACGTTTAAATTTGAGTCAGATGAAGTGTCCAACTATGGTGTTAGAGTATATAAGGATCCGAAATTTGAGAATAGCTGGTCGTTAATATCATGGGAATCAAATTCGTACTACAGCTCATTTGCAAATGTGAAATCAGTACCCATGCCTGGATATGTGATTACGAACAATGGGCAAAAACACGAAGGGTCTATTCAGTTGATCAAAAAGGCAACCATGATAACTGGAGTAAACATTTCAAAACCGAACGTAAAGAAACCTGTAAAGCTTAAATATGGTGACATTAAGTCTTATGGAGCGAACCTAACAGTTCAAAGCTATCATGATGTTTTGGCCAACGTAAGGCCGCTCGAACAATATCTTCCTATGAGAAAATTTCATCAGGGTACAGTTTTGTTAACTGATGAGTCCGAATTAAAGGGATGGGTAGCTTTTGCTACAAATAGTGATTTGGGTGATGTATTGTTTGCAGAGAGTGACAATGGTAGCGTACAAGGCTTTTCATCTGAGGATGTGGAGGAAGTGACACAAGAAATAGGACAAGAAGAGATAGACACCTATGATCAGTATGTTTATGATTCTTGGCATGTCAATGATTATCTGATTCAATATCCCCCTCAGTATATCTACAAATTCAAAAACCCAGATATGCAGAACATATTCGAAACAGAATTCCAGCCTGGATATGTGGTATTGAAATCTGGAGAAACTAAGGTGGGTTCTTTTTCCATTGTAAGTCAAGGGACGATTGTGAAATACCTAATTAAAATAGGAGACAATAAGCCGGAGAAATATCCAGCGAAGGAAGTAGCACGATATGGGCTTATTCAACACGAACCTAAAACGGCATTTCCACAAAGGCTATTTAATGAACCGAAACCTGGATTCGTAGTTTTGATGGGATCTGGCGAGAGAGTAGTAGGGGAGTTGACAATAAGGATAGAAGAGGCCAATTCAAGAAACGGATTCCAAGATGGCGTCATGCTCAAAACTTTTATTGTAAAAGTAGATGGGGATAAAAGAAAATTTGAAGAGTCTAGCATTGACGTTTATGGACTGACTGATGTTGCAGTTAGCGATTTAACTAACGATGGAGTAATTGTGTTCGACGATAAGAAACAGAACTTTCACCCCGGTTCATTCAACGAACATGGAGTTTCCAAAAACGGTTGGATAGCTTGGGCAAAACCTGTGAAAAAAGGTGATTACGATGCCTTCTTTTTTGCAGAGGATATAAATAGCACAGCCAATGTATTTTATGTGAGTAATGGAGCGTCAGATGTTGTTCAGAATATTGAAGAAGAATTTGCGGCCTATGACCCCGCAGATGATAGCTTCTTGATGACCAAGACGATCGAAACAGACGTGGTGAGCAATGGTTATATAATTACTGCTGATGGACATCGCATTGACGGAGAAGTACAAATTTCCTTTCCGCCAAAATTATGGTTTGCCACAGACGTGATTATTACTGATGTTACAGGTACAGTAAGCGAATATACAAGTGATGGCGCGCTTAGTCAGGTTTTTGTTACTGTGGATGGTCAGCAAAAGGAATTCATAGCTTTTGATAATGCTTATGTAGAGGTTTTACAACGCGAAGGAGATTGGGTACATTTTAGAAATCCACATCCTACTACACCTACTTTGGGTAGTGATCTATTGAATTATTTCTCTGGAGCGGCCATGACAGCCGGGCAGGACTATGTTGATCAGAAAGTGGCTGAAGGTAGGGTGAAGGCGGCACTCGAGGGGAATGACGAAGCTGTTCGAGCCGCAGATAATTTCCTTAAAAGAGAAAGAACTGATTTTATGTCCTATGATCAATTCGCCATTTATGCCAAGGAACATATTATTATGGATACTGAGCAGGGAAGACATTCTATGTACATTCCAGGAGCCAATTATCAGCAAGTGGAAGCAGAATTGATGGGATCGATAGATTATCTAAAAATGGACACCGAAGAACAAAAAGGGCTGCGTAAAATGAATAATCCAGCAGAGACTTTGAAATATTTGGATACTACTTTCTGATTAAAACGAAATGGTAAAAAGACTATACCAAGGAGCAATAATTTGTTGCTCCTTTTTTATTGTATCTCCTTTAGTTGCACAGCAACGGCTAAAAATTGATGACATCAAATTTGTGATCAGTATAGGTGATCAGGTACGGATGGCCTATGACAATGTGTCGAGATCTTCATCAAGAGAAATCTCTCAATCCAATGCGGATGGTTCAATTTCCTATCAGCTGAATATGGGAGATTTCCATATGTATAAAGGAAATTACAGCACCGCCATTAGCTATTATCATAAAGTGCTGGATAGGCTCGCTCCAGAAGTAAAAACGGATAAAGATCCACGAACCATCGATGTTTTCTCTATTTCTGAAAATCGTGATTTTCGATTTACTCGGACGGAGCGTATCTTAAAGAAGATCTCCCGTAGTTCTGAGTTGTCGAAGGAGCAATGGGTGTATTTTGCAAGAGCAGTTAATGCATTAGCCATTTATTATCATGGAATTGGCAACTATAAAGTAGCAGAGAAGCTCTATTTAAGAGCATTAGAAGTAAGAAAGGAATATATTGGAAATACCAGCGAGCATTACGTTAGCTGTCTGCACAATCTGGCCATACTCAGAAAGGATCAAGGAAGGTACAATGCAGCTGAAGATATGCTGAAATATGTGTCTCGCTATTATCTGCATAAAAAATCAAAGAACAGTACTGAATATAGCATCGTAGCCAACAATCATGCGATGCTACTCAACGAAATGGGACGTAGCAAGCAATCGGTTCAGTTGCTGGAAAGTCAGGAATCCATTTTGGATCAAATTGAATTTCCTGGTGGGTCTTTCGATCCATCCAGAGTGCGGGCCAATTATGCACTTTTATTGCTGGAAGAAGGGCGCACATACGAAGCGGAGGTTTTTTTGAAGGCATCATTAAAAAAATATGAGCAGACGGGTAAAGAAAAGGATCCTGACTATGTGCAGATTTCGCTTTACTTGGGTGAAGTCTATTTGAGTCTTGGAAAGACGAGCGAATTGGAGGAGTTGGTTCAGCATGCACTTAATGGGCTAGAGAAGAATTATGGTGCAAACTCTTTGCCCTATGCCAATGCTTTGGAGTTACAAGCAGACTATTTGAGGCAATCATCCAATTACCATCAAGCTTATTCTCAGTACGAAAAGGTGGCGGCGATAAGGAAGGCCAATTTGGGTGTATTGCACAAGGGATATCTCTCCGTTATTCAGAAGCAAGGAGCCTGCGCCTGGCGATTGGGACAAAATGTACCGGCTTTCAACAAATACAAAGAAGCAACGGATGGTTATCTGCAGGTGATTGATAAATTCTTTTTCAATATGAGCGAGAAGGAAAAAACTCGATTTTGGAATACTATCAAACCATCGCTGGAAGAAATGTATGTTTTCGTCGCATCGGATGGATTCGAATTAGAAGGAGCAATAGCCTACGCCTATGAAGTGAGGTTAAGAACAAAGGGCCTTTTGTTGCATAACTCAAACAAAGTACTCGAAGAAATCAATAACATTCAAGATACCGAAGTCAAGAAACAATATAATGACTGGCTTTCACTTAAGCACGATCTATCCAATTATTACAGTATGAGCCAGGCTACCATCGAGGAGATGCAAATCGATGTTTCATTGTTGGAAACAGAGGCCAATGAAATAGAAAAGGCAATCAATCTCGCAGTTTCAGGGAAGATCAATGAACAGTCCGAAAAAATCACCTTTGAGATGGTCGCAGCCAGTCTTGGTGAGGAAGAGGCCGCCATTGAAATTATCAGATTGAGTGATCAGGGCAAGAATGAAAATGCTCAATACGGCGCATGGATTGTGCGAGATGGTCACTTGGAATTTGAAATAATTGGAGCAGCCAACTTGCTAGAAACTAGAATGATTAAGTATTATAAAAATGCAGTAAGATTGAAATGGAAGGATAGTCTATCCTATGATAAATTCTGGAAACCACTAGCTGCCGAAACAGCAGGTACTACTCGAGTTTATGTTTCTCTCGATGGTGTGTATAATCTATTGAATCTAAATTCACTGATGACTAACGGGCAGTACTTATTGGACAGGCGTCAGATTGAGATTATACCGAACAGCGCGGTTTTAGTTTCTAATAAGAATAGTGGTTCTTCTATCAATAAAGGTGTACTAATGGGCAATCCGGTGTTTGGCTCTGCTGAGATTGCCCCATTGCCTGGTACCGCTGCGGAAATTAAAACGATTGATGAATTGCTCAATGAGAATAATATCAATACCCGCTTTTATGAACAAGCTCGGGCTACCGAAAAATCTTTAAAACAAGTTTCCAACCCTTCCATTTTGCATATCGCTACACATGGATTTTTTATGGGAGACAAAGTGTCGAACGAAGGAAATATTGCCAGCCGTACTTTGCGATCAGCGAATCCTTTGATGAGGTCAGGGCTGCTGCTTGCGGGAGCTGGTCAGCAAGATGAGCCTAGTGTTGAAAACCCTTCAGACGGAGTGTTTACGGCTTACGACGCCATGAACATGAATCTTAGCGATACAGAACTAGTCGTGTTGAGCGCTTGTGAAACGGGTACCGGTGAAGTGGTAAATGGTGAAGGGGTCTATGGTTTGTCTAGGGCATTTAGTGTAGCGGGAGCTAAACATTTGGTAATGAGTTTGTGGAAAGTGGACGACCAGGCTACGATGAAACTGATGAGTACTTTTTATAAAAACTGGTTGGCCGGAGAAGAGATAAAAACCGCATTTAATCAGGCTCAAAAGGCAGTGAAAGAAGAGTATGAAGATCCGTACTATTGGGCCGCATTTGTCATGGTGAACAATGAATGATTAATGCTAAATTTCTTTTAAAAAAAGAAGACCGGAATTTCGTGGTATCAATTTATCCTGTCAATTTTGAATATGGATTATCAGAAAATACTCAACGAAATTGTCATTGAAGTTAATGCACTTGAAAATAGTGGTGAAGTGGCCAACTACATACCTGAATTAGCTAAGGTAAACGCAGACAAATTTGGCATTCACCTGACGACAATGAATAATGAACACTACGCTACTGGTGATTCTGAAGAGAAATTTTCTATTCAAAGTATATCCAAAGTATTTAGTCTGGCTATGGCCTTTTCGCTTCTTGGTGAAAAACTCTGGAAACGAGTGGGAGTGGAGCCGTCTGGAAATCCTTTCAATTCTATTGTTCAGCTTGAATATGAAAACGGTATTCCCAGGAACCCTTTTGTGAATGCAGGCGCTCTTGTGGTTGTTGATGTGCTGCTGTCTGAATTGAAAGATCCTGAAGGGGAGCTATTTGCTTTTGTGCAGTCACTTACCGGTTCTAGTAATATCACTTATAACAAGATAGTAGCTCAGTCTGAAAAGGAAACTGGGTACCTCAATGCGGCATTTGTAAATATGATGAAAGCCAAAGGCAATATCGTAAATGATACAGATGAGATTTTAGATTTCTACTATAAGCAATGCTCCATTGAGATGAACTGTCGTGAGCTCGCTGCTGCCTTTCTACATTTTGGTGAAAATGGTTTGTCTTACGAACATGCTGGATTTAGCTTGACGAAAAGTCAAGTGAAAAGATTGAATGCCTTAATGCTGTCTTGTGGTTTTTACGACGAGTCTGGTCAGTTTGCTTTCAAGGTTGGATTGGCAGGTAAGAGTGGAGTAGGGGGCGGAATTGCTGCAGTATATCCAGAAGAATTTGCAGTGGCGGTTTGGAGCCCTAAACTAAATAAGAAGGGCAATTCTGTTCGTGGCTTTCATAGTCTGGAATTATTGACGACAAAAACAGAGTCGTCAATATTCTGACTATCTTCTTCTATAGCTAATAAAAAAGACCTTGCGGTCTTTAAATTTCTTTTATCAAACGAATATCAAGTACAAGGCTAATGGAATCGCTTTCATTAAAAGTGTACCGATGATAATTGATTTTCTGACGAGATTCATAACAGTTTGTTTAAGTATCTAGTACAAATATGTGTTAATACTTGAACAATTGTAATTCGTAGATTTACCTAAATAATGGATTAGGTAAAATTCCTAATTAGTACTTTTCTAATAAAACATTGTAATTATGAGTAATAGATTGTATAATACTAATAATCGGTATTTAAATAACTACTCAGTTTATTGTAGAATATAATGAGTGTAATTGTACTATTGAGTGATTAGGTATAATATCAATAAGTAATTGTATTATATTGATAATAAGCATTTCTCTAATAAAATATAGAGTCTTAACTTCAAATTTCTTCTTATTTAGACCTGTGATTTTACCAGTTCGTTATTAGTAATTGGTTGATGGTTCTGGCGTCATATGTATATGAACAGGAGACCCGTTTCTATAGCTGATCAATACTCAAAAGATGAAATTACTACTGTCAATATTTCTCACACTCAGCCTCAACGGTTTCTCCCAATCTATTAATTGCCCCTGTCAGTATACGGGAAATCAGATGCTAGCAAAGCTAATTGGTACATGGAAAGTTGAGGCAAAAGATAGAACTTCTCCAGGTAATTATGAGAATAATGTTGGGGTATCGGTGATCTCCACTGGTTTAAAGGGATGTTCGATCAAAGAATCTTATCAAGGAATTTTTAGAGAAAAATTGTACGCAGTGGAAACAAGTTTCTATATGAAAGATTCTATGTAGCTTCAGCGTGTGTATTATGATTCCGAGCACTCCAATATAATGGTGATGGAGGGTGTGATCAAAGAGGGTGGATTTGAATTATATTGGGTTGGAGACCTAGCCAAAAAGAAAATGCAAGTGAGGTTCAATCTTGAGTTTAAGACCCCAGATGTTTTTGAATGGACTACTCACCTTTCTACCGACTATGGGGAAAGCTGGCAAATGACCCATTATTGGGAGTATACTAGAGTTGCTTCTTTTGTTCCTGTCAACGCGGAACATGTCGAACTGAATGAAATCATAAGTAATTATCACCAGGGTTTAATAGAGAATAAACCCGAACTCGTTCTGTCTGCACTTGGCGATCAATTTATCATGTGGAATGGAAACTATTCTTCAGACCCTATCAACTGGCAAGCGCATATGGCTTTGTCTGGTGATGATTTGAAGGAATGGCCAGGTTGGATGGTAGAGCAAGCGGGACCTTATTCGAATGAGTTTGATATCCTATCGGTTAATGTCAGAGCCAATGCCGCCTTGGTTATTACCCGTGATACCGGGCAAAACAAGTTTAGAAAGTGGAAGAGGGAACAAACCACCTGGCTCTTAGGTAAAAAGGATGATGAGTGGAAAATACTGGGGTATTATCTTCAGAAGATAAGTAACCCCTAGTATTTCGATAGACTTACTTAAGCCCTAATTTCTTAGCAATGTCCTTGGGAATCGCATCCTTATGAACAGTGATGCTAATTGTCTTCAATCTCATGTACGACTCACTCATATGGATAAACCCGTTATTTCCGATTCTGTCTGAGTTGTTGCCCCAACTGTTTTTTACTTTGTAGTATTTATTGTCATTCTGATCTTTAACCAGACCCATAATATGCATCAAGTGGTCATCTGTTGTAGTAAAATTTTCAAACTCATCTTGACGGTATTGCTGGCTCACAGATAGTTCTGGATATAGCCCTTCCAATGCGGTCTTGTTGTTTTGTTCATCTTCTGGAATAATGGCTAAACCATATTTAGCTGAGAAAGTAGGCTCACTTACATCACAATCAAACTCTACAGAGTAACCATTCGCTAACGAGTTGTCCAATATTTTGATAAAGTCATCTAGTGGCAGGTTATAAAAACTGCCATTGCTGAAGTTATCAGGTATGTTCAATATGAATGATGAATAGAAATCAGCGTGACTAAATGAAGTAATAGAAACATAGTCATCTGGATTAATTTTGGTCATTTCCAAAAAGGACTGTGGGGTATAGGTTTTCCCCTCATAGGTAAATGTTTTTGGTGCTTTTCCTAGATAAACGTCTAATACGGCACTTACTGCTGGTCTCCATTTTTTGCTGAGCTTTTTGCCGGGGTTGTCTGCATAGGTTTTTACCATGGATTCTAAAACAGCTACCATTTCTGCATGGTTGTGATAGTTGTTTCCTTCATCCAACCCGCTGTAAGCCTCATTGGGTACGAGACCATTGGCTTTGATTGAATTCAATACATCATGCGCCAGCCCACCTTCACTGAAGTTGGCTAGGCCTTGTCTCATGACGTAGTTTTCTGCCTTGTCCATGTAAGTCTGTCGAACCGTGTACATTTCTGACAAATCGATAGTCTTACCTGTCTTTCTGATAATTTCAGATTCTATAAACGAAGAAGCTGAAAAGCTCCAACAGGTACCGGTTCTTCCTTGACTGATAATAGGAGTGGCTTCCAGGTCGATAACAGTCGTGAATTCGTATGGGTCTTGCGCCTGCAACGACAGCGTTGCAAATAGGACAACCAGAATAGCTAACTTTCTCATGTTTGATTGAATTAATAAATGCTTGATGATTTCAAATCCGAAGATATAAAATCTTAGAAAGATCAAATTCAAAATGGTAATGAGTTTGATAAGCGGCAAATATCAGCTTAGTTTTTGCAAATATTCGTCAATAAACTCTTGTTTTCGTTTGAGTTGATACTGCATGACCCATCGGGGGTGGGGCACAGGTACAATGTCTTCGAAAAACTGATGCTTGTCGTTGAGTTGTTTGAGCAACCTTAGGTTTTGACCTTGACCTATACTATAGGCGACCGTAGAGTCGATATTAAAATTTAGCTGATCTTTAATCCATCTGACAATATCCTTTTCGAATATCTTTTGCCAATCCTTTAGATCATAATAGTTGAGGTTTTTGCCATCCATGACGTAGCCTAATGGAGACATTCCTGTAATGTAGAATTTGTCATAAAATGCCTTTGGACCTCCATAGTTATCTATCATTTCGTAGATAAATCTGGAGCTGAGTTCTGCTCTTTTGTTGAATGGGTTTGGAATCTCGCAGACTTCCTCAAGGAGCAATGGATCTGTAAATGGTACTCCGGTAATACCACCTCCAAAACGACCAGGATTGATACCGAAGAGCATTCTTCTGGCGTTGTTGTCTGAATAGTATTTCTTATAAAATTTGGTAGTCGCTTCCCAGCCATCCTGCGATTGGTAGGGATTCATGGTCTCAACTTTCTTGGGGAGTTTAGCTGGTGGTGCTAAAGATTGATAGAATTCAAGTATACGATCTGATACTAGCATGTAGTCCCAACTTTTTACTTTTCTACTTTAAACTAGTGTCAGTTCCTGCGATTCAATTCGTCGCGAAGCTGAGCGGCTTTCTCATAGTCTTCTTCTGCCAGTGCTTTATCAAGCAAACGATTCAGTTCTTCTACCGAATGTTTTTTTATGCCTTTGCTTTTTTTAGATTCTTCCTTTGGCTCGTCTTCAGGTGACGACAAAGTATCCAGCTCTTCTTCGAATTCATCAGTGACAACAATCCCCGCTTCTTCCATCACTGCTGGATTGGTATAGATTTCTGCATCGAAACGTATACCAATGGCAATGGCATCAGAGGGCCTGGCATCGATTTCTACTTTTTTTCCATTGTTGTCTACGCAAACGATCTTGGCAAAGAAAACGCCTTCCTTTAAATCAGAAATGATGATTTCTTTAACGTCAATTTCGAAATGGCCGGCAAATGATTTGAATAAATCATGGGTCATGGGCCGGTTAGGCGTAATCTTCTCAATCTCTATGGCAATGGCTTGCGCCTCAAACATGCCAATGATAATCGGTAGTCTTCGACCACCTTCCGATTCGCCTAACACCAGCGCAAATGAGCCCGATTGTGCATGGCTGGAGGATAATCCTATAATGTCTAGTTTTATTTTCTCCAACTGTCTGTTAATTGTTTAGTGCCTTGATAGCTTCTGTTAATTTTGGAACTACTTCAAATGCATCACCTACGATTCCGTAGTCTGCTGCCTTGAAGAATGGTGCCTCTGGATCTTTGTTGATCACCACGATAAACTTCGAAGAGTTTACACCGGCTAAATGTTGAATTGCTCCAGATATACCGACAGCGATATATAGGGTAGGAGCCACTTTGATACCTGTTTGTCCTACGTGCTCATGGTGAGGTCTCCAGTCCATATCGGAAACTGGTTTACTACATCCAGTCGCAGCACCTAACGCCTTAGCTAAATCTTCAATCATTCCCCAGTTTTCAGGGCCTTTCAATCCTCTACCACCTGAAACTACCAAGTCAGCTTCAGGAAGTAAAATTTCACCAGTAGCTTTTTCTTGAGAAGTTACCGTTACTTTAAAATCTGCATCATCTGCACTGACGCTAAATGCCTCTACTGCCGCGTCTGCACCATCTTCTTTGATGATTGCCGCATTCTTCTTAATGCCTATTATTCTTTTACCTTCTGTCAAATCAACGTTAGCGAATGCCTTACCTGTATAGATGCTTCTCTTTACCGTGAATCCGTTTGATGTATCAGGTAATTCGGTAACATTGGTAGCTAATGAAGCACCGATTTTGATGGCTAATCTGGCAGATACTGGATCACCAAGTGATGATTTCGCTAAAACTACTGTTTCGGCTCCAGTGCTTTCTACGGCTGCAGCTAAAGCTGAAGCATAAGCCTGAATATTTCCTTGTTTGTATTTTTCGTCTGCTACATGCAGTACTTTGGTAGCGCCGGCTTTTCCAGCTGCCGATAGTGCGTCGTTGCTTGCTTCGCCGAATGCAATGGCAGTGACATCACCGCCGATACCTGCGGCATAGCTTATGGCTTCCAATGACGATTTTTTGATTTCGCCTTCTGATATTTCTATGAATACTAATATGCTCATTTCTATAATTTTTTGGGCTTGTTAATTAGAGTACTTTGGCTTCGTTTTTCAACAAATCAACCAGTTCAGATACGTTGTCCGCATCGATCATTTTTACTGCTCCTTTGGCAGGAGGCATTTCGTAAGTACTCAACTGAGTTCTAACCGTGTCGTCAGCAGGTTCTACTACATTCAATGGTTTCGTTCTTGCTGTCATGATTCCTCTCATGTTAGGAATTTTCCACTCAGCGATAGGCTCCTGACATCCAAGCACCAATGGCAAATCAGCTTCCAAATATTCTTTTCCGCCTTCGATCTCTCTAGTCATCTTAGCTTTGCTACCTTCGATATCTAAGGTCATAACAGGAGATAGGGAAGGCATGCCGAGTAATTCGCCCACCATACTGTGTACTACGCCACTGTTGAAGTCGATCGATTCTCTACCCATTAGTATTAAATCATATCCACCTTCCTTAGCTGCATTCGCAATTTGATTAGCTACAAAAAACGAATCTTTAGGAAAAGCATTTACGCGAATCGCGTCATCAGCGCCGATGGCTAATGCCTTTCTCAAAGTAGGTTCAGTTTCGGCTTCTCCTACATTCAATACGGTGATACTTCCTCCAGATTGCTCCTTGAGTTCCACGGCTCTAGCCAAAGCGTAATCGTCGTATGGTCCAATGATATACTGAACACCTGTCTGATCAAACTTGGTATTGCCATCAGTGAAGGCAATTTTGGAAGTCGTGTCTGGAACATGCGTAATACAAACAAGAATCTTCATGTGCTTATCTATTAATTAATGTTGCTATTTAATCTATTAAATTTTGAACCCAATTGCGAATTATTAGCTGACTAAAATCCGAGGTTCAATAAGCCACGAATATAGCAAAAACAGGTTCAAGATCACGGTAGACCCTAAATATTAATTTAGGAATTGAAAAGGAGGGTAAAATTGAATGTAGATAGAATGGATTTGCCAAGAGTAACGGTATGAATTGTCATCCGTCATTGCGAACCCCGCGGGGCGCGAAGTCTGAGGCAATCTAGGTCTAAGATTCGTTTTCGAACGCTAAGATCGCTTCGTTCCTCGCGATGACGTTGCTCAATGGCAATTGAGACAGTGAGTTGATTTGCTCGCCTTACTTAATCGTCTTCTTTACCATGCCGCACTTCAGCATCTTATCCCCGAAATATGGGTTCTTGATTTCTTTGGTGGTACTAAACCAGGAAGCGCCCTCATTGTCTAAAGCCATAGGACAGAAACACTTATTGATTTCACCAGATTCAATAGCACCTTCGAATACGCTTTCCATAGAGTTGTTTAACTCAGAAAATACTGCTCGGGCCTTTTCTACATCTCCTGCATTCATGATGCCATCTGCAATACTGGCCTGTTGCCAGGTGCTTTCATCCGCTTTCAAAGCTTCACTTAGATCTTTAGCAAAAGCTTTTGCTGTTTCGTAGTCTGTAGCTACTAAAGCGTCTCGGAGTTTTTCGTAAGCACTGTAGATGGTTTGTATGCCTTTGCTTTTGAATTTAACGGTTGGTGTTTCCGTAGTTTCTTCTATGTCTGCAGCTACTTCCTCAATTTCTGTAGGTTCAGATGCTGCTTCTGTATTTGATTTTGGATTGCTGTTACAAGCTGTAATAAACAGGCCTGCTATGATTAGACTTAAGTATCTCATTTTGTTGATTTAGTTATGGTCTTATTGTGAGGATAAAATTAGAGTATAACCAGCCAATTTTATAATAAGAAATAAATAATTTGCGACAACCCAGCACGGACGACAACGGCGTAGCTAAATCAGAGTTTCACGGCGGGTGCTATCCTTAATTCTCAGAGTCCCTTTTAGGTGACTCTGAGAGAAAATATGAGTTTCTTTGAGTCGTTTCGTAGTGAGAAGAAGAATTTACTTTGTCCATCAGAGTTACTCGTAGAGAACTCTGATGACTATTTAAGAAATTATATGTTTGGACTATTCAAGAAGAAGAAAAAAGAAAAAAAGGCTCCACAACTATTGGATATCAATGGAGAACCGTTGAATGAAGGGGATAGGGTGGAAGTACTTCGCTATGAGTTGGGTGAATGCACATTGACGCTTGAGGGAGTGCATTACTATTACGAATCAGCGTCCGGCGAAAAAGTGAGTTACGCCAAAATGATTGACGCCAGTACGGAGCAACAGAAGGTGAGGAGAATTAGTTAGATGAAAGGAACTAATCGTAAAGCAGAATGGATTTAATCTAATTTGCTTTACTGTATGTATAAAAGAAAAGGCTGTCCATGGACAGCCTTTTCTTTTAGTTATGAATGTTCTATTGAACGGTATAGCCTTTAGCTGTCATACAGGCAGTGAAGGCTTTTTTGAAGTTATTCATCATTTCCTCTTCGGTGGCTTTGGCTGCTGCTTGATTTTGCTCGGCTTCTTTGTACTCACCATATTTGCGAGCCCTACGTCCTCGAAGACCGCCTACCACAGCTCCAATGGCTGCGCCTTTTCCAGTATCTCCTGCTATGGCACCAATTGCAGCTCCTGCTGCTGCGCCTCCTGCTGCGCCAACCACGGCAGAACCATCAGGTCCGGTTTCTACTTTTTCGGCCTCTACTTTAGGAGGGTTCAACGGATTGACTCCGGTCTCCTTCATAGCCCATTTGTAGCACGCGTATTCGTCATTGTTTTGTGTAGCTTCATCTTGATCCTTCGCAGGGAAAACAAAAAGCCCCAAGCCCTTCGCTAAGTTTTGATCCGATTGCGCGAATGCATTCAATCCAAACAATATTAATAGTAAGGTTAATAAATTCTTCATCTGGTTATTGATTTAAATCGTTGAGGTCTATGAATACATAATCGAGTTGCTCCAAGGCGTCTGCTTCATTGTAAAAGGTGAAGCTATTCACGATTTTTCCACCTTCAATTTTATAAGAAGTGTTGGTCAAAAGGTTTATGGATTTTCCATTTTTATAATTGATATCTAACAAGGCAAAATTAGAAACCCATTCTCCCGGATAATCTCCGCCTGCAACAGATATAGGAAAAACCCTGGACTTGGTATACTTGATAGACTCATACAATTCACTGCTATTGATCTTCCAGGCTTCAAGTGCGAGTTTCTTGGTGGTAGTATCAGAAACAGATGGGCCAATACCGACATAATTTTCAGCAAGTAGAGATTCCATTGTATCGTAATCTTTATTCTCTACCGCCTGGATATAGGATTCGATTAGTTTTACATTTTGCTCTTGTACTGCTTTGGAGGAGTCACACCCAATCAGCCATGCTGTAGCTAGTACAAGGATTGAAATTTTCTTCATGATTTCTTGAAATTTGGTTGTTTTAGTTAGTCAAGGTATTAGTCAATATTACAGATTAATTCCCTCTCTCCAAAATCACCTGGTCCTCAAATAAGGCATTGACGATCACGTGTGCATAGTTGTCTATTTCTATAGCTACATCGGATTTCTTTTCCAGATCATATTTGAAATGTGAGATCCAGACCAATCCGTTGCCGTCGAATTCATTATAATCCATCAAATAGTAAAAATTGGCCTCTAAAATGGAGTATTTATGATGACTATGATCCACATCTGACTGCAAGTGATCATATCTCGCTTCAAAATATTGACCAAACTTGTAGATTCCTTCTGCGTGCCTGGCTAATTCTTCATCAGTGATATCATCGTCATCTGTAGAGATGTTTTCAATAGACGAAGCAGTCAGTACGCCATCAAAACCCTGAGCAAATAATTCTTTCTTAATATCTGACCGATTGACCTCATCGCCTTCTGGCTCATGTTCGAAAAGGGTATACCCAGCCACTGCTGGCACACCTTTGCTTTTGAAATACTTCACGGCATCTTTCTCAAATTCCTTTTTTGTTTTGATGTCTTTGGACATACCAAAAACAGCTACTTTTCTAAAGTTTCGAGGTTCGTACACCGCGTTTTCCCAGGCAGCATCTAATACTAATGGGTGCGATGGTGCACATGAATCTAAAAGGAGTGCTGATAAAAATAGAAATAATGAGAATACTGGTATTTGCTTAAGTTTCATATTGATTTGAGAAAAGGTTAACAAAAGAATATGAAAATTTGATATTAAAAAGAATTATTAACCATTAGTTTTTATTTTCGAAGACAGATGGAAATCATACATCATTAAAAATTTAATTTGAAATATCCTAAACTCACCAAATGAAACTTCGCCAGACGCTGATGGTTTTGATCCTGCCTGTGATCATGTATAGCTGCAAAGAAAAGCAAGCCGCCGTCATTCCACCTCAAAAACTACCGGTTGTAAAAGTTTCCAAACAAGATGTGCCTGTTTTTAAGCAGTTTGTCGGGCAGGTTTATGGTTTAAAGGATATTCCTATCCGTGCAAGGGTTGAAGGCTTTTTGGAGGGTATCTATTTTACAGAAGGGGTTCGTGTAGAAAAAGGGAAACTACTTTACTCTATAGATCCAGAACCTTTTAAAGCGGAGGTGTCGGCCATGCAAGCAAAATTGGCTGAAGCTCAAACGATGCTTGCCAATGCAGAAAACGAATTGGAGCGATACAAGCCATTAGCTGAAATAAATGCGGTGAGTAAAAGTGATTTGGATTATGCCCAGTCAAAAAGAGATGCTGCTGTGGCTTCTGTCAACGCTGCGAAGGGCAACCTGAGAATGAGTCAAATCAATCTGGGGTACTGCAGAATATCTTCTCCAATTACAGGGTTTATTGGTAAAACGAATGCCAGGGAGGGTGAATTTGTAGGAAGAGACCCGAATCCGGTTATTCTTAATACTGTGTCAAGAATTGATACAATACGAGTACAATTTTTCTTAACTGAAAGTGAATACCTCACCGTTGCGAGATATGTGCACAAGAACCAGGAGGAATTAAACCCTAGAGGAGGGAAGGGACGAAAAGACGCGCTGACTTTAATATTATCCGATGGAATAGAGCACCCATTTAAAGGTACCGTAGACTTTATCAATAGAGAAGTAGATGCTACGACAGGTGCTATATTAGTGCAGGGCTCTTTTCCAAACCCAAACTTAATCGTTCGCCCAGGGCAGTTTGGTAGAGTCCGTGTCAAAATGGATGATAAAAAGGATGCCATTATTATCCCTCAAAGATGTGTGATTGAATTACAAGGGCAGTATTCCGTATTTATAGTGGAAAGCGATGGAACGGTTCAGGCCAGATCAGTAAAAGTGAGCGAACGTATAGATGACCTTTGGTTGATTAGCGAAGGTTTGAAAGAAGGAGAGATGGTTGTTCTGGAAGGTGTTCAGAAAGTACAATCCGGTGTTAAGATTGTTCCGGAAGTGACCGAATTCAAAAGTGTTAGCTTAAAATAATCGTCCGATATGTCAGATCAGAAAGGAAATTTCTTCGTGCATCGGCCGATTGTGGCCATGGTTATTGCGATTATTATTGTGATTGTAGGGGCGGTATCAGTCATTGATTTACCGATTGAGCAATATCCCAACCTTACGCCACCAATTGTTCAGGTAAGGGCCAATTATACAGGTGCAAATGCCATTAATGTTGAGGAGTCGGTAGCTACACCGCTGGAGCAGCAAATCAATGGAGTAGACAATATGATTTATATGAAGTCGACCAATGCGAATGATGGGTCGATGGTTATTGATATATCATTTGATGTTGGTACTGATCCAGATATGAATACCGTATTGGCTCAAAATCGGGTATCAGCTGCTACGGCTAAACTTCCAGAAGCTGTTAAGAAATTGGGTGTTACTACCGAAAAATCACTGCCTAATATTTTGATGTTGGTGGCTTTGACTTCTGATGGCAGATACGATCAGGATTTTTTAGGAAACTATGCGTTGATCAATATCAAGGATAGACTATCTCGGATCAAAGGTATTGGTCGAGTGAATGTATTAGGTGCTTCGGATTACTCTATGAGAATATGGATCAAGCCAGATCGTTTGTCTCACTTGGGACTTACTGTGCCGGAAATATTGACTGCCATTAACGAACAAAACATCATCGTACCAGGTGGTAAATTTGGTGCAGAACCAGCGCCGCCAGGGACTGAGTTTACTTATACTGTGCGTTTGCCAGAACGATTCAATTCACCTAAGGAATTTGAAGAGATAGTTGTGAGAACTAAAGAGGATGGGTCTCAGGTAAAACTTGGAGACATCGCAGAGGTTAGTCTTGGAGTAGAAACGTATAATTCTTTTACTCGTTTGAATGGTGAAACTTGCTCTATTGTAGCACTTTATCAAGCGCCAGGTTCTAATGCGGTTGAATTAGCCAAAGATGTAATTTCGGACATGGAAGAGCTTAAAAGTGCATTTCCAGAAGGCATGCAGTATGATGTTTCATTGGATTCTACAGCACCGATTACAGCAGGTATACGAGATATCATCGTCACATTGATTGTTGCTTTGATCTTGGTAGTATTGGTGGTATTCATTTTTATCCAAGATTGGAGGGCTACTTTGATACCAACTATGGCTATACCAGTTTCATTGATCGGAGCTTTCATGTTTTTTCCTGCATTAGGTTTTACCATCAATGTGCTTTCGTTGTTAGGTTTGGTATTGGCGATTGGTATTGTGGTGGATGATGCGATTGTTGTGGTTGAAGCCGTACAGGTGAATATTGAAAAAGGCATGAGTACCAAAGAGGCCACGCTGGATGCGATGCGTAAAGTGACTGCTCCAGTTATTGCTACGACTCTAGTTTTGATCGCGGTATTTATTCCTGTCGCGGGTATGGCCGGAATTACGGGATTGCTCTATCAACAGTTCGCTATCACGATTGTTGTATCTGTGATGGTTTCTTCGGTCAATGCATTGACGCTAAGTCCGGCACTATGTTCTATCCTGCTTAAGAAGCCAGAGAAATACGGCGGGCCTTTAGGTTGGTTCTTTGGAAAGTTTAATCAAGGCATGGATAAAAGCACGGATGCTTACATGAGTTTTACCAATGTAGTGACTCGAAAGATTAAAAGAGGAGTGATTTTCATTGTCATCATGACTGTGGGTGCTGGTATTTTTGGAAAGATGGTTCCAGGAGGTTTTATACCTGAAGAGGATATGGGCTATTTCTTTGTAAACATGCAGCTGCCAAACGCTGCATCCCTGCAGAGGTCTGACGTGATAGCCAAAAAAATTGAAGAAATCATGGCTACTGTACCTGAGGTGCAATATGTGACAACTGCCACTGGTTTTAGTCTATTGTCAGGTGCCATGTCTTCAAATAATGGTTTCATGTTCGTTACGCTCACCGATTGGGCAGAACGAGATCGCACGGCCAAAGAGATTGTGGATGACGTGAACAAAAAACTCTACTTTGCTATTAAGGGTGCTCAGGCATTTGCTTTCGGCCCACCGGCTATACCTGGGCTAGGAAATGGATCTGGATTTAGTATTATGATACAGGATAAATTGGGGAACTCGCCAGCTTATTTGTCTCAAAATACGATGAAGTTTATCCAGGCGGCCAATGAGGCTCCTGAGATTGGACGTGCATTTACAACCTTCCAAGCTACAGTACCCCAGCGCTATATGAATGTGGATAAAGAGAAGGCGCTAAAAATGGGAGTGAAACTCAACGATCTTTATACTACGGTTGGAGCATTTATGGGTGGTGCTTATGTCAATGATTTTACAAGATTTGGACGTCTCTACAAGACCTACATTCAAGCGGAACCAGAGTACCGAGTAGATGAGACTCAGATAAGTAACTTCTTTATTAAAAACAATCGAGGCGATATGGTGCCGCTCGCCACGTTGGTCGATATAGAAGCGATATCTGGTCCGGACTATACTAATAGGTTTAATCTTTTTAGATCTGTGGAAGTAACCGGTAGTCCAGCGCCTGGTTTTACTTCTGCACAGGCCATGGAAGCTTTAGAAAGAGTCGCAGGTGAAGTGCTACCTGCAGATATGAGCTTTTCTTGGAATGCCATGTCTTTTCAGGAAAAAAAGGCCTCAGGTTCTTTGGGTGTAATCTTAACATTCTCACTGGTTTTTGTGTTTTTGATTCTGTCTGCTCAGTATGAAAGTTGGTCCTTACCACTCAGTATTCTTTTAGGAACACCATTTGCCATTTTTGGGGCTTTGTTTGCGCTCTGGGTATCCAGGCAATTCAGTCCAACCTTTGAGAATAACATTTTCGCACAAGTATCATTTGTGATGTTGATAGGTATGGCTGCTAAAAATGCGATCCTTATCGTAGA